>JAZQXR010000076.1:0-9839 GCA_045632975.1 Rikenellaceae bacterium
CGCTCCAAGTGGGGCATCATTGCCAGGTGACGACCATCGGCCGAGCATACGCCCGCGGTGTCGAATTGGCTGCCATTGGGGTTTGCAGGGTAGCCGTGGTAGTTGTACTTCAGAGCGATGTTGTATTTCTCCTCCTCATAGGGGAACGAGAATTTACCCTCGCCGTGAGCAATCCAAACGCCAAGGCTAGAACCCGACATCGAACCGAGCATAACCGAGTTGGTAGGCTCAACAGTAACACCTACGAAGCCCGACTCAAATTTGTGGCTGTCGTTGTGCAACATCTTGGGTTTGAGGGCGTCGTTAGGGGTAACAAGGCCGAGCTCAATCATCAGCTGGCAACCATTACATACACCGAGCGACAGAGTGTCGGGGCGTGCGTAGAAGTTATCCAGAGCGGTTTTGGCTTTCTCGTTGAAGAGGAACGAGCCTGCCCAACCTTTAGCCGAGCCGAGTACATCCGAGTTCGAGAAACCACCCACGAACACAATCATATTTACATCCTCGAGGGTCTCGCGGCCACTGATAAGGTCGGTCATCTGAACGTCCTTAACATCCATGCCTGCGAGGTACATGCACCAAGCCATCTCACGGTCGCCATTCACACCCTTCTCACGAATGATGGCAGCCTTCACGCCACTTGCGGTGCGACGTTTGGGGTCGATGCCGCTACCTGCGTAGGTGCCGTCGAAACCTGCGGGGAACTTATATGTAAGGGCTTGCGAACGGTAGTTAGCAAAACGCTCGGCAGCCTTTTCGCAACCACTTTGACGGCGGTCGAGCAGGTACGATGTTTTGAACCACTCGTCACGAAGCGAGTCAACGGCGAGCTCGAACTCTACGCCACAACCCTCAACCGAGAACTTGCGATCCATGTTCACCGAACCGATAACGGTAGCGTCAACACCGGCAGCAGCCAGCTCCTCGCAAATCTGTTTGCCACAAGCAACTTGCAGTACAAGCGAAGGACGCTCGCTGAACAGAGCCTTAACGATATCCTCTTGACCGAGGCTATCGAGCGAGATGTTCATACCGGTGGTATTGTTGGTGAAGCACATCTCCAGCAGAGCGGTGATAAGACCACCTGCCGAAACGTCGTGACCTGCCATAACTTTACCCTCGGCAACGAGCTTCTGAACAGCCTCGAATGCAGCAGCAAAGTATTTAGCATCGTCGATGGTGGGGGTATCTGCACCCACAGCGCCGGTAAGTTGTGCAAAGCTGCTACCACCCAGCGAGAACGAGCTACGGCTCATATCGACATAAACCACATCGCTTGCTTGTTGTTTCAGAGCGGCTTTCACACATTTCTTAATATCCAGAACCTCGCCGGCAGCGGTGATGATTACGGTACCGGGAGCGATTACGCTTTGACCATCTTTGTACTTTTGAGTCATCGAGAGCGAGTCCTTACCGGTAGGAATGTTGATACCCAACTCGAGTGCGAACTTCTCGGCACCGGCAACTGCTTTATACAGGCGAGCATCCTCACCCTCGTTCTTGCAAGGCCACATCCAGTTGGCCGAGAGCGATACACCCTTCAGGCCGTGGCTCAACGGTGCAAGCACGATGTTGGTGAGCGACTCGGCAATACTCAATACCGAACCTTGGTCGGGCGAAATCATAGCCGAAACGGGTGCGTGACCAATCGAGGTAGCGATACCTTTCTCGCCTTGGTAGTCGAGAGCTACGGCAGCGTAGTCGTTGATGGGGACTTGAATCTCGCCAGCGGTTTGTTGTACGGCGATACGGCCGGTAACCGAACGGTCAACCTTGTTGGTCAACCAATCCTTACAAGCCACACCCTCCATACGGAGAATTTGGCCGATATAGTCTACAACCATACCTTTGTTATATTGGACATCGGCATACGAACTCTCAACGGTCTTATCCTCGATGATGGTTTGAGGCGTTTTGCCGAACATATCCTCCAATTGCAGGTCGATGGGCTTTTGGCCGTCGGCTTGTTTGAAGGTGAATTGCATATCGCCGGTGGTCTCACCAACAACATACATCGGAGCGCGCTCACGCTCGGCAATACGACGAATATAGTCGACGTACTCACCTTTAACTACCAGACCCATACGCTCTTGCGACTCGTTACCGATAATCTCGCGTGCAGACAGGGTTTGGTCACCGATGGGGAGTTTATCCATCTCGATGGTACCACCGGTAGCCTCAACCAGCTCGCTCAAACAGTTCAGGTGACCACCTGCACCGTGGTCGTGAATCGAGATGATGGGGTTCTCCTCGGCCTCACTCACGGCACGGATAGCGTTGTAAACACGTTTTTGCATCTCGGGGTTCGAACGTTGAACGGCGTTCAGCTCGATCTCGCCAGCGTACTCACCGGTAGCAACGCTCGATACAGCGCCACCACCCATACCGATACGGTAGTTATCACCACCGAGCAGCACAATCTTGTCGCCTGCCTCGGGCTCCTCTTTGAGGCTGTCCTCTTTGCGGCCATAGCCCACGCCACCGGCCATCATGATAACCTTGTCGTAGCCGAAGGTTTGACCTTTCTCCTCGTGCTCGAAGGTGAGCAGCGAACCGCAGATAAGGGGTTGGCCGAATTTGTTACCGAAGTCACTCGCACCGTTCGATGCTTTGATAAGGATGTCCTCGGGAGTTTGGTAGAGCCAATCACGCTCGGCAGTACGATTCTCCCAATCACGCTCCTCGTCAATACGGGGATACGAAGTCATATAAACGGCAGTACCCGCGATGGGGAATGCGCCTTTACCACCTGCGATACGGTCACGAATCTCACCACCGGTACCGGTTGCAGCACCATTGAAGGGCTCTACGGTTGTGGGGAAGTTGTGAGTCTCGGCTTTAATCGAGATTACACTCTCAAAGTCCTTAACATCGAACCAATCGGGTTTATCACCGCTTTTGGGTGCAAATTGCTCGACAGTGGGACCTTGCAGGAATGCACAGTTGTCCTTGTAAGCCGAGGTAACGTAGTTGGGGTTTTGAGTAGTGGTATTCTTAATCATCTTGAACAGCGAACGCTCTTTCTCCTCGCCGTCGATGATGAACTTACCATTGAAGATTTTGTGACGGCAGTGCTCTGAGTTTACTTGCGAGAAACCGAACACCTCGCTATCGGTCAGGCCACGACCCAACTTTGCCGAAACGCTCTTCAAGTACTCAATCTCGGTGGGGCTCAATGCCAGACCCTCGCTGCGGTTGTACGCCTCCAAGTCCTCGATAAAGACGATAGGCTCGGGTTTGATGTCGGTTTTGAACAGCTCGTCATCGAGCACCGAATAGTGGCGGTTGAGCATGGGGTCGAACTTCGACTCCTCCGTCTCGGGGAAATACTCCTCGATACGGCTGATGCCCTCCAGGCCCATGTTCTGGGTAATCTCCACGGCGTTGGTACTCCACGGAGTGATCATCTCTTTGCGGGGGCCGATGAATTTACCTTCCATACGGTCGCCCTCAACTCGTTTTGCGCCGGACAGCAACCATTCGAGCTTTACATTATCCTCGCTCGAAAGGGGGTGGTTGCACTCTACTGCATAAATAACAGTCTGTTTGTCAAAAAGAAATATCATAACTATTGATTATTAGATTTTTCGTATTCGGTTATATGTAGTTTAATGTGTTCGATAATCTGTTCATCGCCAAGCGCCGTACAATCAATCACAAGCGATGCTTGGGAGTAGTAGGGTTCGCGTCCGGGCAGGTTCTCACGGATATAAGCGAGCAAGCGTTCATCATCCATGCCTCGGATTGCGGGGCGTTTCCATCGACCATGTTCGCTGATTCGGCCGACAATATTCTCGGGCGTGCGACGCAGATAGACCGTAATGCCAATCTGTTTCATTCGCTCCATATTGTCACCTTTGCAGGCGAGGCCTCCTCCGGTCGATACGACAACATTATTAGGATATTCGGCCAGCGACTCGAGCACAGCACGCTCTCGGGCGCGGAACCATGGCTCACCCTTCTGCTCGAAAATCTCGGCCACGGTCATCTCCGCTCCCGCCTCGATAATCTTGTCGGTGTCCATAAGCTCCCAGCCGAGTGCAGGGGCGAGTTTTCGTCCCAACTTGCTCTTGCCACAGCCCATATATCCAATCAAAAACAGTATCATATACCTTGTATTAGAACAGGTTTAGTTGTTGCTCTTCGCCCTCATCGTCGCCACGGACAACCTCAAACTCGACATCCATATCGTCTGTCTCGGTCGTGGTTGCGACATTCTCCACAGGCTCGTCCTCCTCGGCACTCTCTTCGCTCTCGGCGGGTGTGGGTTCGGGTTTGACACCCTCCACAAACGCGATGGTTGCAACATCGAATGTGGTGATACGCTTGCCTTTGGCTCGGTGGCTCTTGACACCAACGAACTCTGCGGGGTCAATCTCCTCGTCGGGGCGAGTTGCATTTGCACCTCCGAATGTTACGCGGATAATACTGCGCGAGTCGTAGGCAAGTTGTTTGAGGGTGCAGTCATCGTCGATGTATTGTTGCATCTTCTCGTTACACTCCGGTTGGAAGCGTTTCAGATAGAAGAACTTCTGTGTGCCATCAAAATAGATGGCATCGATGATGGTTGCAGAGTTGTATTTCATCACGTGGAGCGTATCCTCGGGGAAGTGGTGGCCGAGGTCAAACTCTGTGACATAGTATTTGGTCGAGGTGATGACAAACAGTTTGTCTCCGCCTTTGAACTCACCCAATGCGCGGCCATGGCCCTCGTTGTTTAGTCGGCGAATCTCGTCGTCATACCAGATTTGCTCGCCGCCGAGGGTACTTGTGCCCTTCTGTTTGAGCACAATCTTGCTAATACCATAGCGCGAGAAGAGGTTACCCTGACTTTGGCGTCCCTTGATGGCGATTGTCGAGAAGTCGAGCTCGGTAATCACCTTCTTCAGGCGTGGACGCGGACGGAAGTATATCTTAAGAATCTCGGCCTCGCCATTGTGGTTGACACTCATGTAGAGAATCTCGCTGCCAGAGGTTCCTTTGGTGACGTTGTACACCTTATCGCGGGTTATGCTGGTGATGGCACATCGCTTCATCATGATGGGACCATTCTTGCCGTCGCGGTATAGTATATTATATATGGTACGCTCGTCGCCACGTTTGAATACACCGATATAGTGGATGTTCTTGGCGAAGAACGCTTTCTCTTGCACTTTGGTGATGGTGTAGTCGCCATTCTTGCAGATAACGATAACGTCGTCAATATCCGAGCAGTCACACACAAACTCTGCGTCTTTCATGCCCTTGCCATAGCCGTAGAAGCCCTCGGTGCGGTCTACATAGAGTTTCGCGTTATTGACAGCTACCTTAACGGCGTCAATCGAGTCGAACGAGCGAATCTCCGAGCGACGGTCACGACCCTTGCCATATTTCTCTTTGATATGGTTGTAGTAATTAACCGTATAGTCTACGATATGCTCGATGTCGTATTTGACGCGTTTCTCCTCATCCTCGATTGCGCGAATCTGCTCGTCGGCTTTATCGGCGTTGTAGCGAGAGATGCGGATGAACTGCAACTCCGTCAGGCGTACAATATCCTCCTCGGTGACTTGGCGGCGAAGCAACTTTAGGAATGGTTTGAGCCCCTCCTCTACTGCTGCGTACGCCTCCTCTTTGGATTTACACCCCTCGATGCATTGGTATATCTTGTTTTGGATGAAGATACGCTCCAGACTTGTCATGTGCCAAGCGTCATCCAGCTCACCGAGGCGAATCTCCAACTCTTTTTGGAGCAGTCCTTTGGTGTGCTCGGCGCTATAACGCAGAATTTGGCTCACACCCATAAAGTGGGGCTTCTCCTCATATACCACGCACGAGTTGGGCGAAATCGACACTTCGCAGTCAGTGAATGCGTAGAGTGCATCGATGGTTTTGTCGCTCGACTCGTCGTTGCTTACATGGACGATTATCTCGACATTTGCCGCAGTATTGTCGTCTACCTTTTTAATCTTGATTTTGCCCTTCTCGTTAGCCTTTAGGATAGACTCCTTGATACCCTCGGTGGTGGTTCCATAGGGAATCTCGGTGATTGCGAGGGTACGTTTATCGATTTTCGAAATCTTTGCACGCACTTTCACTGCACCGCCACGCAGGCCATCGTTATATTTTGCAACGTCGATATAACCTCCAGTCGGGAAATCGGGATAGAGTTCGAACTCCTCGCCGCGCAGGTGGGCGATACAAGCATCGAGTAGCTCGTTGAAGTTGTGAGGCAGAATCTTCGAAGCCAAACCAACCGCAATACCCTCGGCACCTTGAGCCAGCACCAGCGGGAACTTTACGGGCAGGGTTACGGGCTCCTCGTTGCGGCCGTCATACGACATCATCCATTGGGTGGTCTTGGGGTTGAATACGACTTCGAGCGCAAATTTCGACAGGCGAGCCTCGATATAACGAGGGGCTGCTGCGTCGTCACCCGTGAGGATATTACCCCAGTTACCTTGACACTCTACGAGCAGGTCTTTCTGGCCGAGTTGTACCAACGCGTCACCAATCGAGGCGTCGCCGTGCGGGTGAAACTGCATGGTGTGACCCACGATGTTGGCCACCTTGTTGAATCGGCCGTCGTCGAGTCTGCGCATCGAGTGCATGATGCGGCGTTGAACAGGTTTGAAACCATCCTCGAGGTGTGGCACAGCACGTTCCAGAATTACATACGAAGCGTAGTCAATCCACCAATTCTTGAATTGACCGGCCAGCTGGGTAGTGCGTCCTCCGTCGTGGGTGAAACGGTCGTACTTCGAGGCTTTGCGCTCCTCGACGGCCGTCTGTGTCACCTCACTTTGGGGCTCTACACTCTCGGGGGTTGTTTGTATATCTTTTTCGTTCATCATAGCATTAAATCAATTCTTCGACATAGTCGGCCTCGACACGCAGGTTGTCGATAATAAAGTCACGGCGGTCGGGGGTGTTGGTGCCCATGTAGAACTCCAACATCTCATGGATAGTGTCCTCTTTCGACAGGCGCACCTTATCAAGGCGGATATTATCGCCGATAAAGCCGCGGAACTCGTCGGGCGAAATCTCACCCAAACCTTTGAATCGGGTAATCTCGGGGTTGCGACCCAATTTGGCAATCGCCTTTTGGCGCTCCTCCTCGCTATAGCAGTATATTGTCTCTTTCTTGTTGCGGACACGGAACAGCGGCGTTTGCAGCACATAGAGGTGACCTTTGCGAATCACGTCGGGGAAGAACTGCAAAAAGAAAGTCATCATCAGCAGGCGGATGTGCATACCATCGACATCGGCATCGGTTGCGATAATAATCTTGTTGTAGCGCAAGTTCTCGATATCGTCCTCGATATTGAGCGCTGCTTGCAGCAGGTTGAACTCCTCGTTGTCATAAACAACCTTTTTGCTGTGACCAAAACTGTTGAAGGGCTTACCACGCAACGAGAATACCGCTTGGGTGAGCACATTACGGCTCTTGGTAATCGAACCACTCGCCGAGTTACCCTCGGTGATAAAGAGCATGGTCTTCTCGGCCAACTCATGCTTATCGTTGCGGTGAATCTTGCAGTCGCGCAGTTTTTTGTTGTTCAGGCTAACCTTCTTTGCAATCTCTCTCGCCTTCTTTTGGACACCCGAGATAGCTTTGCGCTCCTTTTCGTTCTCGGCAATCTTGCGACCCAGAGTCTCGGCTGTCGAGGGGTTCTTGTGTAGGTAGTTGTCGAGGTGCTCGGCCATAAAGTCCACAACATAGTTGCGCAACGATACGCCCGGCTCCATCTCCTTGCTGCCGAGTTTGATTTTGGTTTGCGACTCAAATACAGGGTCGCTCACACGCACCGACACAGCGGCAATAATCGAGGTACGAATATCGGCTGCATCGAAATCCTTACGATAGAACTCCTTGATGGTCTTGGTTAGCGCCTCGCGGAATGCCGCTTGGTGCGTACCACCTTGGGGGGTGTATTGACCATTCACAAACGAGAAGTAGGTCTCACCATAGCTCGTGCCGTGGGTAAGCACAACCTCAATGTCCTTACCCATAAGGTGGATGGGCTGATAGAGAGGCTCCTCGCCCAGGCTGTCGTTTACCAAATCCAGCAGTCCGTTTTTCGACACATAGTTGGTGCCATTGAACTTGATGGTCAGACCCGAGTTAAGGTATGTGTAGTTCTTGATGAGTTGCTCGACAAAATCGAGGTTGTAATAGTATTCACCAAAGACCTCTTTGTCGACCTTATAGCGGATGAGTGTTCCATTTTTCTCTTTGACGCCACTCTCCCATTGGTCGCTCACCTCAAGACCTTGTGCGAAGCATACGGTATGCGACTCACCGTCACGAATCGAGCGTGCCATAAACTCGCTCGAGAGCATATTCACAGCTTTGACGCCGACACCGTTCAGTCCGACGGTCTTTTTGAAGGCCGAGCCCTCACCATATTTTGCTCCTGTATTCATCTCGCTCACGGCCTTTGCCAGCGAGTTCAGGGGAATACCACGTCCGTAGTCGCGTACCGTAACCACATCATCCTCGATGGTAATCTCGATTTGGCGGCCGATACCCATAACGAACTCATCGATAGAGTTATCTACGACCTCTTTGATGAGTACGTAGATACCATCATCGGATTGTGAGCCGTCACCGAGTTTGCCAATATACATACCCGGTCGGCGGCGGATGTGTTCACGCGGGTTGAGCGTGATAATATCGTCGTCGGTATAGTTGTTTATGTTTATCTGTTGTTGACTCATAGTGTATGTGGAAGCAATAGTGTAGTGTTGCCGGGGTTATTTGTGCGATGCTGCAATCTCGCCATCGAGTTGGGCTTTGGCGGCAAGCATCACCTCTCGTGTATTATCCATAAGCTCTTTGAGATCGGTCTCGGCAACCTTCTCGGCAGGGATGATAGGCAGAACCTTCATGCCAAAGTCGTGACGCCAACGGAAGTAGAACGAGCGTTTGAAAGTCTTGTCCGTGCCACTCAACACTACGGGCAGAATACCTACGCCGGCACTCTTTGCGAGGTTGAATGCGCCTGTTTTGAAAGCACCCATTTGACCCGTTTTGGAGCGTGTTCCCTCGGGAAATATTGCAACGCAAACTCCACGATCGAGCCACATCTTACCCTGCTCCATTACCGCAAGTGCACCCTTTTTGGTACCACGGTCAACCATAATATCGCCATGCAGGGCGCACATTTGGCCAAAGAATGGAATCTTGGCAACCTCTTTCTTCGCAACCCAACGGAAATTCATTCGGGGCAGGAAGTAGAGATAAGGCACGTCAATCATCGAGCTGTGGTTTACAACAATCACATAGGGCTTGGTACTGTCGAGGTTCTCGAGGCCGGAGTGGTGGCGGCGCCAGCCCAAAGGCAGACGGAAAAAGCCGGTAGCCCACACGCGCGACACCTCGTGGATAATCTTGCGAGCACGGTCAAAGGGCACGGTGAGCACCCACAAAATGGCTGTAACTATCACAAGTACAGTCACAAGCACAACCCAAAACAGATCGTAAAGAAGTGAAATCATAATTCTATCTCTCAAAAATTTTACAAATTTACTATTTTAAAATGAATTAGAATAGATTCTCCCGCTCTTTTTTATTAACATTTAATTCAAATTTTACTTACCTTTGCGCTGTCAAAAACATTAAGCTTAACGATGAAAAAGGCATTTGTATTCCCCGGACAGGGTGCGCAATTTCCTGGGATGGGAAAGGATTTATATGAGAGTTCGCAGGTGGCGGCAGAGATGTTCGAGCGTGCAAACGAGATACTCGGCTTCAGAATCACCGATGTTATGTTTGGTGATGATGCCGAAGCGCTCAAACAGACCGCTGTTACACAACCTGCTGTGTTTCTCCATTCGGTTATCATGGCCAAGGTTTT
>JAZQXR010000077.1:0-17095 GCA_045632975.1 Rikenellaceae bacterium
TACGTCTGCGCCTTTCATGCTACGATGTGGAGCGAGAAGAGGGTGAGCGTATGATAGCTAAAGCTTTTGATGAGTTAGAGCGTATAATTCCCGACTATATACTCGGTTACGAGGGCGCTTCTGTTGCCGAAGAGGTAGCCAAGATGATGTGTGAGAGAGGTGCTTCGCTCGCATGTGCTGAATCGTGCACAGGTGGAATGATAGCCCATACATTCACCTCGATGGCTGGTGCTTCTGAATACTTCAAATGTGGCGTTGTAGCATACGCCAATCAGACTAAAGTAAACCTTCTTGGAGTAAATCCCGACGACATTGCAAAGCATGGCGCGGTAAGCCAAACCGTCGCCGAGCAGATGGCCGAGGGCGTACGCCGAGTAGGGGAGTGCGACTATGCCATTGCCACCACCGGTATTGCCGGCCCCACGGGAGGCTCCGAAGAGAAACCCGTTGGCACGGTATGGATTGCTATTGCAACACCCGAACTGACCATTTCGCGCAAGATGACATACGGCCGCATCCGCACACAGAACATCGAGCGAGCCACAACCACTGCAATCAACATGTTGCGCCTTGTGATGCTTGGCAAACTCGACACCGTAACATCAGACGCAATATTATAGCCATGTAATAATCGGCACATGGAGAAGATTAGCGAAAGAAGGCTCTATGAGGTGTTGTTGCGGGTGTGGGGATATACATCGTTCAGACGCACGCAGTTACCAACCATCATGTCTGTATGCGAGGGCAAGGACACCCTTGCGCTGATGCCTACGGGAGCAGGCAAATCGCTTATCTATCAGGTCCCTACGCTTGCACACGAAAAGGGTCTTTGTGTGGTTGTCACTCCGCTTATCTCGCTGATGAAAGACCAAGTCGACAAGCTGCGCCGACGCGGGATTTCGGCCGTCGCTATCCATTCGGGCATGACACCTCGTCAGATTGACATTGCGCTTGACAACTGCGTCTATGGTGATACACGTTTTCTGTATGTCTCTCCCGAGCGCATAGCCACCGAGATATTCCGCGCACGATTCGAGCGGATGAAACCGGTACTTATCGCCGTTGACGAGGCTCACTGTATCTCACAATGGGGCTACGACTTTCGCCCATCATACCTGCGAATAGCCGAGCTGCGACGCATGGCGCCCGATGTTCCCGTTCTCGCACTAACGGCATCGGCTACCGACGCTGTTGCTGACGACATAATGGAACGCTTGCAGTTCCGCAGCAAAAACATTATCCGTTCGAGCTTTTCACGTCCAAATATATCGCTCTCCGTCCGCAAAGTTGAGAACAAAAACGAGCAGATGTTGCGCGTGATAAACAATGTTACAGGCTCGGGTATTGTTTATGTTCGCACCCGCGAGGCGACCCAACAGATTGCCGAGATACTGCGAGAGCATGGGGTTTCGGCGGCCTACTACCACGGTGGCTTGGAGCCCACGGAACGCGCCATTCGCCAAGACGAGTGGACAAGCGGCAAGTGCCGAGTTATGGTTGCTACTAACGCCTTTGGTATGGGTATCGACAAGGCCGATGTTCGTTTTGTTATTCACTACTCGATATGCGACTCGCTGGAGCACTACTACCAGGAGGCGGGACGTGCCGGCCGTGATGAACAAAAAGCCTATGCAGTGTTGCTCGTAGGGCCCGACGACAAAACCAAAGCACTGCGCCGCTTTGCTACGGAGTTTCCTTCGCTCGACTTCATTAAACGAGTCTATGAGGCAGTTGCCAACTACCTGCAAGTTGCTATCGGCGACGGTGCGGGTATCTCGTATGACTTCAACGTATATGAGTTCTGCAAACGTAACAAAATGTTTGTCGGAACGGCTCTTAACGCCATAGATATACTGCGTATGAACGGCTACCTGACCCTGACGGATGAATCCGAGCACCCAACACGCATTATGTTTACCATCAGCCGTGACGAACTCTACAAACTGCGTGTCGAACGTACCGACCTCGACCACTTTATCCGCACCATACTGCGCATGTACGACGGAGTATTCAGCGAGTTCCGCGCCGTGAGTGAGTCGGCCATTGCGACCAAAAGCGGCTACACTATCGACAAGATTCGCGAGATGTTTCGCACGTTGTGGCAGCTACGCGTAATAAGATACATCCCCAGCCGTTGTACTCCACTGATGATGTATGGCGATTGCGGACGCCTGCCACAGGAGAGCCTATATATCTCGCCCGAGAGCTACAAGTTGCGCAAAGATATGGCCGCCGAACGCTACAATCGCATGTTCGAGTATGCCGACAATACAGAGGTGTGTCGAAGTCGATTCATTCAAGAATACTTTGGCGAGCACGATGCCGAGGATTGTGGCGTGTGCGATGTATGCCTTGCCCTCAAGAAGCGCGAGCGCAACCGTCCCGACATCGAGGGGCAAATCTTGGAGCTTGCCGCCGAGGGTGGTTCTATCCGCACGGCAGTCCAACAACTCGAATACGACCCCGACATCATCGCCCGAGCCATCGACAAAATGCAGAGCGAGGGCAAAATTTCGGTCGATTCGATGGGTAGGCTCCAAATAAATGAGTAACTTTGTCGCCATTATGAGTAACTATGCGGCAACCATATCGAAGGAGGAGCTTGAGATGCTGCCCAAAGCGGCGTTCCCGGGCGAAATCATCATCATCGACCGCCCCGAACAGGTGGCCGAAGCGTGTGCCTACCTTCATAGTCAGCCGCAACTCGGTTTCGATACCGAGTCGAGAGCCGTATTCCAAAAGGGTGTTGCCAACAAAATATCTCTGTTGCAACTATCTACCCCTGACCGTTGCTATCTGTTCCGCTTGTGTCGTATTCCGCTGGACAAGGCCATTCTGAAGATTCTCGAGAGCCCCAACATCCGCAAAATCGGCCTTGCAACAAACGGCGACCTAAAGGAGCTCTATGCTCTGCGCAAATTCCGCGCCCGCAACTTTGTAGACCTTCAGACCATCGTCGGCAACTATGGCATCAGCGAGCTGGGACTCACCAAAATCTCGGCCATCGTACTTGGACAGAGGGTTGCCAAAGCCCAGAGATTGAGCAATTGGGAATCGGCGCAACTCACCGAAGCACAACAACTTTACGCTGCAACCGATGCATGGATTTGCAGTTGCATATACGACAAACTCACCTCCGAGAAATGATAACCAACGTATACCTCAAACGCGGCAAAGAGGAGTCACTCCTGCGCCGCCACTTATGGATTTTTTCGGGCGCTATTGCCCGCATCGAGAACGACGAGCAACTACTCGAGGGCGACATCGTGGATGTCTATACCTCGGACAAGCGCTTCATTGCCCGCGGCCACTACCAGATTGGTTCAATCACGGTTCGCGTGCTAACCTTCGAGCAAGAGGAGATTAACCAAGCATGGTGGACACAACGCATCCGCGAGGCGTACAACGTACGTTGTGCACAAGGCCTCACCGACAACAAAGCGACCACCTGCTACCGCCTTGTTCATGGCGAGGGTGATATGCTTTCGGGACTTGTGGTCGATATTTATGGCTCAACTGCCGTTGTCCAATGCCACAGCGTAGGCATGTATCACGCCCGCACACAGATTGCACATGCCATCTGCGAGGTGTATGGCTCTACCATCGAGGCTGTGTACGACAAGAGTAGCCGCACGCTTCCGTTCAAGGCTGGTATCGACGCTTGCGATGGCTACCTTACCGAGAGTCGCAGCCACACCGGCTCGGTGCTCGAGAACGGACTCAAATTCGAGGTTAATTGGGAAGAGGGACAGAAGACGGGCTTTTTCATTGACCAACGTGTGAATCGTGAGCTTGTTCGTCGCTACTCGAAAGGTCGCCGCGTACTCAACACATTCTGCTATACGGGCGGTTTCTCGGTCTATGCCGCCGATGGTGGCGCAACCGAGGTGGTTTCGGTCGATAGCTCGGAGCGTGCTGTGGAGCTTGCCGCACGCAATATGACGCTGAACTTTGGCGAGAACTATCCCCACAGGGCTGTGGCTATGGATACCTTTGATTTTCTCAAAGAGATGGACGGCTCATACGACCTTGTAATTCTCGACCCGCCTGCATTTGCCAAACACCACAAGGTTGTGCACGAGGCACTCAAAGCATACAAACGCCTGAATGCCAAAGCTATGCAGAAGATTAAATCGGGTGGAATACTATTTACGTTCAGCTGTTCGCAAGCGGTCAACAAAGAGCAATTCCGTATGGCTGTATTCTCGGCAGCTGCCATTGCCGGTCGCCGCGTCCGCATCCTGCATCAGCTCCACCAACCCGAAGACCACGCCATCAATATCTATCACCCCGAGAGTGAGTACCTCAAAGGTTTGGTGCTCTACGTAGAGTAGGGGATCTACATTACAACAAGAGCCTGCCTAACCACACGTTAAGCAGGCTCTTATTTTTTAACAAATAAGTTTGTTATACTCCCCTGGGGGAGAACATTTCAGATAGGCACACCGATAATAGGCACAACTCCCAATCATCTTGGAACACCTCTTTCCAGAGTTCATCCTCATTGTCACCGGCTGCTAATGTAGTGTAGTCGATTTCTGTCATAGGCTGTTTGTATTTGCTTTTGACTAACAAACGGCCACACTACCTCTAATATTGTACGATTAGCACAAAATCAGCTCATTTTCTTTAATCATCTTGCGAAGATTGATTAGAGCATAGCGCATACGACCCAGCGCAGTATTGATGCTGACACCGGTTTGTGCGGCTATCTCCTTGAAACTCATATCCTCGTAGAAGCGCATCTTTACTACATCCCTCTGCTCATCGGGCAGGTGTTCAATCAGTTTGCGCACATCTTGAGTAATTTGCTCCGACACCATGCGATCCTCGACATTGTCGCTCGAAAAACGCAAAGTACCAAGCAGATTGAATCCCGCATCCGACTCAGTGATTTTGTTTTCATACTTATTTTGACGGAAGTAGTCAATAACTTGATTGTGGGCGATACGCATAACCCACGACAGGAACTTTCCGTTGTCGGTGTAACGACCCTCGTCAATAAAACGCACCACCTTGATAAAGGTCTCTTGGAAAATATCGTCCGCAACATCCCTATCCTTGACCATCATCATAATGTAGTCAAAGACACGCCTACGGTGCAGCTCAATGAGTTTGGAAATTGCATCCTGATTGCCCGACAGATACTCGTTAAGCAACATGCTGTCGCTTAAAGGTCTAACATTCATACTCTTTTCTCCTTCTAATGGTTAATTAAGAGTAAAATCGGCAATAGGCAATCAGTTTTTAAGGTTAAACTTTGTGTTTTAATTTGAGTGCAAGATATAAAATTGTTTTCGAACCACAAAATTTTCGCCCGTTTTTCCCGTTAAAACGTCTTTTTCCGCACCCGAATCGCCCAAATCAGAGCAAAAAATATGCCAAAAAAGAGCCCCCGAAAGTTGCCGTAACAGAACTCTCGGGGGCTTGATTATGACAAAACTCGCGTATCGTTAGTTATAATAATTAACATCTATTCCATAGCCATAGCTACTCCACGCGGTTCGGTATTGACTAATCGATTTTTGAGGCACATAAATCGCGACATCGGACTCAAATGGACCGTCTCCGAACATATCAAACTCTAACGTAGGAGGAGTCGTAGGTTTACAATACACATACAAGTTTTGATTGCCGCCACATCCCCAGAATGCATTACTACCAATAGAAGTCACCTTGCTAGGAATAATAACACTTTGGAATGAACAATTAAAGAAAGCTCCACTACCGATTGTTGTCAGTTCTTCCGAAAGTGTCAGATCCACCAAAGAGGTACATCCATTGAATGCATTTTTCTCGATAGTTGTTACACTCTTTGGGATTACAATGCCGTTCAAGTAGGTTTTGTTCCCAAACGCTTGTTCTCCAATCGTTGTCACATCTTTATCAAAGGTCCAGACACCTATATTGGCTTGATTTGCCCAATATGAAGAAGTTATTGTAGCTCCACCAAATTTACTAGAGGGGGTAAATTGATAATCTGCGCTATAAATAATTTGATTATTACCAGAATACCCTACGACATAATCGGGCTCAAAGAAGTACCAATTTGTCTTATATGCATCCACTGCATCAATGGGAACAAAAGCAACCATCAGACGACTACTAAACGAGTCTTCGCCATCCATTTTGGGAGGCGTTGTAGACTTAAAGAAAACTTTTCGTAGCGACGAGCTTTTCAAGGCCTCACCATCCATAGAGGTTACACTTTCGGGGATTGTGATAGTTTCGAGAGTCGAACCAGACAAAAACGAACCTCCAATATACGTTAAGCTATTAGGAAGAGTTAGACTCTTAAGCGTTGAACCAGAGAAGGCACCCTTACCATTGACACTCTTAATCTTCTTTATAGGACCATCACAAGTAATCACGCCGGCTCCCTTTGTAGAGTTCCATGTATGAGAAACCACATTAACATCAAACACACCATCCTGTAGGGTTATCTTACTCTCTGCAGTGTAGTATATTTTTTGCGATTCCGACACTACAAACTCATCAACCTCCAAAGCGGCCATGGGTTGAATCATATTGCGGTCGATTGTAAACGGATTGCTGGTTGACTTTTCATAAGAGCCACCTGTTTTAGCGTCAACCACTTTGATAGTAAATCCTTTTTCGAATTTAACAGGAGGTAAAACAAACCAGAATGCAGTCGGGTTTTCCGAGTCACTACTCAAATCAACGCCATCGCCACAATCAATCGTAACCGTTCTGCTGGCATAACTCAACATAGTAAGTTCAGGAGCTTGACCATAAGCTACCTTAAGGCTAGCCGACCCCGAAATTCCCTCATCATTATTACCCATCAGTTCAATGCGTTTAACCTTCACATCCGAGCCATAGAGCTGAATCTTCAGATAACCACAAACATTTTTGAAGCGCAAGGTCTGATCATCCGCATCCTTACCTACACTAACCATAAGATTAGCTTTGGGGCCAAATGAGTTCTCAACGTATTTTTGAGTTGATGGGATAGTTGTTTCCTGTTCACATACACCAGATGTACATGTAACACTATAGCTTACAGGGTAAGTTGCGTAATTACAAGGGAGTTTAGTTAAACTAACAAGCGTTTTTGACGAGGTGATTTTACTAAACTCACCATTTACATCACCTGTTTTTCCCTCAAATGTGTAGGCATACACATAATTGCCCGAAAAAAACGAAATCTCGTCGCCATTGGTCCAATGCAAGGTTTTATCATTTTGCACGAACGTACGCGATTGGGGCGATTCAAATTCGGCATACAAAGTTTGAGGCGCTTCATCGGACGTATTATTGGGAGTAGGAATCTCTTGAGGGTCATTGGCGCATGCCACGCACATCAGCGCGGCAATTGTGCAGTAGATAAATTTCTTCATCGTTGTCAGTCTTGTTTTTTAAGGATTACCAATTGCCGAGTTCTTTAACTCCGCCTATTTCCTCTTGATTTGACCGTGCTTGCGAAGCTGAACCGAGGAATCCTTGCTCCACGGCAATCTCCATTACCTCGACCTCGGGCGCGAGGTAGGTTTGTTTTGTGTTTTTCATGTTTGTATAATGTTTTGAGTTAAAATTTGTTCAGCTCAAAACCATACGCTCCTCTATGGTGGGTATTTAAAACAGAAAGTGTGGAGCCGATTCGTCTATCTGAACTGATGCCCTAGGAAGCACTTACCACAAATAAACAAAACTCCACACCCGTATTGGGCATGGAGCACGAGACACTCCATGGTTGATATACCAATACAGAGTGACGAGTGTGTTGCTTTCCTTGTGGTAATGAAATTTCCTAGGTTTCAGTTCAAGGATAAAAGCGAATACACTTTCATCAAAATAATATGTAATGACAAGGGCATAGTGTCCTTGACAGCACAAAGTTATATATTTCTGCTAAAAGACGCAACTCTTCTCATTCTTTTAACAAAAGAGCCGTTGCAGCATATGCTACAACGGCTCTCAATTCGCACACAGTGTGCTATACCTTATATAATATAAAATACTTACTCGGCGGGCTCGTTAACGAGGATACGACCGCAGTACTCACAGATGATAATCTTCTTGTTTTGGCGGATATCCACTTGGCGTTGGGGCGGGATGCGGTTGTAGCAACCACCACAAGCGTCACGTTTAACGGTTACAACAGCCAGGCCGTTACGCATATTCTTGCGGATACGGTGGTAAGCAGTAAGCAGGCGCTCGTCGATTTTGTCTTGAGCAGCGACAACTTGTGCTTGGAGCGAAGACATCTCCTCGGCGGTCTCACTCTCGATGCTAGCCAGCTCGTTTTTCTTGTTCTCGAGGTCGATTTTACGCTCGGCAAAGAGAGCCTCGGTATCCTCGGCTACTTTCTTTTTAACCTTCATCTCGGCCGAATACTCTTTGAGCTTCTTGGCGAACAGCTCGATGTTGAGTTTTTGGTACTCAATCTCTTTGTTGATAGCATCGAACTCGCGGTTATTGCGAACGTTTTGTTGTTGCTCCTCGTACTTCTCAATCATCATTTTGGCCTCGTCGGTCTCGCGGCGGCGTTGACGGGTCAGGGCGGTAATCTCCTCGATCTCGCCATTGATGTTGTCGATACGAGTTTGCAGGCCGGCAACCTCATCTTCGAGATCTTGCACCTCGAGGGGAAGCTCGCCTTTTACCTTCTCGATTTCGTCGATTTTGCTGTCGATTTGTTGAAGGCGGTAGAGCGCTTCAATTTTCTCCTCCATCGAGTAGTCGTTCTCGGTTGATTTTTTCAGTGTTGACATATTGTTATGCTAAATAATTTATCGGGTTGTGCGATTCTTGGCTTTTATGAAGTGCAAAAGTAGCTATTTTTTTTGAAATTACATCACATATCAGCTCAATTGCGCAATATTCACTCTCAAAATGGCCTACATCGGCTATGGTTATGAGTTTGGAGGCATCCAAAAAGTGGTTATACTTGAAGTCAGCCGACACATACAGCTCTCCTCCCGAGGCCACTGCATCCATCAATAGCGAGCCTCCCGAGCCGGTACAAACGGCAACCTTGCGAACGCGGTCGGTTGTCGGAGCACTATATCTTACGGCACCCACGCCAAGTGCCTCTTTCACCTGGCGAATATACTCCACTGTCGCCACACTCTCGGGCAGAGTTCCCACAACACCAAAACCGCCGCCCACGCTACGAGCCTCGAGCAGTTGCAACTCACCAAGACCTATCTTCTCGGCCAAACGGAAGCTCATGCCACCCTCGGCGCTATCGAGATTGGTATGACAAGCATAGAGCGCCACGCCACAGCGGATAGCTTTCTCGACCACACGCTCCACATATCCATAGGAGTTCAGACGCTTGATTCCACCAAAGATAATGGGGTGGTGCGAAATAACGAGTCCTGCGCCCAAACGTACGGCCTCATCAATCACTGCCTCGGTTGCATCGACACACACCACAGCGGCATCGACCGAATCTTCATAGCGTCCCACCACAAGGCCCGAGTTGTCGTAACTCTCCTGCAACGAGAGTGGGGCGAACTCCTCCAAAGGAGCTACTATATCTCGAATTTTCATCGGCTAAAAAAGTGTTTGTTGGACCTCGTCATTACCCCTTCTTTCACCGGGCTTGGGTTGCATAGCATCCAGCTCATCGAGCGAGAAGAGTTCCACCTCCTTAAACGCATATTTAGGACGTTTTGGGCGTGGCTTACGCGGAGCTTTCGGCTTTTGGGGTTTCTCCTCGACAGCATCTTCTTGGGGCTCTGCCTCTGCCGTTACCTCACCCTCTACTTTAACTTCAACCGCAGGTTCAACTTCACCCACTGCTTGAACTTCTACCTCCGCTTTAACTTCAACCTCTGCTTCAGGCTCCCTAGCAGCATCAATCGTTTGTTGAGGTAAAATATCCTCGGGCTCGTCATAACTCTCTATCGCTCCGTCCAATGACTGTTTCACCTCGAGCAGTATTGCACGTATCGAATGGAGCTTTTCGACTATCAGTGCTTCTCGCGAAAGCTCGGCACTATCGCCCAGCTTGAGTTGCTTTTTGGCAGCTGCAATTTTGAGTCCGCGCTCCTTTACGAGGTGGTATATTTTCTTAATTGTTGCTACGTCCTGTGCGGTGAAAAGTCGATTGCCCTTTTTGTTGCGTCGCGGGCGAATTTCGTCAAACTCCTTCTCCCAAAAACGCAACAATGACTGCGAAACGTCGAGCATTTCGGCCACCTCACCCATGGTGTAATATAGCTTTTGTGATTGATTATCAGCTTTTTTCATCGTGTTATATACATTTACACACTCGCAAGATAGCTATAATTCACACAATAAACAACCTTTTCACTCTAAACATTCACAATCCTAAATGCACTGGGAAGCAGTGTGTTTGCTCTGTTACCTATACGTTTACTCCAGCCCACGGGCACACCCTCATAGCAGATAAGATTCAGTCCCTCACTCATAGGCGAAATATCATGCTCGGCACGACGCAAATAGTTGAGCACCTGCTCTCGGTCGAATTCCGCCACCGAGCAGTTCGTGCGATTCAGCTCGTGGAACAGTGCAAGTGAATGGTCGGGTTTGAGTTTCTTGCCGAAAATCTGACCCATACACACTCCCGAATATATCATATTCAGTCCCTCTGCCAGAGCCTTGATTGCGGGGTATTGTGCGCGATAGTAGCCATACATCGTATCTTCACCCACCTGCATAAAGCGGACATACTCGGGTCTTTCAACCCACTCCTGAAGCAGCGAGATAGAGCGTTTATCCAGCTCGGCAAATGGGGTTTTGCGACTCTTGGGCATCTTGGCTTTGGAACGACCGTCACCCTTGCGAACAATAGCTGCAAAGAAACCTTCGCCACGAGTCAGATGAGGGTAGAAGTGAAAACACTGCATACCCGCCGCCTCGGTACGGCTAATGCCCCAGCTATCGGGAATATCAATATTCACAGGTTCGCAGTCAAATGTCTCGGCTATCCACTCCACAACACCCTCGTCCTCTTGAGCATTGAAGGTACATGTCGAGTATATCAGTACACCACCTGGTTTCAGCGCAGCCCAACTATCAGCAATTATGCGTCGTTGGCGAGCGGCACACATATCCACGTTCGATGCGCTCCACTCCTTGCGAGCGTCATGATTTTTGCGGAACATACCCTCACCCGAACAAGGGGCATCAATTGCCAGCAGGTCGAACATCTGTTCGTAAGCGCCTATTTGTGCAGGGTCGTTACACGTTACGGCCACATTGCCGATTCCCCAACGCTTTACATTGTCGGCAAGCACCATTGCTCGATTTCGCACGGGTTCGTTGGCCAACACCATACCATCCACACCCACGAGAGTGGAGTAGAGTGTCGTTTTGCCTCCGGGCGCAGCACAAAGGTCGAGCACACGCACATCCTCTCTGTCACCGAACACCTGCCTATACAGCTCCTCGACAAACATCGAACTTGCCTCCTGCACATAGTACATTCCACCATGCATCAGCGGGTCGAGCGTAAACAAAGGGCGCTCATCGAGATAGAAGCCATAGCGATTCCACGGCACAGCACACCCATCGGGTCGCTCGGCAATCTTGAACGGATTGAATCGGATAGAAGTTGTGGGCTCTTGGTTGAGAGCGTCGAGCAGACGACGGCACTCCTCGGCGCCCATTCTCTGCTCCATGCTACTGATAAAATCTTGTGGGAACATCTTATTTAGCAAGTTTCTCTTCGATTTGGGCAATAATGCGGTCTGCATCTTCGGGGTTGTTCACAAAGTCGCAGTTGTCAATATCCACAACCAGCACCTCGCCGTCATAAATATCATCAATCCACTCATCGTACTTTGCATTTAGTCGCTCCAGATAACCCTCGTCGATGGACATTTCGTACGAACGACCGCGACGATGAATTTGATTGATGAGCGTAGGCACACTCGCTTTAAGGAAAATCAGCAAGTCGGGCTTCTGTATCAGTCCTGTCGAGAGCTTAAAGACATTCATATAGGTCTCGTAGTCGCGCGAGTGCATAAGGCCCATCTCGTAGAGGTTTTTGGCAAAAATATAGGCATCCTCATAGATGGTTCTATCCTGGATGAGTTTATTTCCCTCACTCAAAGCTTTGATAGACTGCTCGATGCGATTACCGAGGAAACATATTTGGAGATGGAATGCCCATCGACTCATATCCTCATAGAAGTCGCTAATGTAGGGGTTTTCGACATTTTCGTAGTGGGCAGTGGCGTCGAATCTTCGAGCCAAAATCTCGGTGAGCGATGTTTTGCCGCTACCGATGTTACCCGCAATAGCTATATACATGGTTTCGTGGGTTGTGTATATGTTTATTGTTTATCTATATTTTCATCACCATACCGAGCAGCGAATCCGCCACCGAGCGGTCATTTCGTAGTCGCGGCACTTTGTTTTGCCCGCCCAAACGCCCCTGCGCCGCCATCCAGCGCACAAACGAGCCCTCTGGCAAAATCACCATCTCGGGGCGTCGCAGGGTTACATCCCCCGAGCGTTTGGCACTATAATCGGAGTTCAGCCGACATAGCTCACTATCGAGTTCTTCGACAAATCGGGCCACACTCTGTGGTACTCGGCGAAACTCCACCAGCCATTGGTGCGCACCTCGACTGTGCCACTCATCCATGTAGAGTGGGGCGGCGGTATACTCTTCGACCTCGGCGCCCGTAGCCCGACAAGCATGTGCAACGGCTCGGTCGGCATTACTCACCACAAGCTCTTCGCCAAAGGCGTTTATAAAGCTCTGCACCCGGCCTGTAACCCTCACACGGTATGGTGCTGTCGAAGTGAACTCCACCGTATCGCCAATCATATAGCGCCACAATCCATTGCAGTTGGTGACAACCACAGCATACTCCACACCAACCTGCACATCGCACAGCGGAATAGCTCCGTCCGCGGCATTGAGCATCGACACCGGCACAAACTCATAGAACGCGCCATAATCCAGCATCAACAGCATGTCGTCGGCGTCGGCTCTATCGGCCATAGCAAAGAACCCTTCCGAGGCGTTATAGGTCTGCATGTACCTCATTCGCTTCGATGGAATGATTCTTTCGAACTCCTCTCTATAGGGCTCAAAGTTCACTCCTCCGTGCACAAAGAGTTGCAGTTCGGGCCACACCTCACATATATTACTCTTGCCCGTGTACTCAAGCACCCGTTTGAGCATCACAAGGTTCCACGATGGCACACCGGCAATCGATATTATGTTCATTCCGACACACTCTCCACACAGAGCCTCAATCTTTTGCTCAAAATCCGCCATCAGCGCCACCTCGCGCGAGGGTTTGCGAAACATGGCAGCGGCTCTCGGCGTATGCTCGATGAGTATCGCACTCAAATCTCCAACTCGCACTGCATCTCCCTCCAACTCATGCGCCCCTCCGAGCGTCAGCGTTCGCCCTGCGAACAGTTCCAACTCGGGATATATATGCGAGGCCATAACCACCACATCTCTCATTCCGCGCATGTGATTACGCACAAGCCCATCAGTCGTGACAGGTATATATTTGCTGCGACCGCACGAAGTTCCAGACGAGCGAGCCATCCACTTCACGCGTCTCGGCCAAAGCACATCACTCTGACCCTCTCGCACTCGGTCTATATACTCCGAGAGTGTGGCATAGTTCTCTATATCTACCCTTCGGCAAAACTGCTCGTATGAGTCCACACAGTGCAGACTTCGTTCACGGCCATAGCGCGTGCGCCGTCCACAAGCCAACAGCAACTCGAGCTGTCGTTGTTGCACCCTATGCGCATTGTTTCGATATTGGTCTATTTTGTTGTATCTGCGGTGGGTTGCCATCCGCACAATTCGCTGTAGGTGCAGTGTCATTAGCATTATCAGTTAAAGTACCGTCCGACCTGCGACACAACGTTGGGCTTTGCAAAGACCACCACGCGGTCGTAGGCCTGAATCTCGGTCGCGCCGACAGCAATCATCACCGAATCACCACGAACAACACCACCGATGGTTGCATCCGACGGGAAACCGAGTTCGCTCAAAGGACACTTTGTAGCTGCCGAGTTGGGTTTGACAATAAACTCCATAACCTCGGCATCACTACCCGTCAGGCACTTAATCGCCTGTACGTCGGTATTCATGGTAAAGCGGAAGATGTTGCTCGCCGTAATCAACTTTTTGTTGACTACCGTATCGACACCGATACTTTCGGCAAGAGTGATATAGTTAAGGTTCTCGACCTCGGCAATCACCTTCTTAACTCCCAAACGCTTTGCGAGCATGGCGGCCAGAATATTGGTTTCGGCACGACCCGTAACTGCCACAAAAGCGTCCATATTGTTAAGGCCCTCTTCGAGCATCGCTTCGGTATTACGACCATCTTCGTTTATGATGAGCGTCTTATCCAAAATCTCTGCCAAATGGTAGGCCTTCTCGGGATTGTAATCCACAAGTTTTATATTTATCTCGTTTTGCAACTCCGAAGCGATGCGAACACCGATTCGACTGCCTCCCAGAATCATCATGTTGTTAATCTCGACCTCGGCCTTGCCCGAGAATCCGAGCACCTCGTCGGTGGCCTCCTGTGTGGTAATCACATAGATTGTGTCACCCACTTGGAAACGGTCGTCACCATGAGGAATAATAGTCTCACCATCGCGCGAAATAGCAATGGTGCGGAACGTAAACACACCATCACTACCGGGTCGGAAATCCGAAAGCGACATACCGATAATGGGCGATGTAGGCTCGAGTTTAATCACTGCCAACGACAACTTTCCTCCCGAGAAATCCACAAACTCGGTCGATGATGTGTGACCAAGCAGGGTGATAACCTCACGCGCTGCCACCCGCTCGGGGTAGAACAGATAGTCGATACCCATGCTGATGAACATCTCTTTATTATTGGGCTCAAGGTATTCGTTATTGTCGATACGTGCAATGACTTTCTTTGCACCGAGCTGTTTGGCGAGTATTGCGGAGATAATATTCTGATTCTCGACCTGACTCACAGCCAAAAAGAGGTCCGCCTTACGAACAACCGCCTTTTTGAGTACGGCAATAGCGGTGCTGTCACCCTCGATAGTGATTACATCAGCAATAGCTGTGATATTGTCCAAAAGTTTGATGTCGCTGTCGATGACGGTAATATCATGCAAACCGCCGCTCAACATCTTTGCAAGGTGGCTACCCACCTCACCTGCACCTGCGATAATAATCTTCATATTGTGCGATAGCTATATACATACAACCCTCAAAGTTATAAATTTTACAACAAACCTACAACCATTTCGCCCAAAACCACAAAAATTCGCACACAACCCACCTCTTTTCGCTTCGCATCCGAATTCAAAAAATCATAAAAAGGTTTGCAAGAGCCAAAATAAAGTTTTACTTTTGTGCGCTCGTTGGAGCTATCCATCGACAGCGGGGTGTAGCGCAGCCCGGTTAGCGCGCCAGCTTCGGGAGTTGGAAGTCCCGGGTTCGAATCCCGGTACCCCGACAAAGAGAGCCTGTCCACTCGGACAGGCTCTCTTGGTATTAAATGGATTGTAAGAAATTCATCGTATCTACGCCATCCGGATAATCCGTAAGGGTAGGGTATTGGGAGCGCCCGAACGGCACAGCCCGAGGGTGAGAAATTGACCCCACAACGCACTGAATCTTACTATCATGCACCGCAAGCCACGAGGCCGCATCCTCGGTCGAGTAGTGGAGCGTAGCAAGATTCATCGGAGCCTCCTCCGAGCGCAAAATAACAACCTTCCGTCCATCCACAAACTCCTCGCCCGACATTCCGAGCAGCGCCCTCTGATGGCGATATACATTCATCCAACGGACGGACACCTCTGTACGCGCCATCGCCTCGGCAAGAGGCGAAAAATCATACCCTTCAGAAACAAGCAGTTGCGACACATTCCTACAACCTCTGCCATCATACATAGTAATATCTCGACACAGAGCATCAAGCTCTTCGGCAGTCTCACTGCCCGACAAAACAGCCACCGAGCTACGCGATGCACGGAGTAATTTTGGAATATCGGCATACTTCTCGCGCAAGGCAGCCGCCGTTGAGTCGCTACCCATAGCCAGGAGCGCATCCACACGCTCGCTTCCATCATAAATAGCCACGTCAAAATACTCGGCAAACAATCCCGCTATATAGCTCATAAGCGGAGCATCTTTGCTCGATGGTTTGACCATCGCCCTATGGCCACTCGCCGCCACACACAGCAGATCGGCAAAGCCCACAGCCGGCAAATTTCCCGCCATGATGATAAGCACATTTCGAGGTGTACGGGCCAAACTGTATTTTGCCAACCATTGCGCTACGCTCTCGGCATTCAACATACCATCTACCAACGCGCCCACCGCCTCGCAAACACTTTGCGGGCTAAACCACGGATTCTGCGCCACGGCTTCGGCAATTACCTTTCGGCTCTCGTCATCCTCGCCAAAACGGGCAAGCACAGCGGCTATACGTTCTATCTTTTGCTGCGTTGTCATCTTCTCTTATCGCAAATACATAAATCGCTCGGCAACAATATCGTAGGTCGGAGTGGGGACTCCCACCTTGCGACCCAGCTCAACCATATCATACAACATACCCTCTATCTCCGAGGGTCGTCCTGCCGCAACATCTTTCTGCATCGAGGCGGTACTTTCGGGGTTGATTCCACGCGCAACTCTGACATTGTATTCATCCATCGGCTCGCGGAAAGTTATACCCAACGCCTCGCCAATAGCCTGACTCTCGCGCGAGAGCGCACAGAACATATCTTGAGCCTCGCCCGAGAACTGCAACCCACCCATAGTCACATTGTGATAGAGTCCGGCGCAGTTGGTTGCCGAAATATAAGACCACTTCATAAAGGTATCGCGGTTTATATCGTTCGAGATTTTGTTGGTAATGTGAGCTGCATCAAGCAAACTACTAATCTCCTCGAGTCTGCTACGCTCAATTCCTTGCTCCGGACGAGCACCAAACACGAGCTTCATCATCGAGCCCGTCTGGGTAATTTCACCCACAGCCGATTTGAATCCCACAAGATAGATTAGTCCATCGAGCACAGTTGCCGAAGGAACCATTCGAGCAATACGAGGGCCTGTGCCGTAGACATTCAAAATAGGCACAACGAGCGTATCAGGCTTTGCGGCACGCGCAATCAC
>JAZQXR010000078.1:0-10897 GCA_045632975.1 Rikenellaceae bacterium
GAATAAAGAATTTTATTGGTTTATAACTATTATTGTTCGTTTGTTTGTTCAGTGGTTTGCTCGGCTACGGTCTCCGCAGTTGCGCCCTCGGTTACACCCTCGGCTGCGGCAACCTCCTCATCCTCGCTGCGAGGCACTGCCATAACCGAAGCAATGGAGTCACCCTCACGCAGGTTGATGATGCGAACACCCTGTGTAGCACGACCCGCAACGCGGATACCCGACACAGCCGTGCGGATGGTGATGCCGCTACGGTTGATAATCATCAGGTCGTGTTCGTCATCCACCGATTGAATCGAAATCAAATCGCCGGTCTTCTCGGTGATGTTGATGGTCTTAACACCTTTGGCGCCACGGTTGGTGATACGATACTCATCAAGGTCGGTACGTTTACCGTAACCGTTCTCGCTCAACACAAGAACATCCTTGCCACCATCGGGCTCCATGCAGATCATACCAACAACATATTGTCCCTCCTCGAGAGCCACACCGCGAACACCTGCGCCGGTACGTCCGATAGCACGAACGGTCGACTCGTTGAAGCGGATAGCCTTACCTGCATTGGTTGCAATCATCACCTCGGCATTGCCGCTGGTCAGCTTGGCCTCAAGCAGTTGGTCACCCTCGTGGATGGTGATGGCGTTGATACCTTTGGTACGAGGACGCGAGTACGCCTCGAGGCTGGTCTTCTTAATAACGCCCTCACGGGTACACATTATTATATAGTTGTTGTTAATAAACTCCTGGTCGGTGAGCGAACGCACGTTCAGATATGCACGAACCTTGTCGTCGGGTTCGATTTCGAGCACGTTCTGAATTGCGCGACCCTTCGAGGTACGAGTTCCCTCGGGGATGTCGTACACCTTGAGCCAGAAGCAACGACCCTTCTCGGTGAAGAGCATCAGCGTGTTGTGCATCGTAGTCACATAGATATGCTCGATGAAGTCCTCATCACGTGTTGCGCTACCCTTGATACCGATGCCGCCACGGTTTTGCGAGCGGTACTCGGTCAGCGGAGTACGTTTGATATAGCCCATGTGCGAAATGGTGATTACCATCTCCTCGTCGGCATAGAAGTCCTCGGGGTTGAACTCCTCGGCAGCGTAGACGATTTGGCTGCGACGCTCATCGCCGTATTTCTCCTTCATATCTTGGAGCTCGGCCTTGATGATATCAAACTGCATACCCACGTTTGCCAGAACGTCATTCAGGTGGGCGATGAGTTTTTGCAACTCGTCACGCTCGTTCTCGAGCTTACCACGCTCCAGACCGGTCAGCGCACGCAGACGCATATTGACAATCTCGGTAGCCTGAATCTCGCTCAAACCGAAGCGCTCCATAAGTCCTGCCTTGGCGTCATCGGGGGTCGAGGCGGCGCGGATGATGCGGATAACCTCGTCGATGTTGTCCTGTGCAATGAGCAGACCGAGCACAATGTGCAGGCGCTCCTCGGCCTTACGCAGCTCGAAGCGGGTACGGCGAACAACTACCTCGTGGCGGTGGCTTACGAAGTGGTGAATCATGTCGCGCAGGTTCAACAGACGGGGACGGCCATTGACCAGAGCGATATTATTTACTGCAAACGACGATTGCAGTTGGGTGTACTTGTAAAGGGTGTTGAGCACCACGCTCGCAACGGCATCATGCTTGAGGATGATGATTACGCGAGTACCGCTGTGGCCACTCTCGTCGTTGATGTACGAGATACCCTCAATCTTCTTCTCATTGTCCAAGTCGCCGATTTTCTTAATCATGTCGGCTTTGTTGACCATGTAGGGAATCTCGGTAATCACGATACACTCACGACCCGACTCGGTGTGCTCAATCTCGGTTTTGGCGCGGATAACCACACGACCACGACCGGTCTCCAGAGCCTCCTTCACACCGCTGTAACCGTAGATGATACCGCCGGTGGGGAAGTCGGGAGCCTTCACATAGTGGGTCAGCTCCTCGGCAGTGATGTCGCGGTTGTCGATATAGGCACAGCAGGCATCAACCACCTCGCCCAAGTTGTGCGGGGCCATGTTGGTAGCCATACCTACGGCGATACCGTTTGCGCCATTGACCAGCAGCAGAGGAATCTTGGTAGGCAGTACGGTGGGCTCGTCGAGCGACTCATCGAAGTTCTTGGTGAAGTCGATGGTGTCTTTGTCGATGTCGGCCATCACCTCGTCGGTAATCTTGCGCATGCGGGCCTCGGTATAACGCATAGCCGCAGGGCTGTCACCGTCCATCGAACCGAAGTTACCCTGACCGTCAACCAGCGGATAGCGCATCGACCAATCCTGCGCCAAACGACACATAGCATCGTAAACCGAGCTATCGCCGTGGGGGTGGAACTTACCGAGCACATCACCGACGATACGCGCCGACTTACGGTGCGGCTTGTCGGAGTAGAGGTTCAGCTCATTGCTCATGTCATAGAGGATGCGTCGGTGTACGGGTTTCAGACCGTCACGAACATCGGGCAGTGCGCGGGACACAATAACCGACATCGAGTAGTTGATGTAGGAGTCCCTCATCTTGTCCTCGATGTTGATGGCTGTGATTTTCCCGTGTTTAATCTCTTCCATATTTGTTGTTTTAGCGAAATATCGTTTTGCTTTCGGGCCATCCCATTCTTACGCTCCTCACCACACATCGGACGGAGGTCGAGAACATAGCAGCCCATAAATTGCTCAAAGATACGGTTTTTTTTGATTATATCAAAAAGGCGGGGCGCTCATTCGCTTTTTTCACAACAAATTTTGCCCATAAACCCATTTTTTAGCCCATTTTAGCGCATCACATCGCACACTCCGCCCCTCCCCCGCACTTTCAGCCGCCAACAACACGTCCAAAGCAACCCCTCAAGGTTACTCTTTAAGCCGTTTTTACACGCACTTTTTCGAGTCTCTTTTTTGTTCATTTCTTCAGCTCCACACCGACCAAAAAAAAAAGATTCCCGACGGAGAATCTCCATCGGGAATCGAGGTGTATGCATTGTGCCGCCAACCAACTGACGGCCACTCGAATACAGTGAATTATTAGAGCGATTGAGCCACTTTCGAGAACTCGTCAGCCGACACACTCTTGTTGCTAACTTTCACGAGGGGTTTGATAGCCTCAACAACCTTCTCCTCGGTGAGTTTGTCGTAGATTTTTTGAGCCTCCTCTTTGTTTGCCAGAATGCTCTTTGCATAGCCGGTGAGGGTCTCCTCGGGAACTGCACCCATGCCGTATTGTGCGAATTGCATTTGAGCCAGAGCTTTAGCCTCGGTGAGCATATCCTCCTCGCCTACGGTGAGGTTCATGGTCGACTCATAGTGTTTGCGAACGATGTTCCAGGTCATCATTTGGAGGAAGCCTGCGAAATCCTTCTCGATATCCTCCATGGTGAACTTACCCTCGTTGATAACATAGAGCCAGCGTTTGAGGAAGTTCTCGGGGAGTTTCAGACCAGCTTTCTCGAGCAGGTAGTTACGCAGTTGTGCAGTGAACAGGTATTTGCTCTCGCGGTCGAGCTCCTCTTTGATTTGAGCGGTGAGGTACTCTACAAGACCAGCCTCGTCGGTAACGTTACCGGTGGGGAAAGCCATCTTGAAGAACTCCTCGTTCAGCTCGGGCTCGGCGAACTTACGGATTTTGGTAATCTCTACCTTGAACTCGGGTTTCACGCTCTCCAACTCCTCATCCTTAACGCTGAGCATCGAAGCACGTTGTGCGGGGTTCTTGTAGAGCTCGTTGATATTAACCTCAACGGTGTCGCCAACCTTCTTACCGATGAAGGGCTTACGCTCCTCCTCGCTCATCGAGATAAGGCCGATGTAAGCGTCCTCAACGCGAATCTCGCCGTTGTCGAGAGTTGCGGTGATAGCCTCCTCGCTCTCAACGCTCTCAACATCAACCAGGCGACCGAAACGACGCAGGAAGTTGGTGCGGTAGCTTTGGAGCATATCGTCCTCTACTTTGATGTTGTAGTAGGTGAGTTTATCCTCTTTGGTGAGTTCTATCTCCACTTTGGGAGCCAGACCGAGCTCATAGTGGAACTCGTGCTCGGTATTGTTATCGAAATCGAGTTCGGGTTGGTTCTCTGCGGGGAGAATGTCACCTACGAAGTCGATGTTGTTCTCTTTAACGTACTCGTAAACCGAGTTGGTAGCTTTGTGGTAAGCTTGCTCGGCTACTACGCCCTTGCGATACATCTTGTTGATGATGGTCATGGGCACCTTGCCAACACGGAATCCGGGGATGTTGGCTTTACGACGATACTCTTTGAGAGTTTTGTCAACCTGCTCGCAGTAGTCAGCCTCCGAAACGGTGACTTTGATGAGCACGGTAAGGTCTTGGTTTTCCTGTTTTACGATGTTCATATTATTGGTGTTAGATTTGTCGTTTAACTTTTTTGCTATGCACAAATTAGGGGACAAAGATAAGCATTTTTCCGGTAAGAACAACCACCCCACCTATTTTATTAAAAAAATATAGAAAAACGGTACTATATCCCGATATATTTATATATTTTTGCAAGATTGGTAAGGTGGCTTTTGATTTAACGCCAAAAGTCCCGTCCAAAAGCACCGCAAAAACAAAAAAATTAAGATAAATGAAACACCTAAAACTGCATCTGTTTGCACCTCTGGCGATGGTTCTCGCCATGGCACTGTCGATGGGTAGCTGTACCCCCACTCCCGTGGAGCCCAACACCCCGGACAACGACACGGATACCGAGCTCCCCTCGATTCCGAGCGACACAACATTCCACCGAATCGTGGCCACTCCCGCCGAGCACACACTCAACCCGAGCGACACGACCATCACCATTACCGTGTCATCGACCACATCGTGGACAATTCAAGAGACACCCCTGTGGTGCCGCATCGACCCCATGGAGGGTGAGGCCGGAAGCACCGCTGTGAACATCACCGTGGATGCCAACCACGAGGGCGAGGTTCGAGAGGCCGAGATTTCGTTCAACTCCATCGCCAATATCTCGCGCAGCGTACACATCTCACAACGCAGTTCGTACGAGGTTTCGGTTGCCGAGAATCGCTTTGAGGCACCTGCCGAGGGTGGCAATTTCACAACCAAAGTTACGGCCAACAAGCCGTGGGAGATTGTAAGCACCCCCGCATGGGCCACCGTGACCCCCACCAAAGGCAAAGCCGGCGAGACCACAATCACAATCGAGGTTGCACCCAACGAGGCTCTGACAGGACGCGAGTCGCAAATCCGCATCAACAGCGAGGCCGACACTGCCGACACAATTTTCCTCTCGCAGAAAGGTCTGTTTGTATTCGAGACCGACCCTCTGACCCAATTCGATGTGCCGGTCGAGGGCGATACCACTCAAATTTCGATTCGCTCCAACGTTCCCTTCACGGTTGAGAGCTCGGCTATCTGGCTCCACAGCTCGATTACCGAGGGCGAACCCTCCGACGAGGTTCAGACCATAAGCGTATGGGCATACAAAAACTTCAGCTCACGTCGTGAGGCGACCATCACCATCACAACCCCCGCCGCCGACACCACCTACGTGCTCAACGTCACACAAGACGGCACAGTCATCATGACCGGCAATAACTTCACCCGATTCCGCTTCGCCAAAAGGCTCAACGCAGGACTCAAGGAGGATGTAGATATGACCATCAGCGGTGATACCGTATATGGCACACTCCCCTCGCTGGATGTCAACCTGTCGAAGCTCGTTCCGAACTTCTCGGTCAGCACCGGCGCCAAGGTCTATTCGCTCGACAACATGCAACAAGTCAGCGCCGATAACCCGCAGGACTTCTCACAACCCGTCAAATATCTCGTAGTATCGGAGAGTGGCGAGGAGCATATCTACACCGTCATCGTACGCCTGTTTACCGGTCTGCCCATCCTCTACATCAACACTCCCTCGGGTAGTGACATATCGTCCGCAACCCAATGGGCAGATGCCACATACACGTTTATGGGCAACTACCACTTTGAGGACACCCCCGAGACCTCGTTCAGCATCAAGGGCCTCGACGACGAGTCGTGGAGCACCGACCGCAAAAAGAGCTCCTACGAGATAAAGTTGAGCAAAGCCACCTCGCTGGCGGGCATGCCCGAGCACAAGCAGTGGTGCCTGATTAGCAACTACAGCGACCGCACATCACTCCGCAATATGTTGGCCCGCGAGCTGGGTCGCGTAACCGACTTGGAGTGGACTCCGCGCGGCGTGATGGTTGAGCTTGTGCTGAATGGCACTCACCGCGGCAACTATCTGCTCAGCGAAACCATCGCTATCGACAAGAACAGGCTCCAAATCCGCCAGCCCTACAACACCGACATCAGCGGCGAGGCGCTCACCGGTGGCTATATTCTGACCATCGACCGCCACAACGATGCGAACACCCACAGCTTCGAGTCGAAATACATCACCGGCACCGACGCTTCGACCAAAGCGCCCGTCCGCGTGAAGACCCCCAACAAGAAGGAGGGCAACTCGACCCAATTCAGCTACATCGAGGAGCACTTCCGCAAAGCCGAGGAGGCCATTTGCAACAACAAAGGCAACTGGGATGAGGCTCTGCAAAACTACGTCGATTTGAGCAGTATCATCGACCAATGGCTCATCTACGAGATTACCGCAACCCCCGAGCCTGCAAAAGGCCCCTATGGTTACTACCTCTACAAGAAACACAACGACACCCGCTTCTATGGCGGCCCGCTGTGGGACTTCAACACCCTGTCGTTCATCCCCACCACCCAAAACCAATGGGTAAGCAACAACTCGGGATGGATTAAGTATCTGTGGAACTGTCCCGAGTTCCGCACCACCGTCAAGGCTCATTGGGACAAGTACAAAGCCGGCTTCCGCAACGTGGCAGACAACTACATCACCAAGCAAGAGGAGTACCTCAAACTCTCGGTCGAGAAGAACTGGACTATACACAACCAAAACCTCATCGACGATGGACGACGCGACAATGGCGACGAAGCACTCTCGTACTCGGCGGCCTTTGTTCGCTTGCGCAACGTGCTGAACAACCGTCTCTCGTGGCTCGACACCCAATTTGCCGATTGGAGCAACGCCGGAGCTAACGGCACCATCGACCGCGTGGAGAGCGACAATACCGACAAGAATAAAGAGGATCTTTGGGACTAATCAACAACGACTACAACTATGAAAACAGCTAAATACCTGACACTTGCGCTTTGTGCGCTGACATTTGTCGCTTGCAACTTCGATGGCGACGCCGTCCTGCCGAGCGGCACTTTTGAGGTTGCTGCCGACGCCGAGTACACCGACACCCGCACCACCATCAACACCAACGGCGAGTTGAAGTGGACTAATGATGACGTTCTGGGACTCTATGCCGAGGAGGTTCAACCCAACAGCTCGTTTGTCCGCAAGAACAACAAGTTCGTGGGCAGTTTTGCCTATACAGGCACTCCCGAGAAGGAGATGACCTTCTATGCCTACTCGCCCTATGCCGAGCGCAACAACGGATATACCATCTACGCCACCCTGCCCGCAGAGCAAAACGCAACCTTTGAGGGCAGTGCCGACTTTATGGTGGCAAAGGCCCTGAACGCAGTCTACTCCGAGTCCAAAGACATCGAGGGTCTCAACTTTGTGTTCGGTGCCGACTCGCACCTGTTCACCATCCTGCGCCTGCGTCTGGCCGACAACGAGTTGGGTGCGCTGGCCAAAGAGCGCATAACCGACATCGAGATTGAGTCGGAGGGCAACACCCTCTGCGGCGATTTCAATGTGGATATTCGCGACGCCAAAAACGCCGTAACATTCACCTCGTCGCAGGACAAAATCATGCTGACCTACCCCACTCCTGCCTCGCTGGAGTCGACCGTTGAGGCATGGGCCGTTGTGCGCCCCACCGACGAGGGCAAACCCATCAACCTTACCATTCGCATCACCACCACCGGTGGCTCGGCCGAGTTCCAAACCTCGACCCCCATCGAGCTCAAACGCTCGACCATCAAAGAGTTGCCCGTAATATATGTGGCTGACAAGTGGAAAAAGATTGAGAATATCAACGCAGCGTTCACCGACCCCTATCTGCTCAAGTGCGTTATGGAGGCAGCTGATGATGGCGACGGTAAGCTCACCCCCGAGGAGCTGGAGAAAGTCGTCTCGCTGTCGTGTAGCAGCATGGGTGTCCAATCACTCAAAGGTATCGAGCTTCTTTCCAACCTCAAGGTATTCGACTGCTCGCACAACAATATCACCCAACTCGATTTGAGCGCATGCACTGCCCTGCAAACACTCAACGTCAGCGGTAACTCGTTCGAGAATATCAATGTGAACAACAATACCGCACTGACCTCGCTCACAGCAAACAACACCGAAATCGCCATGCTCGATGCGACCAAGTGCAAGAACCTCACCGAATTCATTGCGACCGAAGCCTCCATCACGGAGCTCAACTTGAGTGGTCTTACCAAACTTACGACATGCAATATCAGTGGCAATATCTCGGAGCTCAACCTCTCGAAATGTACCTCACTGACTGCGCTGTCGTGTATCAATGCAGGACTCACCTCGATTGACGTGAGTGGATGCACCTCTATGGCAAGCCTAGACTGTTACGACAACTCGCAACTTTCGACCCTGATTCTTACGGGTTGCACCGCGTTGAGCTCTATCATGTGTCGTCAGTGTGCATTCGAGTCGCTCGATTTGAGTGGCCTGAAATCACTGCAGACCATCTACTGCCAACGCAACTCGCTCTCGTCGATAAAACTCACAGGTTGCACCTCACTCGGTTCGTTCTACGCCCACACCAACAAATGGGTTGTTCTCGACCTGTCGCCATGCATATCGCTGAACAGCGCCAACCTCAAGGATACCCCCACTCTCCAGAAGGTAATCCTCAACAAGAACACCCCGTCGTCGGTCCTCAACCTCGAGAACTGCGGCTCGCCCACAATCGAATATAAATAGCCCATGAAACGACTTCTCGCAATAGTATTGGCGTGCGTAGCCACACAGCTCGCCGCACAGGATATGGCTCACTTCCGCAAGATTGTCAAGGAGTTGAGCTCGGCAAAGTACGAAGGACGCGGATACGCCAATGATGGAGTGAACAAGGCGGGCGACTACATTGCTCGCGAGTTCGAGAAGGTGGGTGCCGACCAAGTTACTCGCCAACCCTTCACCATCGACATCAACACCTTCCCCGGCAAGATGCTCGTCGAGGTAGATGGCAAGCGCCTTAAACCCGGTTTGGAGTTCACCCTGCGTGAGTTCTCGCCCGGCATCAAGGGCACATTCCCGCTCTACTATATCGACACTCTCAACTACAACTCCGAGAAGATTTTTGCCGACTTGGAGCGCCCCGAGTACAAGAACGCAATTGTGGTGTGCGACTTCTGGTTCACCTACAAGCACTCGGCCGACTTCAAACGCCTGCAAAGCAAAGAGTGCTCCAACGCGGGTCTTATCTACACATGGAATGACCCCATACTGAAGTTCTACAAAGCCTATGGCGAGAGGGTTGCCGCCAAGCCCACCATTTGGACAACGGCGGCTATGCCCATCGGTGCCAAAAGCGTGACACTCGACATCGAGAACCGATTCAAAAAGGGGAACGAGTGCTTCAACGTAATCGCCAAAGTGGAGGGTAAACGTCACGACAAGTGCTACATCTTCACCGCCCACTACGACCACCTCGGACTGCTCGGCAAAAAGTGTTACTATCCCGGCGCTCACGACAACGCCTCGGGCACCGCAGCCATCATCACACTCGCTGCACACTACGCCCAAAACAGACCCGAGTACGACATCTATTTTATCGCTTTCTCGGGCGAGGATGCCTACCTGCGCGGCTCGGAGTGGTATGTGGCCAACCCCATTGTGCCGCTGGAACAGATTCGCTATCTATTCAACCTCGATATGATTTGTGACAACAATCCCGAGGAGTATTGCGAGGTTAGTGACGAGGGTAATGCCGGTTTTGCACTCATGGAGCGTATCAACGCCGAGAAAGGCTATTTCAAGGCTCTCGACCGCGGCAAGCTTGCGGGCAACAGCGACCACTATCCCTTTGCACAAAAGGGAGTGCCTTGCATCTTCCTTGAGAACAAAGAGGGCGACGCTTTCGGCTTCTATCACACTCCGCTCGACACATGGCGCACTGCCAAATACGAGCGTTATGAGCCTCTTTTCAAGCTCGTAACCGATTTTGTTGAGCAGTATTAGTCCTCGGCCGAATAGCGGCCAAAATGCACATAACAACAAAAGGAACGTGTCCAAACCTGCTGGGCACGTTCCTTTTTATTATAAGGTATAGGGTGTTGCGAAGTTTAGGGTTTAAGTTTGGCTATCTCGGCAAGACGAGCGGTAGGTATGTCACCAGACATCGCAAACAAAACCACACCGCCATCGTGTGCGGTGATAAGGACAAGCAACTCGCTAACGGTATCATTCTGCTGAATGGCATACACATCACTTCGGCCTTCGTCATTCTCCTCGGAGGCGATATGCTTGGCGCCAATCTGATGAACTATATCGACAACTTGTGCCGTTAGTTGTGGGGCATACTCACTGTTTTCGCATGCGATAATGTCAATATTATGCAACATTTTGAGGGTCGCCCGTTCGTCCTTGTCCACAAAAGCCGACGCCATTCCAAGCATCGTGCGTGATACGCTGATATATTTTACATTTTTCTCTTGATTAGCCCTCTTGCCGAGGTGTTCGATAGCGGGAATCTGCGCCCACGAGCAGATAGGGAGCAACAAGAGGAGTACAGTGAGCAGTCGTTTAGTCATCATAAAGGATAAATCTTATGATACAAAAGTACAAAAATATTGCGGGAGTTCACACGACAGGGAGTTATTGGACAGACAACAACCATGCACACCTTATTATAATAGAGTATAATATTTAAAAGGGAAGTCCCTCGGAGCGCTCGCTCCGTGC
>JAZQXR010000079.1:0-34939 GCA_045632975.1 Rikenellaceae bacterium
GGACGCCTCTCGGCAAGGTCGAGCAGCGCGTATGTTACGCCGATAAGCACTTTGCGCCCTTTGTCTGCGGCGATGTCGGCAAGCAGTTTGTCGTGGTCGTAGAGGTAGAAACCTCCGCCACGCCCCCTTTGAATCAGCCCATCGACCATGTAGATAAGCGACGAGCCCTCGCGCTCCAAATAGGAGGGTAGCAGACCGTAGAAACTCCACTCCTCGACCGGGCCGTAGAACTCTTCCCATCCGCGAACAAAGGCCTGCTCGTAGTTTGCCAGCGAGGCCATGTAGTGTTGCGATGGAGTTGTTCCGCCCGTGTTGCTGCTCGTAAATACCTTTTCGGGCGGAGTGTCGGCCGAGTAGAATTTCTGCGTTTTGAAAAGTTCGACCGGCACAAAGGGTATCTGCTCTATGCAACGAACTTCGCTCGGGTCAACGCCCATCAGCCTTACCCACTCGCCATAAGGGGCGCACCGCTCCGCTTGGTAGCGAAATAGCTCCAGCGCTGCGCTCTCCATCTCCTCGGGACGTATGTCGTAGAAGGGCTTAAGCATAACTCTATTTAAGTAAAAAGCGCTCGCAATCCAGCGCTGCGATACATCCGCTTGCAGCAGCAGTAATGGCTTGACGGTAGTGTGGGTCTCGTACGTCACCCGCGGCAAATACACCCTCGATATTGGTGCGGCTTGTGCCGGGAATGGTTACGATATAACCCTGCTCGTCGAGTTCCAGCTGTCCTTTGACAAGGTCGGTTACGGGGCTGTGGCCGATAGCAAGGAAGAATCCCATGATGTCGATGGTGCGTTCGGTGCCATCAGCCGCGCGAAGCAGAGCTCCCGTTACGCCATCCTCGTCACCCAGCACCTCTACGGTGTTATGCTCCCAGAGAATCTCGATGTTGGGCGTATTGCGAACACGCGCCTGCATAGCCTCCGAGGCACGCAGATAGGGTTTGCGGACAATCATATACACCTTGCGACAGATGGATGCAAGGTAGGTTGCCTCCTCGCAGGCGGTGTCGCCACCACCTACCACGGCTACATCCTTGCCGCGATAGAAGAATCCGTCACATGTAGCACAAGCGCTCACACCCATGCCGCGGAACTTCTTCTCCGAGTCCAGGCCCAAATACTTGGCCGTAGCACCCGTTGCAACGATTACGCTCTCGGCCTCAATCTCTGTTTTGCCATCAACCACGGCGCGGAATGGGCGAGAGGCGAGGTCGAGCGAGGTTACAACACCAAAGCGAATATCGGCGCCGAACTTCTTTGCCTGACGACGCATGTCATCCATCATCACCGTACCGAGTACGCCATCGGGGTATCCGGGGAAGTTCTCCACCTCGGTTGTTGTCGTGAGTTGTCCTCCCGGCTCAATACCTTCGTAGAGTACGGGCGAGAGGTTTGCTCTCGAGGTGTAGATGGCAGCTGTGTAGCCCGCGGGGCCGCTGCCTATAATCAAACATTTTACATGTTCCATATCTTACAGTTCTATTAGTTTGTTCTTAATTGCAAAGTAGACCAGATTGGCGGTGTTGGGGCACCCCGTCTTGGCCAGAATGTTAGCTCGGTGCTTATCGACCGTGCGTTTCGAGATAAATAGTTTGTCGGCAATCTCCTGATTCGAAAGACCCTTGCAAATCTCAATCAGCACCTCGGTCTCGCGTGACGAGAGGCTTTCGCTCTCCTCGGTAAGGGTGTTGGCCGGGCGTAGCTGATTAACAAGCATTTGCAGAAGCTCTTGCGAGAAGTAGCTGCCACCGTCGCGGACAATCTCTATAGCGGCCATAACCTCCGACAGCTCGCTACTCTTGAGCATGAAACCTTTGGCTCCCGCAGCAACCATCTCGAAGTAGTACTCCCTGTCACCGTGCATTGATAGCGCGATGACGTTGGTTAGAGGAAACTCACGTGTAAGACATTGGGTTGCCTCGATGCCTCCCACATGGGGCATATCAATATCCATCAGTACGATGTCCGCCTCAATGCCGCCACGAATCTTTTGAAGAAGCTGTGCTCCATCGGCAGCTTGCAGAGTCACCTCAACTCCCTCCTGAAGGTCGAGCAGTCGAGCCAAGCCCTCGCGGAAAAGCTCGTGGTCGTCAGCGATTGCTATTTTTATGGTTGGTAGTGTCATTTCCGAGTAGTGATATGTTAATTGTTGCTTTCATTCCTTTGCCGGGTGAGCTCTCCATCACCAGCACGCCGCCGAGCGAGCCGATGCGCGACGATATGTTCGAAAGACCCATGCCCGAGTAGGTTATCTCGGGGCGGAAACCTCGTCCGTTGTCGGTGTAGATGAGCGTAAGGTCGCTCTCTGTGGCATTGATGTCGATACCTATGCGCGTACAGCCCGAGTGACGCAGGCTGTTACCTACAAGTTCGCACACCACGCGGTAGAGGATTACCTCAATGTCGGTGTCGAAACGGCGGTCGCCGAGGTTGGAGTGTAGGTCGATACCTATTTTGTTGATTGTGGCAATCTTCGATGCGAAGTTGTTGATACCCTTGCCCAAACCGAACTCATTGAGCACCTGCGGACTTAAGTTGTTTGATATTTCGCGTAGCGAGCGAACAGCCTCGTCAATTACTTGGGCTGTTCCGCGCAGTGTCTCGCGGTCTTGTTCCGATAGGCGTGATTGGTCGATTACCGATAGCGACATCTTGGCCGACGAGAGTAGTGGCCCGAGTCCGTCGTGTAGCTCTTTGGAAAAACGGATGCGCTCTTTCTCCTCGGTGCGCAGTACGGTAGATAGGATTCGTTTGTTGGTAAGGTGGCGTTGGAAGTTGAGGCGGTCGATGTAGAAGACCAGTTTGCGGGCATAAATCACACCCACAAACAGACAAACCGACACGCCGAGGATAATCCATGTGCAGGCAATCTCAATGCCCACTCTATACTCGTATAGCTCGATATTGACTTTGCTGATGTAGCGCAGTACGCTCAATCCAGACATGGCAATGAGCGATATGGTAACCATAATCCACACGATGTTGTATTTGGTCTGCTTGATAAGCGACACGGCGGCTACCGAGGCGATTAGCAGCAGGATTATGGATATGACGAGCAGTATCTTTATAATCATAGTACAACGGTATTATTATAGCCAAAGTTACGCAAAAAAAACGGAACACAAAAACTCCTGCCCAACTAAAACAAAAAAAGAGCCTTTGGTGGCCCTTCTAATGTTCTTGTTTTGCAACTCTATTTTAGTAGTTCTCGTGCCTGCTCCATTGCTGCCTCGGTGATGGTCGAGCCGCTCAACATGGCTGCGATATGCTCTACGCGCTCCTCGGGTGATAGTGCTCGGATATGGCTTGCACCGTCGCTCTTGTAAACCAATAGATGGCGTCCGCCTTTCGAAGCAACTTGGGGTAGGTGAGTAATATTGATAACCTGCATCTGACCGCCCAATTCGGCAACAATCTCGCCCATGGCATCTGCCACACGACCCGAAACACCTGTGTCAATTTCATCGAAGATGATAGTGGGCAGGTCTGCGCGTCGAGCCATCAACGCTTTGAGAGTCAGCATAACGCGCGAAATCTCACCACCCGAAGCAATCTTGTCGATACTGCGCGGGGGCATGCCGCTATTGGCACTGAACAGGAACTCCACGTTGTCGGCGCCGCTTGAACATAGCTCCTCGGCCTCGCTTACGGCAACCTCAAAAACGGCCTTCTCGATACCCAACCTTGCGAGCATATCCACAACACTTTTAGAGATTGTGGGCGCGGCCTTTTTGCGTCCTTTGGTGATTCGCTCGGCGAGCTGACAGCAACGCTTTTCGCATTGTGCTATTTGTCGTTCCAGACGTGCGGTATTCTCGCTCGATTGCTCCAACACTTCGAGCTGTGCACCATACTCATCACGCAGGGCTATCAGCTCCGAGATGCTCTCTACGCGGTGTTTTTGTTGTAGGTCATAGAGGGTGTTGATGCGGTCACTTACAGCTGCAAATCGCTCTTCGTTCGCGCCTATTCCATCGACCATAGAGCCCAGCTCCGAGGTGATGTCACGAAGCTCAACCAGAGTGCTTTGCAGACGCTCGGTGAATGGTGTCGAGCGGGGAAAAATATCGCCAATGCGCCCCATCTCGGCGGTCATGCTCTTCAGACGTGCGAGTACGCCATTCTCCTCCTCGTCGAGCGACGCGAGCGAACCCTCGATGGCGGTTCGGATGCGGTCGGCATTGCCAAGCATCGAGAACTCCTCCTCCAACTCTTGTTGCTCGCCGTCGCGCAGATTGGCGCTTTTGAGTTGTTCGTATTGATAGGCGATATAGTCGTGCTGCTTCTGTGTAGCCTCAATGCCTTGTCGAAGCTCGGCGAGCTGTCGGCGCATTGCACCAAGCGATTGGAACTCTGTGCGATACTCTGCGACAAGCTCATGTTGCTCGGCCACGCTGTCAACAATATTCAGACGGAATGAGTCGTCCTTGAGCAATAGGTTGCGGTGCTGTGAGTGGATGTCGATAAGCCTCTCACCCAGCTCGCGCAACGTAGCCAAAGGCACGGGCAGCTCGCCGATAAAGGCGCGACTCTTGCCCGCTGCGCTGATTACTCGGCGGATGGTTATTTGCTCCTCAAAGTCGAGGTCGTTCTCCTCGAACCAGCCCTCGAATGTCGCTCTGTCGAGTGTGAACACACCCTCGACGCTACAACTCTTTGAGCTGTCACGCTGCACGCCACTCTCGCTTTTCTCGCCAAGCAACAAGCCCAGAGCACCGAGCAGGATGGACTTTCCCGCACCGGTCTCGCCCGTAATGATGTTGAGCCCGCCGTCAAAGTCGATGGCAAGTCTCTCAATCAGGGCATAGTTCTCTACGCGAAGATGTTGCAGCATGGGTGCTTATCTATTTATTTGTGAAAGTTTCTATCTTATCGACGATTCGCTGTGCGGCTTGAGCTTTGCTCTCCAGAGGGAAGCACTCCTTGCCACAGTGACTGATGATGGTGATTTTGTTGGTGTCGCCACCAAAGCATGCTCCTTTGTCCTTCATGGAGTTGAGTACCACAAAGTCCAAGTTCTTACGCTCCAGTTTACCCTCGGCATTGGCCTCCTCGTTGTCGGTTTCGAGAGCGAAGCCCACGAGCGTACGGCTACCCTTTGTGCGACCCAATTCGGCTGCAATGTCGTGTGTGCGGCGCAGACGGATGACCATATCATCGTCGCTCTTCTTGATTTTGGTCGAGCTTACACTCTCGGGGGTGTAGTCGGCTACGGCGGCACACATTACTCCGATGTCGGCCGTGCTCCACTCCTTGATGCATGCCTCGTACATGTCGTCGGCGCTCACAACGTCGATTCGCTCCACGCCTTCGGGCACGGCGAACTGTGTGCATCCGCTGATGAGTCTAACTTCGGCTCCACGTGCAGCAAGCTCGGAGGCAATGGCATAGCCCATCTTGCCGGTCGAGTGGTTGGTGATGTATCTCACGGGGTCGATAGCCTCGATGGTGGCTCCGGCTGTGATAATAGCACGCTTGCCCACAAGTGTTTGGGGCTTGGGCGCGAGCCAACTCTCCATGAACTTCACGATGCGCTCCGGCTCTGCCATGCGTCCTTTGCCACTCAATCCGCTTGCCAACTCACCCTCCTCTGCCTCGATAACGGCAACTCCGCGCTCGGCCAGGGTGGCAATGTTTTGTTGAGTTGCGGGGTGTGCCATCATATCCAAATCCATGGCAGGCGCAATGGCCACAGGACAGCGTGCCGACAGATAGGTGGTAAGCAGCAGCGAGTCGCCAATGCCACACGCCATTTTTGCGATGGTGTTGGCCGTTGCGGGGGCGATGACCATTGCATCGGCCCAACAACCGAGGTCAATATGGCTGTTCCACGCACCATTCTCGGGGTTGAAGTTCTCGACAAGGATGGGACGTTTGGAGAGTGTCGCCATTGTGAGCGGGGTGATGAACTGCTTTGCAGCCTGTGTCATCAGTACCTGAACCTCGGCTCCCTGTCGGGTCAATAAACGAACAAGCACTGCCGCTTTGTAAGCGGCAATGCCTCCCGTGATACCTATTATAATATGCTTGCCCGAAAGCATAGTCCTATCAAGTGATGGGGATTACGCTTCGGTTGCAGGTGCGCTCTCTGCGGCGCGAGCCTCTGCGGCTTTTTTCTTGCCGGCCTCGCCACCCTCGCGGAAGTAAACCTCACCATCGAGGAACTCCTCGGTTGCGATGATTACGGGTTTGGGCAGACGCTCGTAGTAGCGCGAAATCTCGATTTGCTCGCGGTTCTCGAAGGTCTCCTCGAGCGAGTCGGTGGTCGACGAGAAGTCATCGAGTTTACGCATCAGCTCTTTCTTGATGTCGGTCGAGATTTGGTTGGCGCGTTTAGCGATAATAGCAACCGACTCATAGATGTTGCCGGTAGGTGCATCCAGCGCGTTGAGTTTGCGCGAGATGGTGTTGTTGGGAATATTTTTCTTAATATCCATGGTTATAGTGTGTATTATTATTTCGTTTCGTTGTTGTCTGTTGTTTTGGCTCTCTTGTTCTTCTTGGCCTTCTTGCTTAAGTCTGTCACCTCGTCGGCTGCGGCTTGTTGTGCTTTGCGTGCTTCGGCTTGGAATCGGGTCTCACTCTCCTCGAGCAGTTTTGTTGTCGAGGCGTCGAGCTTTTGCTGTGCGACGAAATCTTTGGCCTCGTCGAGCATCTTGTGGCTCTCTTTGGCATACTTCGACTCGGGATATTCGCCCAGGAAGTTGTAGCAACGATCCATTACGTCGAGATAGCGGTCGGTCTTTTTGCCATCAATCGAGTTGCGTGCCAAGTTGTACTGCGAACGCGCCACCAGATACATCAACTCCTCGCGGTGGTTCGATTTGGGATACTTGTCGATGGCGTTGCTGATAGCCGTAACAGCCGCCTTGTACTCTCCAATCTTGTAGTAGGTGCGGGCGTTTATGTAGCTCTTGTCGTATAGTTTTTGTTGCAACTCATCGAGTTTGGCGTTCAGACTCTCGCGCTCTTTGCTGTCGGGGTAACGCTCCAGGTACTCGCGGATGGCAATCATGGCTTGCAGAGTCGGGGTCTGGTCGTATTGGGGCAGGGGCGAGGCGTAGTAGTGGCTCAATGCGTACATGTAGGTCACATCCTCGATGAAGACGCTTCGGGGGAAGCGCTTGCGGAAGTTCTCGAACATGTATGCGCTGGTCATGAAGTCGCCCTGCTTGTAGTACGAAGTGGCGAGGTAGTAGGCTACCGAGTCTTCGCGCTCCGTACCGCCAAATCGGGGAGTTGCTCTCTCGAGCAGGTCGGCGCACTTGACATAGTTGTTGTAGGTGTTGACCATTTCGCCTTTGCGGTTCATCTTGCGGAAGTGGAACAGCTCGAGTGCACGAACGTACATGGTGTCGTACTCGTAACTCTTCATTAGGCGGTTGTGCGTCAGCGGTTTTGTGGTTTGCTCAACCTTGACAACTTTGGTTTTGCCCTTTTTCTTGGATGCGGCAAAGCATGTGTCGGCCCATGTGAGGGTCGAGATAACCGCCACAGCCATAAGTGCTATTTTGCAGAGTTTGTTCATGTCTATTAAATCATCCGTTTTTACAGGGCACAAATACCGACGCAAAAGTACAAATTTATACGTAACCAGAAAAATATTTATGCCCATTTTTCGGCATTTGCCCCGTTGTGCGCTAAAAAAGTCCAAAGTTTAGGCCTCGGTTTGCGCAGAAAAACGTACTTTTGAGGAGCGTTATTGCTATCAAAACCTAAAATTAACCAAACAACACAATATTATGGTAGATATTCTTGAGAGATTGAAAAAAAATGCGGGAGGACCCATCGGTCAGTACATGAAGTATGCTCACGGCTACTTCGCTTTCCCCAAATTGGAGGGTGATATTGCACCTCACATGACCTTCCGTGGCAAGCCGGTGCTTAACTGGAGTTTGAATAACTATTTGGGTCTGGCTAACCATCCCGAGGTTCGCAAGGCCGATGCCGAGGGCGCGGCTCAATTCGGTATGGCGGCCCCTATGGGTGCCCGTATGATGAGTGGTCAAACCAAGTATCACGAGCAGTTGGAGCGCGAGTTGGCCGAGTTTGTGGGTAAGGAGGATGCTTTCTTGCTCAACTTTGGCTATCAGGGTATGATTTCGATTATCGACTGCCTGCTCACTCCGCGCGATGTGGTTGTCTATGATGCCGAGGCTCACGCTTGTATTATTGATGGTCTTCGTATGCACAAGGGCAAACGCTTTGTGTTTGGCCACAACGATATGGAGAGCCTTCGTAAACAACTCGGTCATGCGACCGCTGTTGCCGAGGCTAATGGTGGCGGTATACTTGTTATTACCGAGGGCGTATTCGGAATGAAAGGCGACTTGGGTAAACTCGACGAGATTGTGGCGCTGAAGAGCGAGTTTAGCTTCCGTCTGCTGGTCGATGATGCTCATGGCTTTGGTACTATGGGCCCTGGAGGTAAGGGTACTGCGGCTCACTTTGGAGTGGTGGATGGCGTGGATGTGCTGTTCAATACCTTTGCAAAGTCGATGGCGGGTATCGGTGCTTTCGTGGCGTCGCACAAGTGGCTTATCGACCTGTTCCGCTATAATATGCGCTCGCAGACCTATGCCAAGAGCCTCCCTATGCCGATGGTTATCGGTGCGCTCAAACGCCTTGAACTTATCCGCAACCACCCCGAGTATCAAGAGAAACTGTGGGAGATAACCCGTGCTTTGCAAGGTGGATTCCGCGAGCGTGGCTTCGATATTGGTGGAACTCTCTCGCCTGTGACACCTGTCTATATGAAGGGTGGAGTAGAGGAGGCTACAAACCTTGTGGTAGACCTCCGCGAGAACTATTCACTCTTCTGTTCGGTGGTGGTCTATCCCGTGATACCCAAAGGTGAGATTATTTTGCGTATCATACCCACTGCCGTCCACACTTTGGACGATGTGAACTATACCCTCGAGTGTTTCAGCAAGATTCGCGAAAAACTTGTGGCAGGTGAATATCAGAAACCCATGCCCAATATGTCCGACGAAAATTGTCTTTAGAGATAAGTTGTGTACAAAAAAACACCCCTTCCACATTCGGAAGGGGTGGTTTTTTGTGTGAATGTTTTGGAATCTATCGGAGCAGACTCTTGAGCGAACCTGCGAGGTGGCCGTCTACATAGACCTCTACGAGGTACTCGCCGGCGGTGATGCCGCTGCCGTTGTAGTATACGCCTACCGACAGGTCGTTGTTTTGGTAATCAACCTCACGAGCTGCCGAGTAGATAAGGGCGTCGCCCTGATAGTCAAAGGTCTTCGACTCCTCGGTAGCCATGATGTAGCCGTCGGGTGCGGTGATGCGAACATAGACGTTGCGCGAGCCGGGGTTGGCGATGTCATTAGCCGACAGAATCATATCTACGCGCAGACGTGCGGCACGCGAAGCTCGGGTGACGGCTTTGTCGTTGGCGTTGAGCATGACGAGTTGGATGTCACGAGCGCGGATAACCGAACCTTGACGAATCTTGAGTGCCATTTCGTCAGCTTTCTCCTCGGCCATTTCGGCTCGTTGAGTCTGTTTGGTAATCTGTTTGCGATACGATACGTTCTCCGAGATGAGCTTTTGGTTGAGGGTGTTGAGTGAGTCGATTTGACGCACATAGTCCTTCATGATGGCGCGGAGTGTACCCACCTCTTTTTGATACTTGCGAATGGTCGCACGGCTTGTGCTGCGCTCCTTTTTGAGCTGCTCGATGAGTGAGTCGGCGCGATGGCGCTCAACGTCGAGTTGGAGCAGGATAGTGTCGTTCGTGGTTTTGAGGTTGTCGAAATCGCTGCGAATGGTGCTCAACTGATATGTAAGGGTGTCGCGCTCAATTGCGAAGTCGTCTTTGAGCTGTTTGGTCTGCATGAAGTACAGGCCCGATACACCGGCGAGGATTATGACCAGCAGTACGATAACGATTTTGTACCCTTTCAGGGAGTTTTCGTTACCATTTTCGTACTCGTAATCGTCCTCGTAATTGTTGTAATTGTTGTTCTCTTCCATGACTGATTTTTTGTGTTAATCCCCGCAAATATAGGTATTTTATCGTAAGTTTCGAAAAAAAAGAGTACATTTGTTGCTCGTTGAACCCATAGAACCAATTTTACGATGAAAAAAGTCATAGGAATAGGTAATGCCCTTACCGACATGTTGATTAACCTCGATAGCGACGCTACACTCTCGCGATTTGGCCTTGCCCGCGGTAGTATGAGCTTGGTAGATAGAACTTTGCAAAAAGAGATTTCGAAAACCGTGGCAGGGTTGCCCAATACTCTGTCGCTCGGTGGCTCGGCCGCCAATACTATCCGCGCAATGGCTCGTTTGGGCTGTGATGTAGGCTTTATCGGCAAGGTGGGTGTGGACTCTACCGGTGACTTTTTTGAGCAGGCTTTGGAGAATCTCGGTATAGAGCCGGTTATTTTCCGTGGCACGGAGAGTTCTGGTCGCTGCCTTGCGCTGGTTTCGCCCGATGGTGAGCGCACTATGGTGACCTACCTCGGAGCGGCACTCGAGATGAAAGCAGCCGAGATTATGTCGTCGATTTTCGAGGGCTACGATTGCCTCTATGTTGAGGGTTACCTTGTTCAGGACCACTCGCTTATCGAGAGCGCTATCCGTACTGCCAAGGAGTGCGGACTGAAGATTGCCATCGACCTTGCCAGCTTTAATGTGGTTGAGGAGAACCTCGAGTTCCTGCGTCGCATCGTGCGTGAGTATGTCGATATTCTCTTTGCCAACGAGGATGAGGCCAAGGCGTTTACGGGCGAGAGTGAGCCGGTCAATGCGCTCCAATATATTTCGAATCTGTGTGAGCTTGCTGTGGTTAAGATTGGTACTCGCGGCGCACTTATCAAGCGTGGCTCGGAGGTTGCCCATGTCGGTATTATGACCTCGGCCAAACGTGTCGATACCACGGGTGCGGGCGATTTCTATGCTGCGGGCTTTATGAGTGGTCTGTGTAAGGGTCTTTCGTTGCGTCAGTGCGGAACTATCGGTGCTATCGCTGCCGGTAAGGTTATCGAGGTTGTGGGTACCACCTTTGGCGAGGAGGCGTGGAACGATATGTTTGCCCTTGTGCGTCGTGTTGAGAGTGAGCACCTTCTGTTTTAATCGCTGACGGAATATGGTTACGACAATCAAGCTTGAGGGCGTTGAGTTTCGCGCCTATCATGGATGTTACGATTTGGAGAAGCAGGTGGGCAATCGCTTCATGGTTGATGTTTGTATCGACGCCGAGATAGGTGATGCTGCCGAGCGCGACGACGTCACCAGCACGGTGAACTACCTTGAAGTCTACTCTATCGTTGAGCAGGAGATGGCCGTTGTATCCAATATTATCGAGAATGTGGCACTGCGTATAGCCGACCGTATTAAGGCGTCGTGGCAGGGAGTGCTGCGTGTCGAGGTTACGGTTGCCAAATTGGCACCACCCCTCGGCGGAAAGGTGGCTCGTGTGTCGTCAACCGTGGTCAGATAGCCGTGCCGCAAGGTTGTTAATAACTTGATGATAAGTTGCTCTTGTAGAGAGTTAGAAATTCGTGCTATATAGTGTAATTTTGTTGTGGATATGCGCCCTTTTGCGCATGTCCACATCTTTATTTTGTTGAGATATAATTAAATAACCATACACTATGCCTGAAACTAAAAAATCTTCAACCCGAATGAAAGAGTACACCTACGACGAGGCCCTCGCCTCGGCAAAGGAGTATTTCCGTGGTGATGAACTTGCTGCGACCGTGTGGCTCGGCAAGTATGCACTCAAAGATTCGTTCGGTCACATCTACGAGAACTCGCCCTTGCAGATGCACCAACGTATCGCCGACGAGATTGCCCGTATCGAGAGCCGTTACCCCAATGCGATGAGTTCTGACGAGGTGTTCGCACTGCTCGACCAGTTCAAATATATCATTCCGCAGGGAGGCCCCATGACGGGTATCGGCAATAACCTTCAGATTGCCTCGCTCTCCAACTGCTTTGTAATCGGCCACCGCACCCCCGCCGACTCCTACGGAGGTATCATCCGTATCGACGAGGAGCAGGTTCAACTGATGAAACGCCGTGGCGGTGTGGGTCATGACCTGTCGCACCTGCGTCCTACGGGTAGCCCCGTGCTCAATAGTGCCCTTACCTCGACCGGTATTGTCCCCTTCATGGAGCGCTACTCCAACTCTACCCGCGAGGTTGCGCAAGACGGACGCCGTGGTGCTCTGATGCTCTCGCTCTCGATTAAACACCCCGATGCCGAGAACTTTATCGACGCCAAAGTTGAGACAGGTAAGATTACCGGTGCTAACGTATCAATCAAAATCGACGATGAGTTCATGCAGTGCGTCGAGAACGGCACCCCCTACCACCAACAGTTCCCCATCAAAGGCTCCAAGCCTATGTACGAGAAGGATATCGACGCCCAAGCGCTGTGGAATAAGATTATCCACAATGCATGGAAATCTGCCGAGCCGGGCGTTCTCTTCTGGGATACCATCACCCGCGAGTCGGTGCCCGATTGCTATGCCGATCAGGGTTTTACCACCGTGTCGACCAACCCTTGCGGCGAGATTCCTCTCTGTCCTTATGATAGCTGTCGATTGGTTGCGCTCAACCTTTATAGCTATGTCAAAGAGCCGTTTACACCTCGCGCATCGTTCAACTTCGAGCTGTTCAAAGCCCATGTCGATAGAGCAATGCGTATAATGGATGATATTATCGACCTCGAGATTGAGAAGATTGAGGCCATTATCTCGAAGATTGACTCCGACCCCGAGGAGGATGATATTCGCCGCGTGGAGCGTGACTTGTGGGAGAAGATTCGTATCAAGGCGCTGCAAGGTCGCCGTACCGGTTTGGGAATCACTGCCGAGGGTGATATGCTTGCTGCACTCGGTCTGCGCTATGGTACGCCCGAGGCGCTGGAGTTTGCCGTGTCGGTACAGCGCACGCTGGCTGTTGAGGCCTACCGCGCATCGGTCGTTATGGCCGAGGAGCGTGGTGCGTTCGAGATTTACAATGCCAAAAAGGAGAACGGCAATCCCATGATTGCCCGTATCAAAGAGTGCGACCCCGAACTATATAAACGCATGGTTAAGTCGGGCCGCCGTAATATTGCAATGCTCACCATTGCCCCCACCGGAACAACCTCTCTTATGAGCCAAACCACATCGGGTATCGAGCCTGTGTTCCGCCCCTACTATATGCGTCGCCGCAAGGTGAACCCCTCGGACCGTAATGTCAAGGTTACCTATGTCGATACCGTTGGCGATAGCTGGGAGGAGTACGTTGTTTATCACCACAAGTTCCTCAAATGGATGGAGGTTACGGGCAAGGATATTTCGAAAATCAACGACTATACCGCCGACCAACTTGACGAACTTGTCAAACAATCACCTTATTATAAAGCCACCGCAGGCGATATTGATTGGGTTGCCAAGGTCGAGATGCAGGGCGCAATTCAGAAGTGGGTTGACCACTCAATCTCGGTTACCGTGAATCTGCCCAACGATATCAGCGAGCAGATGGTTGCAAAGGTCTATATGACAGCGTGGAAGTGCGGTTGCAAGGGTGTTACGGTTTATCGTGACGGCTCGCGTGCAGGTGTGCTTGTCGATAAGAAGAGTGAGGCCAAATCGGGTGGCAAGGATTGTGGTTGCAACGAGTGGAAAGCTCCCCTCAAACGCCCCACCGAGCTAGATGCCGATATTGTTCGCTTCAAGAACGGTTCCGAGGATTGGATTGCCTTTGTGGGAATCTACGATGAGCACCCGTATGAGATTTTTACCGGTCGTATCGAGGAGGATGCTATGGTAATCCCTCGTAAGATAAATAAAGGTAAGATTATTAAGGTAAAGGATGCCGAGGGTGTGAGTCGTTATGACTTCCAATATACCGATCGCTATGGCTATACCAGCACCATTGGCGGAATCTCGCGTTTATTCGATAAGGAGTTCTGGAACTACGCCAAACTCATATCGAGTGTGCTTCGTAATGGCATGCCTATTGTAGATGTAGTTAACCTTGTGGACTCGTTGCGCCTGGATAGCGAAACTATCAATACGTGGAAAAATGGTGTCGCTCGCGCTCTGAAACCCTACATTACCGATGGCACAAAAGATAAGCGCAAGTGCCCCAACTGTGGTCAAAACACACTCGTTTACCAAAGCGGTTGTCCCGTTTGTACAACCTGTGGCTACTCGAAGTGTGGTTGATGATGCGCTTTTCTTGCGAATCGCAGAGGGTGTAAATGCGTCTTTAAATGCGCCCTACGCTATTGTGGCGCCGAATGTTTGATTAAGAAATTTTTTAATAAATGTTTGGTGTTTTACAAAAAAAGTGTTTACTTTGCACTATAATGTGTAGGGGATTGATGCCGCAGGAAGGCCTTTGAAAGAGGGATGGAGCGCTGGCGTCGATGCTCTTTGTAATTGTAAGAACTTGAAAGTAAAAACTTTATAAGATAATTAGGTATTAACAGAAAATAGTCAAAAACCATGAAAAAACTTTTACTTACTCTCGCATTGGTTTTCGCTTCGACTGCCGTTTTCGCAGCTGATAAGAATACCGAGAGCGAAAAATCGTATGGTCCCTACGTTACTAACGGTTTCTGGGATAACTGGTACATCAACCTCGGCGCAGGTGTTAACACTTGGGGTCGTCTGGATGTTAAGAACGAGGCTGTATCGCCCTACCACTACCGCAACCAAGTTAAATGGTTGGTCGAGGGTAGCGTAGGTAAATGGATTACCCCTCTGTTCGGTGTTCGTCTGCACGGTCAAGGTACCTACTTCCTGTCGAGTTACTCGAACGAGAAAGGCAGCTACTTCAACGACAGCAAAGTACCCGCTGCTAAATGGGGCGAGTATGGCCACATGTTCGGTTACGGTATGATTGACGTTGACGGTATGGTTAACCTGTCGAACTGGATTGGTGGTTACAAAGAGGATCGCGTTTACAACGCTGTAGCTATCGCAGGTATGGGTTGCGCTTGGAGCCGTGGTGTTAACAAAGAGACCGGCGTTTGGAGCACTGACCCCGAGTTCGCTATGTCGTTCGGTCTGAACAACGTATTCCGCGTATGCGAGCAAGTAGACATCAACGTTGAGCTTAAAGCAGCTATCCTCCGTCAAGGTTTCGCTGGCGAGGGTAGCGTAGGTATGGTAGGTGTTATCCCCTCGATTACCGCTGGTGTAGCTTACAAATTCAACAAACGTAACTTCCAAACTTCGGCTGCTGTAGCTGCTGCCGCTGTTGCTGCCGCTGCTGCAGAGGTTGCTCCCTACCAAGATCGTATCAAAGATCTCGAGAACGAGCTGGCTAACGCTAACGACCGCGCAGACAAACTCGCAGGCGATCTGGCTAACGCTAACAAAGACCTCAAAGAGTGCCAAGAGTCGAGCAAACGTCCCAAAGGTTATGGTCCTAACGGCGCTAATCTCGAGTCGGGTGTATCGTACACCGTATTCTTCCCCATCAACAAAGCCAACATCACCAAGAAAGATATGGTTAACCTCGGCTATGTTGCTGACGAGATCAACGCAAACCCCGGTCAAAAATATACCATCTGCGGTTATGCTGACAAACAAACCGGTACTGCAGCTTACAACATGACTTTGTCGCAAAAACGTGCTGACAACGTTAAGAAAGTGTTGGTTGAGAAATTCGGTTGCAACGCAGATCAAATCGAGGCTGTTGGTTACGGTGACACCGTTGATAAATACGGTGCTCAAATCCTCAACCGTGCAGCTTACGTGAACTAATCTCGGGTTGCCGAAAGGTATAGGGCGGTCGATTACGACCGCCCTTTTTTTGTGTCTTGTGGGTAAATTTTGCACCTCACTTCGGATGCAAAATCCTCATTTACCCAAGTAAACTGCGGTTTTGCACCTTGTGTCGGCGCAAAATTTCCTCCACAATCCAGCAAAAAAACGAGGTGAGTGGGGATGAGAGGAGGATATAGGGGATATAGGGGATATAGGCCTTCAATAAATTCCCTAAACTCCTTAAGCTCCCTAAATAAAGTAAATGCTTGTGTTTATAGCATGTCGGCTTCGTAGAGTAGGATGAGTTGTTCGAGGACGCGGTCGCGGTCTTCGCGGTCGTACTCATCTTTGAGATCGTGGCCGAAAATCTTGGCAATGCCCTGCCAGAAACCTGCGGCAAAACGACCACGGAACTCGCGCACAATTTCGTACGAGCTGTGCTGTGTTTGGCGGTCTATAAGGCGAATTAGAATCTTGCCCTGTGAGCGAGTCATGCGACCCAAAATCGGGGTGTACTCCTCCTTAATGTCGCGTTCTATGCTCTTGGTGTAGGCTCGTTGCTCCTTGTGTGTGGGTATGCGTAGTAGCGAATCCTCCATTCCGTGCATCTTCTGCTCGGCGATTTTGGCGATGGGGTAGGCTACCTTCAAATCTCGTATCATTCGCGCATAACGCCTCAAGTCCGTTCGGTGCTTAAAACAGTAGATGGGCCTCATATTGACTATCAGTGTGGTGTCGCCCTTGCGGCTCACCTCATATCCATAACGAACTATTCCGCGACGATCTCGGAACTGACTTGTTACGCGCTTCGTCTGCGCCGAGAGGTCGGGCAGTAGCGCGAGTGCGAGAATTATCAGTATCGTAATCCGTTTCATCAAAAAAATAGTTACCTTTGCAAATATACAACATTAACGAATAATTTCAATCCGATATTTTATGATAATTGAATTGGGTGTTTCGGCCGAGAGCCGATTGGTGGTTACCGAAGACCTCACGGCAGAGGCTATGGGCTCGGGTGATATGGCAGTGCTGGCTACCCCGGCGATGGTTGCGCTTATGGAGAATGCCGCAATGAAGGCTGTTTGTTCGTTGCTCGACGAGGGCTCTACTACGGTTGGAGTGGCAATCTCGACTTCGCATATTAAAGCCTCGAAGATAGGCTCCGAGGTGCGCGCCGTGGCAAGGGTTGTGGGTGTGGATGGTCGTAAGATAGAGTTTGAGATTACGGCTTACGATGGCGATAGTATTATCGGTGAGGCGAAACATACTCGTTTTATTGTAGATAGAGCGAAATTTTTGTCTAAACTTGCTTAATTTTTTATACCTTTGTAGCTGGTATATTATATTTATTGCGCAGTGAAAACCTTTTGGAGACTGTTCTCGTTTGCTAAACCGATTGAGAAGTACGCCATCCCGTACTTCTTCTATACGCTTTTGTATTCGGTGTTCAATGCATTTAATTTTGTGCTCATTGCACCTATTATCAATGCGTTGTTCGTCGATGGTGAGCGTACGGTAGTGCGTTCAATGCCCGACCCCGCGGTTAGCAGCAACTTTCTGAACGACCTTATTAACTACACTATATTCCGTATCTATGGCGAGGAGTATGACACTATGGAGGTGCTCGTATTTCTGGCCGGTGTTATTGTCTGCTCGGCATTTTTGAGCAACCTGTTCCGTTTTCTCGGTCAGTGGACTATCGAGAAGATGAGCATCAATACACTTCAGAAGATTCGCAATACGGTGTTCCATAATGTCACCCAACTGCACGCCGGATATTTCAGTAATGAGCGCAAGGGTGATATTATCTCGCGTATCATGTCCGATGTTCAGGTTGTGCGCTTCTGCGTAGTGCGTACCTTGCATGTGGCGTTCCGCGAGCCGATGCTGATTTTGACCTACGTCTTTGTGATGATAAAGCTGTCGTGGGAGTTGAGCGTATTCTGTATCTTGTATCTGCCTATTGTGGCTTTGATTATGGGCTCGGTGGTTAAGCGCTTGCGTAAGCCGGCCAAGAGTGCCCAAGAGTTCTTCGGCGGAATGACCTCGACTATCGACGAGACCCTCACCGGTGTTAAGGTTATCAAGGCTTACAATGCCGAGGATTACTTCGATGAGCGCTTCCGTGCGGTCAATAACAAATACGCAAAACTCCAGAAGTGGATTGCCAAACGCCAACAGATGGCTTCGCCCATGAGTGAGTTCCTCGGTATTACGGCCGTTGGTGGCGTGGTTATCGCCGGTGGCTACCTCATTGCCCGTGGTTCGTTCAATGTGGGTGAGTTCTTGGCTTATGTGGGTATCTTCTCGCAAATCACCCGCCCCATCCGCTCGTTTACCGACGCCTTTGCCAATATCAATCAGGGCGTGGCTGCGGGTGAACGTGTGCTGGAGGTTATGGATGCTATCAACAATATCCCTGATAAGGAGAATGCAAAGACCCTAGCCGGTATTGAACAAGGCATCGAGTTCTGTGACGTTCACTTCTCGTACGATAGCCGTGAGGTTATTTCGGGTGTGTCGTTCACCGTGCCCAAGGGCAAAACGGTGGCACTTGTCGGCCCATCGGGTGGTGGCAAAACCACACTTTCGGATATGATACCTCGCTTCTATGACCCCACTTCGGGTGCAATTAAGATTGATGGCGTGGATATTCGTGATTACACCAAGTATAGCCTCCGAGAGCATATGGGTATTGTTTCGCAAGATACCATCCTGTTCAATGATACCATCGAGAATAATATCCGCCTCGGCAACCCCTCGGCAACTATGGAGCAGGTTATTGCTGCTGCTAAAATTGCCAATGCTCATGACTTTATCATCGAGATGGAGGATGGATATAATACCAATATCGGTGACCGTGGAATGAAGCTTTCGGGAGGCCAACGCCAACGCTTGAGTATAGCCCGAGCCGTGTTGAAGAACCCCGATGTGCTGATTCTGGATGAGGCGACCTCGGCCCTTGATACCCAGAGCGAGAAACTTGTTCAACAAGCTCTTGACTCGCTGCTCGCGGGTCGTACTTCGGTGGTTATCGCACACCGCTTGAGCACCATCGTCAATGCAGATATAATTCTGGTGGTCAAAGAGGGACGTATAGTGGAGCGAGGAACACACGAAGAGCTGTCCGCACAAAACGGACTCTATGCACAACTTATTGCGATGCAACAACTTGCCTAATTTTTAAGTAAATATAAAACTGACTAAATATGAAACGAATGAGATTTTTGATGCTGTTGGTTGCCGCTGTAACCTTCGGCTTTATCGGTTGCCAACCCGCTGTTGAGCCTGTGGGCCCCGGTGGTGAGGATGAGGATGTGAATGTTCCCAGCACCGACCTATCCATCCAGTTTGCTAATGTTCTGCACCTGCCTTTTGAGGTTACTTCGGTCGATGAGGTGAATGTATCGGCAAAGGTTACTGTGGTTAATGGTACACTTACAGGTGTTCAGCTCAACTATACTGTTCGTGAGGGTGAAAAACAGAGTGAACCGCAGATTGTGGATATGACCCCGTCGAACCGTATCGGTTACTACGAGGGTGATATTCCCGCACAAAAAGGCTCGGCTATTGTCAAATATTGGATTATGGCCAAACTTACTGACCTCAATGGCGAGGAGATGGAGGTGGCTTCGGATATGGGTAACTATATCGTTGCAGGTTCGCCCGATAGTGGCGAGGATGATAAACCCGGTACCGGGGATGATGGCCCCGATGCAGGCGATGATACTCCTGACCCCGTGGTTGACCCTTGCTCGTTCGTGCGTATCAACGAGGTCTCGACGGGCGCATCTATTGGCGAGTATATCGAGATTTATAACGCATCGTCCAAGAACGTAAACCTCGATGGCGTTGCTATCTACAAGAACCTCGACTATGAGGAACCGCTGGTTGTGCTGTCGGATGTTGTGCTGCCCGCAGATGGATATGCTGTGCTGTCGGCCGGCAATGTGAGTATGTCGCTCCCCTCGACCTGTATCAACCTCGGTACTACCGACCGTGGTCTTGCAAGCTCGCGTGCGCTGTGTATCGAGCTCGGCCGTAATGCGGGTGAGACCATCTACGATACCTATACCAATACCATCAACCCCTGTACCGATGCAACGGATTGGAATACCGACCCCGTGGAGTTGGATGTTAAGTTCGTGGCTCGCTTTACCGATGGTTGGTACACTGCCGGTATCCAAACCCCGGGCCGTGTGAACCTTGAGCCCCAAACCAAACTCAAACACCAAAAGAATGTATCTCTGGCAGTGGCCGACGCCCCCTATGTGGCAAGCATGGGTATCAACCCCACTAATATCAATGCTGGCGATATGATGACTCTCTTTGCAAATGTGTATAACGATGCATATAGCGTTATTCAAACCGTTAGCTGTTCGATAAATGGAGCCGCTGTAACACTGAATAAGGTTACCGACAACCGCTATGAGGGTCGCTATACCTTCCCCGCCGCGGGCGACTATATTGTGACTACAACAGCTACCAATGCTGATAATCGTAGCTATTCTCATGAGCACAAGGTTACCGTAAGCCCTGCGGGAACCGTGTTTGCTTCGCAAGCGGCCGTGCGTCTTAACGAGGTTAATCCCAATGATAAATATATCGAGTTCTACAATACATCGAGCAAGCCTGTGAATCTGATTGGTATGTATATCGAGAAGAATAACGAGGATATTCTGCTCAATATCACCGATAATATCGTTCTTGCAGGTCACTCGTTTGCCGTGCTTGCTTGTGGTGGCAAGGATTATAATTCGACCGAATATCTCTACCTCGGCTCAACCGATAAGGGCCTTTCGGGTAAGAAGTCGCTCTGTATCGAGTGGATGGCCACTATCCCCGAGAAGGTGCGTATCGATGCATTCTGCAACACCAAAGATACCGACCCCAGACCCAAAGTTACCGTTTGGGATGACGAGAATAATATTGAGAGCTATATCTCGAACTATACTGCTGGTCGCTACCAAGATGGTGTTGTAGCAATTCCTCAATTGGCAAACCAATGGTTCATTATGGATAAAACTACTCTCGGTTGCTCGAACAATACTGCTGCTCGCAAGGGCCGCTTGAGAAATCAGATGAGTACCATTGAGCCCGTCCCCACCGAGTAGCGAGAAATTGTATAACAAGGCTCTTTTGGTATCTGCCTTGTCTGTGAAATGCTCACATACGCTGGGTATGCTGCGCTTTCCCAGCCTGCGAGCAGCTTCAAAATAGCTCTTGTTATACAATTCCTAAATAAGAAAAAAGGCTCTTTTGGCATCGGCCTTGTTAAAATACAAAGAGAGGCTGTCAGACGAATCTGACAGCCTCTCTTGTATGTTGCATCAATGTATTACTCCTCTTGGAAGCCGGGCCAGTCGGAGGGGTAGATTATCGGGCTGAATTTGAATACAAACTGATAGCGGCCTTGATACTCATAGCGGATGGCGTTGGTGTAGAACAACTCTTGCTCGATTGTGCGGTAGGGCACTTTGTCCTCGTTTGTGGTGGTGTCAGAGATGTGGATACCATAGGTGAGCGAGATGTCGCTACGATTCTCCTCGCAAACCGAATACAGGCCCGTGGCATCGGTGTATGCGGTGTCGCAGATGAGCGAATCGACAGTGGAAAGGAGGTTTTGATCCTTGTCCATTTTGCGATACATGATTACTTGCAGACCCTCGACAGGCTTTTTGTAGTAGTCGGCGAGCTTGCCCTCGATGATAACATCACTTCTGGTGGGAGTGGTGTAGTCGTCCTCGGGGAAACATCCCACAAGGCTGGTTGCGGCAACAATGGTGGCCGCGGCTATTTTGAGTTTTCGTGTCATAATGTCGCAAAAGTAATGAAAATCTTTGATTATAGAACGCTCGTGCGCTAAAAAATATTTCGGCAGACGAGGAATTGTTGTGTGGAAATGCTATCTTTGCGACTATCGAACCGAAATTTCTTTGCTTATGACATTCAAGGAGTTTACCGAACGGGCGTTTGGTCGCCGAGGTGAGCGTAATACGGCGCAGTTCAGGGCCTATATCGCACTGAATATCATCGCTTGGATGATTGTTATCGTGTGGCCTATCCTTCAGGGTCTGAACGATGGCGATTCGTTTAGCAGTATTACGAGCCGCCACTTTGCGACCTATATTGGTCTGCCCGTTATGTTTCTTGTGTTGTTCTACTTGGACTACTACTATCTGTTCGATAAGCTGTGGAAGAGAAGCGATAGGGGTCGAATGTGGTTTTTGATAATCAATATTTTCCTGATTCTGGCAATCTCGATTGGTTCGTTCTTTTGGCAGAACTATTTCCGTAGCTTCTTTGGTATCGGCCAACGCCCGTTGGTTTTTGCCAATACGGTGCTCTATTATAGTGTTGTGCTGATGATGACGGCGGGACTATCTGTTACGCTGCGTTATACGGTCGATTATCTGCGTGAAGAGATGATTCGCCGCCGCTTGGAGATTGAGCAACGCGAGGCCGAGTTGCGTAACCTGCGTGCGCAACTCAACCCCCACTTTCTGTTCAACGCCATGAATGCTATCTATGCGCTTATCTCGATTGACGCCGAGCGGGCGCAGACTGCAACGCACAACTTGAGCAAGATTTTGCGCTATGTCCTCTATGACGACCAAAATAAATTCGTTCCGCTCGAAAAGGAGCTCGAATTCATTCGTAGCTATGTGGATATCATGAAACTGCGCTTGAGTGATAATGTCCGCCTCCAGGCCGATATTGATGTCGAGTGTACGGGTGTTATGGTTGCTCCGTTGATGTTTATGTCGCCCGTTGAGAATGCCTTTAAGCATGGCGTGTCCAATACCGAGAGTTCGTTTATCGAGATAGTTATCGGTACCGAGAGTGTGGGCGATAAGTGTGTTGTTGTGTGTCGTGTGCGTAATAGCTACTTCCCCAAGATGGATAATGATAGAAGTGGCTCGGGTATTGGTGTCGAGAATCTTCGCCGTCGCTTGGAGTTGCTTTACCCCGATAGCTACGAGCTGTCGATGCATCACGACCACGAGGAGTTTGAAACCGTTTTGAAATTGTATATTTGAGAGATATGAGATTGTCCTGCATTATTGTCGACGACGAGCCGCTGGCGCTGGCGCTGCTCGAAGAGTATGTCCGCCGTACCCCGGAACTGGAGTTGCACGCACGCTGTGTGAATGGCCTCGACGCCCTCGAAGTGCTTAATAACGAGCAGATTGATGTCGCTTTTGTGGATATCCAAATGCCCCAGCTCAATGGCTTGGATTTGGTGCGCAAACTCAATGGCCGCACCAAGGTCGTCTTTACTACCGCATTCGAGCAGTACGCCTTGGAGGGATTCAAGGTCGATGCCGTGGACTATCTGCTCAAACCTATCAACTACAACGAGTTCCGTCACTCTGTCGATAAGGTGTTGGCGTGGTATGAGCCCCGTCGCAAGGAGGCGTCTGCCGCTCAACCCGCCACTCAAACCGTGTCATCACACCATCGTACAATCATCGTCAAAGCGGACTACAAACAGCACGTTATTCCCGTTGAGGATATCCTCTTTGTGAAAGGTGAAAAAGACTATGTCCGCATCCGCACCGTGGCACGTGAGCTCAAGTCGCTTATGAGTATGCGCTCGCTCGAGGAGTCGCTGCCCGAGAATGAGTTCCAACGAGTGCACCGCAGCTATATCGTCAATCTTTCGAGGGTCAAGACGGTCGGTCGTCAACAGGTGGTAGTTGATGGCGAGGCTGTGCCGGTGTCGGATTCCTACAAGGAGGAACTTATGCGCCGCCTGTCGGAGATGTAAAGTGCGGTATAAATTTTGAGGAACACCAATTTTTTGCTACATTTGCATGGATAAAGAGTGGCGACTTTTGTGCCTGTCACTCCATTTTTGAAAGTGAAAAATCAAAAAACAGTCAAAATATAACAACTATGGCAGATTTTATCTATCAAGAGCCTTTTGAGCTCGGCGAGGATACTACCCAGTATCGTTTGATTACCAAAGATTACGTTAAAGTTGAGCAATGTGGCGACCGCCAAATCCTGCGCATCGACCCCAAAGGTCTGGAGTTGCTCTCCAAAGAGGCCTATGCCGATGTGTCGTTCTACCTGCGTGGTTCGCACCTCCAAAAACTTAACAACATCCTGAATGATCCCGAGGCTACCGACAACGATAAATTCGTTGCCTATACCATGCTCGTAAACCAATGCGTGGCTGCCGAGGGTGAGCTCCCCACCTGCCAAGATACCGGTACTGCTATCTGTATCGGTAAGAAGGGCGAGGATGTTTATACCGGCGTGGATGATGCAGAGTGCATCTCGCGTGGTGTGTTCGAGACCTATGCCGAGCGCAACCTGCGTTACTCGCAAGTTGTACCCTTCACTATGCTCGACGAGAAGAATAGCGGTACAAACCTTCCCGCACAAATCGACCTGTATGCTACCAAAGGCAATGAGTATAAGTTCTTGTTTATCACCAAAGGTGGTGGCTCGGCCAACAAAACTTTCCTCTACCAACAGACCAAAGCTCTGCTCACCGAGGAGAACCTCACCAAATTCATCACCGAGCATATCAAAGACCTCGGTACTTCGGCTTGTCCTCCTTATCACTTGGCTATCGTGATTGGCGGTACTTCGGCCGAGGCTAACCTTGCAGCCGTTAAGAAGGCGTCAGCAGGCTACTTCGATGGTCTTCCCACCAGCGGCAACGAGGGTGGCCGTGCCTTCCGCGATTTGGAGTGGGAGGAGAAAGTGCTCAAGATTTGCCAAAATAGCGGTATCGGTGCACAATTCGGCGGTAAATACTTCGTACACGATGTTCGTGTTATCCGTATGCCTCGCCACGCAGCTTCGTGCCCCGTTGGTATCGGCGTAAGCTGTAGCGCAGACCGTAATATCAAAGCCAAAATCAATGCCGACGGTATCTGGCTCGAGCAACTCGAGAAAGAGCCTATGAAATATCTGCCCGCCGAGGCTCCTGCAATGTCGCCCGCGGTTAATATCGACCTCGACGAGGGTATGGACAAGGTTTTGGCTACACTGACCAAATACCCCATCAAAACTCGTCTTAACCTTAACGGTACTCTGATTGTTGCTCGTGACATCGCTCACGCCCGTATCAAACAGATGATTGACGAGGGTCAACCTATGCCCGAGTACTTCAAGAACCACCCCGTTTACTATGCAGGACCCGCCAAGACCCCCGCAGGTATGGCTTCGGGTAGCTTCGGCCCGACCACCGCAGGTCGTATGGACCCCTATGTAGACCTGTTCCAATCGCTGGGTGGCTCGATGGTCATGGTAGCTAAAGGTAACCGCTCACAAGAGGTGACCGACGCATGTAAGAAACATGGTGGCTTCTACCTCGGCTCGATTGGTGGTCCCGCTGCAATTCTTGCCAAGAACTCGATTAAGAGTGTCGAGGTTGTGGACTTCCCCGAGCTCGGTATGGAGGCTGTGCGTAAGATTCGCATCGAGAACTTCCCCGCATTCATCATCGTAGATGATAAGGGCAACGATTTCTTTGCAGATTTCAAACACTAAAAGTATACTTTTCTACGTTCTGGGATTGTCCCGATGTGTGCTCTTCGGATGTGCGCATCGGGACAATCTCGGAATTTGTTGTAGTGCATAGAAGGATAGACATGAAAAGATTTTTTCTGACACTTGCGATGGTGCTCTGCTCGTGTGTGGCCTTTGCCCAGAAGGGTGAGGTTACGTTCGAGGTGGTTGCACCCGGCGCCGTTCAGATGGGAGAGTTGTTCCGTATCGAGTTTGTGGCTAATGTCAAACCCGATAAGTTCAATGCCCCCGAATTCGTGAATTTGGATGTTATGGCGGGACCGTCGACGTCAAGCTCGCACTCCACGAGCATCGTCAATGGCAATATCACCAAATCGGTTAGATATACCTACACCTATGTCGTGCAGGCCGAGCAAGAGGGTAGTGTGACCCTCCCCGTAGCCTCCATCGAGTATGATGGCGAACTCTACTCGACAGCCGCCAAGAGTATCTCGGTTGTCGATGAGTCGGATGCACAGCAGAGTGCCCAAACACAGCAGGGTGGGGCGCAAACCGGAGGTGCAACCGTAGGCAAGGGTATCAGCAAGGATGATATGTTTGTCGCCGTCAATTTTGATAAAACCAAAGTCTTTAAGGGCGAGCCTATCCGCGCTACACTCAAACTCTATACACGCCTGCAACTTGCCGGCGTCGAGAACTATAAGTTCCCTACGTTCAACGGCTTCTGGATGCAGGAGCTCAAGGATGATAACTATACTTGGCAGAGCGAAGCCTACAATGGCAAGGTCTATAATACCCATATCCTCCAAGAGTATCTGCTCTACCCCCAACAAGTGGGACGTATCGAGATAGACCCCTTTGAACTGACTGCGGTTGCCCAAATCGTAACCCAACAGGCTGGACGTCAATCTCCCTTCGATGACTTCTTCGGCTCGATGGATGTGGTGCAGGATGTGCGTAAACGACTCTCGTCGGGTGCCAAGACGGTTGAGGTTATGGAACTGCCTTCTGGTGCACCCGAGAGCTTCTCGGGCGCTGTGGGTAAGTTTACGCTCGACGCAACCCTGCCCGCAGAGAGTATCAGTGCCAACTCGAGCGCAACCTATGCCATCAAAATCTCGGGTCGTGGTAACCTGCCACTTATCCAAGCCCCCGACCTGCGTCTGCCCACTTCGTTCGAGAAGTATAATGTGAAGATGACCGAGAGCCTTCAGAATTCGCCCTCGGGAATCACCGGCTATCGTGGCTTTGAGTATCCGTTCATTGCCCGTGCCGAGGGAGAGTATACCATCCCCGCAGTCGAGTTTACCTACTTCAACCCCCATACCGCCAAGTATGTTACCCTTACTACACGCGATTTGACTCTCAATGTTAGTGCCGATTCACTCTCGCGTACCACGGTGTCGGGTATTGTCAGTGGCTTGAGTAAAGAGGAGATTCGAATCCTCGATAAGGATATCCGCTTTATCAAACTCGGTTCGCATGAGCTCTCACCCAAAGGCCGAATGCTTATGTGGAGCCCGCTATACTTTGTGATAGTTGCGCTACTTGTACTGTTTGCTATCGTGGCATACCTTCCCGCCAAACGCTTTATCCGTAACCGCTCGAACGATGTTCTGGTGCGTGGCAAACGTGCTAATAAGGTGGCACTCCAACGCCTCCGCATCGCCAATCAATACATGGAAGCGGGCAACGAGCGTGGCTTCTACGACGAGACCTTGCGTGCGTTGTGGGGATACATGAGCGACAAACTTAACATCCCTGTGGCTAACCTCAATAAGGAGAATATCCGCGAGAAACTTACCCGTAGTGGTTTTGCCGAGGAGCAGGCCGAACGCTTCATCGAGCTTATCTCGGAGTGCGAGATGGCCCAATACTCACCCCAAGCCTCGGGACAGATGCACGAGGTGTATGCCGACAGTGTCAAATTACTTTCAAAAATCGAATCGCTTAAAAAAAGAAGATAGTCCGCCCATGAAACATCTTGTAATGAACTTTGTTGCGATGCTGGCGCTTGTGTGTGCGCCGTCGCTGTGCTCGGCCGACAATCTTGAGCGTATGTGGGACCGTGCCAATACTGCCTATGTGAATGGCGATTTTGTCGGAGCACTTGCCGTGTATGACTCGCTCGAAGAGGGCGATATGGCAGGTGTCAAACTCTACTACAATATGGGCAATGCCCACTTCAAACTTGGCTCTATCGGTAAAGCTATACTCTACTACAACAAGGCCCAACGCCTTGACCCTTCGGACGAGGATGTAGCCTATAATCTGCAAGTTGCGGGAGGCTATGTCAAAGACCGCATCGAGGCGGTTCCCCAATTCTTCGCTTCGCGTTGGATCGCGGCTGTGCGTACATCTATGAGTAGCAATGCTTGGGCCGTTGTGTCGTTGGTTGTGCTGGCTCTGTGCCTCTGCGGCCTGTTGGCCTACTTGCTGCCGTTGGAACTTCGCTATCGTAAGATGGGCTTTGGACTTATGCTGCTATTTGGTGTTGTTGCAGTCGTGTCGGTTAGCTTTGCGTCGAGCGAGCGTACCCGTGCATTGGAGTCCACAGATGCAATTGTGATGCTCTCGGCAGTACCCGTTAAGAGCTCGCCCGATGTGTCGAGCAAAGATATTTTTATAATCCACGAGGGAACGCAGGTAACTGTCCTTGACCGCCTGGGTGATTGGAGCGAAATCTCCATTGCCGATGGTAATAAGGGCTGGCTGCTCTCCTCGTCAATTGCAATTATCGACTGATGTCCGAACTTCTGAATAATGTGGTTGAGGAGTTCTCCAACCTGCCCGGTGTCGGCCGTCGCACAGCCCTGCGATTGTCGATGCACCTGTTGCGCCGTAGTGAGGCCGAGGTGGAGCAGTTTGTTGAGGCTGTGAGCCGCTTCCGTAACGAAATCCGATATTGTAAGCAGTGCAATAACCTCTCGGATGACGAACTTTGCCCGATTTGTAATGACCCGCGCCGCGACCGTACTACGCTGTGTGTGGTCGAACATGTGGGTGATGTTATGAGTATCGAGAGTACGGGCTCGTATAAGGGACTGTACCACGTCTTGGGTGGCGTTATCTCACCTATGCAGGGTGTCGGCCCGTCGGATTTGGGTATAGATATGTTGGTCGATAATGTGGCTACGGGTGGAGTGCGCGAGGTGATTTTTGCTATCGGCACTTCGCTTGAGTGCGAGACCACGATGTTCTATATCAAGAAGCGTCTGACAAACTTCCCCGATGTGAAGGTTACGACCATAGCTCGCGGTATTGGCTTCGGCGACGAGATTGAGTATGCTGACGAGTTTACCATCAAACACGCCCTGAATAATCGCCAATCATTCTGATGAGCTCTACCTCGAGCCGAGGTAGAGAAGTACCATACCCACAAGAATAAGTGCAAGGTCTATGATTTTGCCGCGCAGATTGTGCTCGCCGAGAACTATCGCTCCATAGGCAAACGATACCAATACCGAGCCGCGTCGTACCATCGACACAACCGAAATCAGTGCATCATCTATTGTCAGCGCATAGAAGTACGCAAAGTCGGCTGCCGAAACGAATAGCGTGATAAGCGGAATCGCCCAACTCCAATGGAACGGTATTTGTGCTCGTCGGGGCAACCATAACACGCTTACCACTACACCCATAATCAGGGCCTGATAGAGGTTGAACCAACTCTGTACAAAGACCGAGTCCAAACGCCCCATCACATACTTGTCATATAGACCGCTTGCAGCACCAAGCACGGCGGCCATTCCCACACACCATATCCACTTGTTACTACGGAAATCTACGCCCTCGCGTCGTGAGGTGCGACCGAGTAGATAGAGCGAAACCATTGCCACTATCACACCCGCCCATTGCAATGCATTGAGCTTTTCGCCGAAGATGATGAGCGCACCGAGCAGTACCATCACCGGACGTGTAGCATTGATGGGACCGACAATGGTTAGTGGCAGGTGTTTTAGTCCGAAGTATCCGCAAATCCATGAGCCGAGAACGATGCACGCCTTGAGCATAATCATAAGATGGTCGGAGAGCGTACCCATGCCGATGTTGAGCATTGTGCCCTCGAATAGTCCGAGCCCGGCTGCCGAGTTGATGATGAATGGCGAGAAGAGTAGCGCTCCGAATAGCGAGTTAAGCCCGAGTACGGGGAGTACAGCGTTATTTTTGAGGGCTCGTTTCTTTGCTACATCATAGCATCCGAGTAGCGCGGCCGAGGTGAAAGCAAGGTATAGCCACATGGTAGAAGGGGTTTGGGTGCGCAAAGATACGAAAAAAAAGATACCTGCCAATCGCCCTATTTTGCCTCCTCGGTGTCCCGAAATTTTGAGTTGCGGCTGCGAATAGCTATTTTTGTGCCAAAATGACCGAAATGAAGAACTTCTATACTCGCGGCCTTGTTGCCCTGTCGCCGATTCTGTTGTTGCTTGCCGTCTACCTCGGAGGCTCTCTGCTTGCAGGCGATTTCTATCGTATCCCCATCTCCGTGGCATTTGTGGTTACGGCTGTCTACTCTATGACCCTGCTCCGTGGCTTGAACCTCGAGGAGCGCATAGGGGTATTCTCCAAAGGGGCTGCCAATACCGATATTATGTATATGGTGTGGATATTCTGCCTTGCAGGTATATTTGCATCTTCGGCCAAGGCTATGGGGGCGGTTGATACGACTGTGGCACTTACGCTGCGAGCAATTCCGGCCGACTACCTCCCTGCGGGTGTGTTTGTAGCAGCTTGCTTTATATCGATGGCTATCGGTACCTCGGTTGGTACTATCGTTGCGCTTACCCCCGTGGTGACCACCATGGCGCCCCAAATCGGAACTCCTACGGAGTGGCTTGTGGCGATTGTTGTGGGCGGCGCGTTTTTTGGTGATAATCTCTCGTTTATCTCTGATACCACTATTGCTGCAACCCAGAGCCAAGGATGCCGAATGAAGGATAAGTTCCGTGCAAACTTTCTTATCGTGCTTCCTGCGGCCATCACAACGCTCTGCCTTTACCTTTTTGGTGGGCAGACTTCCGACTATTCCGAGGTGAGCGCCTCCGCTATTGAGTGGTACCGAGCTTTGCCCTATGTGCTTGTGATTGTGCTTGCGCTGTCGGGCGTCAATGTGCTTGTAACACTGCTTGTAGGTATCTTTGCGGCCGATGTTATAGGCACCCTTGCGGGTGAGTTTTCGCTTGTAGATATGCTCTCGTCGGCAGGTAGTGGCGTGGGGTCTATGTGCGAGCTTATTGTTGTTACGCTGCTTGCTGGAGGCCTTATGAATGTAGTCCGCCGTGCAGGGGGCTTTGACTTCCTTATCGAGGTGCTCACACGCCGAGTAACCTCTACCCGCGCTGCCGAGTCTGTTGTGGCGCTTCTCACTGCGCTCACAAACCTTTGTACCGCCAATAATACCATTGCAATCCTCACCACAGGCCCTATTGTGCGCGATTTGGCCTCCAAATATGGCATTTCGCCTCGAAAGGCAGCTTCGCTTATTGATACCTCGTCGTGCTTTGTGCAGGGACTTATTCCCTATGGTGCTCAATTGCTTATGGCATCGGGTCTTTCGGGTGTCAGCCCGTTGGCGATAATTCCCCACCTGTACTATCCGATTCTTATTGGCGTTATGGTGGTGATATCTATTGTGTTCCGCTTCCCCCGCCGCTAAATTTTGGTAGCGAATTTGTATTGTTAGTGTAAAAACACTAACTTTGACCTGTTATCAAGAACAAAATATGAGACGTTCCGCAATACTAACTATACTTGCGCTCATGTGTAGCGCGCTATGCCATGCTTCGACCCCCGAGGCTGATACTACCGCACGCCGCCGAGCCATTACGGGCTTTTCGGGAGGTATGATGCTGCATGCGGGTTGGGTTACGGGAACTCAACATGTGGGTACAACCACTTATCGAGCGGATGGCCTTACCCGAGGTATCGGTGGTGCGCTTCGTTTCCACGTGGGTGACTATTTCCGTTTTGGAACGGAGGGCTTTACCTCCAACCTGCCGCAGAAGAATCGCCCGCTGGCCGATAGTGGTAGCTACCTGAAGGCGAGTTGGGGCGGCCTGCTTGTAGATGGCTGTTACCCTGTGGGGCGCTTTACTCCTTATGCCGGAGTTACGGTTGTTGCGGGAGGCCACCGCACGCTTCTCTACGAGGGCGTCGATACGGGCGCGGTTCCGGGTACGGCCTATCTGCGTAAAGGCATGTTTGTGGGCTTCGACCCCTTTATTGGCTGTGACTTTGCCCTCGACCACCGCATCCGCCTGACGCTCAAGATTGACTGCTTGCAGGGCTTTGGCGTGGGCAAGAGCGCAGGTGTTCGCCTGCCTGTTGGACCGCGTGTCTTCTTTGGCTTTATGTTCTGCCACTAAAAAGCCCCTAACTACTATCCACCTCTACCCAAACGATGAACCAAACTACACCCCCTGCCCATCGCTCCACGGAGCGTAGCCGTGGCATTGTGCGCTGGCTGTTGATGTCTGCCGGCTGTGTCGCGGTAACCCTTGCCGTTGTCGGCATATTTGTTCCGGGCTTACCCACAACACCTCTGCTGTTGCTCTCTTCGTGGCTTTTCTATCGCTCTTCGCGCCGCCTTCGAATAGCGCTGCTCCGTTCTCGCTTGGGCGGCCGTATCCGCAACTACGAGCGCCGTGGAGGAATGACTCTACGCCAACGCCTTTGGGCTCTCGCTTTGATGACAGTGATGGTAACCCTCTCGTGTACCCTCTTCATCAGCTCCACCACCGTGCGTATTATTGTAGCTGTTGCCGGCCTTGTTGGTTGCATCGTTGTGGGCTTTGTTGTCCCCTCTGCCAAATCCGAATAATTTAATGACTCCATATAATAAAAAGCGGGCGCCCCAAATCTTTGGAGCGCCCGTTAGTGTTAGGTAGTGCGGAAAAACTATTCTGCCTCCGATACGCAACGCACGGGGAGTGCGCAAGCAGCTTGTGCTGCGCTGTGCCAATATTCCGCTTCGATATTTGCGTATCCATCTTTGCGGATGAGCAATTTGTAGGGTTGGCCACCATAGTCTTGATAATCACTCGGCGCATTTGTGTATAAACAGATTGCTTTTCCAAGTCCGGGAATTTCCTCCTTGATGCTTCCGGTATTCTGAATCCAGAGGTGTCTGGGCAGGAATACGGTGGTCTTGTCGGCGGGTTCTGCACTCTCGGTGCGAGTGCCCTTGGTGTAGAAGTACAGACCCCAAGGGTTATTCTCAATGGGGTTGGACCCCGCAATGTCGAAATCAATGTTGGGTGTGTTGAAGTACCACGAGGGCGACGGAGTTGTCCATGTAGCAGTTCTTTCGATGAGCTCTGTTTTGTTCTCCACCGATACTACAAACTTGAAGTGGTCGGGCGAAGCAACAGTATAGCCTACGGGGCAGGGGTCGTACATGGTTTTAACTCCATTGCCGTTAGCCTTTTGGTTACCCCAGAGTTTACCCCAATCAGAGGTTTGGCCATTAGATGGGCTCTCGGTAGTGATCCAGTTGCTCTCGCTTGTGTAGAATTGAAGCGGGTTTTGAATCGAGTGCTCGAGAATCTCGCTAAAGTCACTCAAACCATGAGGTGCGATAAAGTCGTTGTAATTATACAGGCCATTTCCCTTTATTGAGAAGGTGGGACCTTTGACAAGTACTCCATTCTTGATAAAGTCGAACCAGGTTGCTATCAATTTTTGAGTACCACCGCACAGGAAGGGGTCTTTGCGTCCCCATTGGTAGAGAAGACCACTTGCAAAGGCGTAGTCCTCCTCGGTGGGAGCAGCCAATGCGCCAGGGTTGCTGAATGCACCAAGGTTGCGATCCATAATCTTGAAATCTGCACCATGTGCTGTTACATCTACTGCCGCCGAAGCATAGTCGTAGCCTTGAATAGCCCAGATGTGCCAGCTCCACATGGTTTTACCCTTCGAATCCTTAATGCGGATAGCCAAGTTACCATCTTGCATCGAGGCGGGAGTTGTCAGATAAATGTAATCGCCATTGATATATACTGAATTACGCAGTACGCTCAAGTTAAGGCCGGTATTGTCGGCGCCGTCACCAGTGGCCTTTTTGTAAGCCCAGAATATCTCGGCAGTAGCACCTCTCAAATCAATAGCCTCTGCCGCAGCGCCGGTGATGGGATCGTAGCCATTACCCTTTACTGTTGCTTTGAACTTGTATGTAGTGCCGGGTTGGTTTACAACGTAGCAGTTTGCGGTGCCGTTAGCGCTCAAGTCAATGGCTTCTACACCGGTACTACTTACCATGCCGTTCTCGCTTACGCAACGTACGGGGAATGCACATGCGGGTTGTGCGGCGCTGGTCCAACTCGGTTGTTTGAACTGTGCAAAACCGGTAGGTTCAACTCTGACTTTGTAGGGTTGACCACCCCAAGAGCTCTCGGGGCTGGGAGCATTGGTGTAAAGGTTGATGTAAGCCCAATCTTGAATTCTACCGTTATTCTCAATCCATTGTTGTCTGGGAATGAATACAGTCGTCTTGTCGTCGGGCTCGCTATCTGCCGTACGTGCGCCTTTTGTGTAGAACTCCAAGCCCCAAGGTGCATTTTGTATGGGGTTGGGGGCGACATTGGCTACGTCGGTAGTGGGGGTGTTGAGCTGCCAAGTGGGTTTATCTGCAACACTGAGCTCTCCTGTCGAAGAGATGAATGTGAAGTGCTCGGGCGAAGCAACGACATAACCTACGGGGCAGGGGTCGTACATTGTTTTTGTGGGGTTGCCTGTGGGTTGTGCAAGCTGATTTCCCCATAATTTACCCCAATCGGTTGTCTGTCCATTACTATTGGTGCTCCATGCCCAGTTGCCTCCTACTTTGTAGAATTGAAGCGGGTTTTGAATAGAGTGGGTAAGAATCTCATTGAAGTCAGTCAGTCCATGGTCTGCAATGAAATCATAATAGTGGTATACGCTGGATGGCGAACCATTTACCTTATCGGAGTGAGAGAGCGCAAAAGTAGGGCTACCTTTGATGCTGCCATTTTTGATGAAATCAAACCATGTTTTACCATCTCTACCGTATTGAGAGCCACCGCACATGAATGGATCTTTACGTCCCCATTGGTAGTATAAGCCCAATGCATGAGCGTAGTCGTCTTGGGTGGGAGCAGCCAATGCGGCCGGGTTGCTGAATGCGCCAAGGTTGCGGTCCATGATTTTGAAATCTGCACCATGTGCTGTTACATCTACTGCCTCCGAAACATAGTCGTAGTCTTGAACAGCCCAGATGTGCCAGCTCCACATGGTCTTGCCCTCCGAGTCTTTAACGCGAATTGCAAGGTTACCATCCAACATTGTGTCGGAGGTCTTGAAGAAGATGTAACCGTCTTTAATCTCAACCGAGTTGCGGAGTACACTTGCGTTGAGACCGGTGTTGTTTGCACCGTCGTTAGTACACTTCTTGTAAGCCCAGAATATCTCTGCAGTTGCATCTGTCAAATCAATAGCCGATGCCGAAGTACCGGCGATGGGGTCATAGCCATTACCTTTGACAGTTGCTTTGAATTTATAGGTAGTACCGGGTTGATTTACAACGTAGCAGTTTGCAGTGCCATCAGCGCTCAAGTCAACTGCGGGTACGTTGAGGTCGATGGTGGCCTTTGCACCTGCGGGCAGACCGCTTGCGGGAATCTTCTTGCTACCGAGTTTTACCTCCTTGCCATTAACCACAGCGTAGAACGAGAAACGTTTGCCACCGTG
>JAZQXR010000080.1:0-10560 GCA_045632975.1 Rikenellaceae bacterium
GGCTGCGATAACCACAAATTCCGCATCACGATAGGCACTCGCACCATCGAGCGTAGCGGTAAGATTCAGAGGTTTCTCGGCAAGATATTTCTCGATATACTCGTCTTGAATCGGCGAAATACGATTGTTAATCTTCTCGACTTTCTCGGGGATCACATCCACAGCCACAACCTCGTTGTGCTGCGCCAGCAATGTCGCTATACTCAAGCCTACATAGCCCGTGCCCGCAACTGCAATTTTCATACTTTATGCTATCTGATTTTTTTCTTCGAGCTCTTTGTCCAAAGCCTCGAATATTGAGTTATTGCTCTTAAACTCCGGTACAAGCTGTTTCATATGTCGTACCGAATCCATTACATCACCAGAGATCGCTATCTCAATCAGTTCGTTAAACTTGGCGGTTACGACATCGTAATCGTACTCGCGAACTTTGGCAATCTTAATCTTCTTGTGGTCGGTGGGGATGGTATTCTCCTCATTGGAGAGTACCTCCTCGTAGAGTTTCTCGCCCGGACGGAGACCCGAGAACTCGATTTTGATATCTTTGTCGGGCACCAAACCGGCGAGTTTAATCATACGGGTCGCGAGGTCTACAATCTTGACGGGCTTGCCCATCTCGAATACAAATATCTCGTTACCATTACTCATGGTTGCGGCCTCCATCACAAGGCGACACGCCTCGGGGATGGTCATAAAGAAACGGTTGATGTCGGGGTGAGTTACGGTTACAGGGCCACCAGCCTCAATCTGTTTGCGGAAGTGGGGTATCACACTACCATTGCTACCAAGCACATTACCGAAACGGGTAGTAACAAACTTGGTTTTACCCTCTTTTGCGCCCGACTCGATAGCCATGCCATAACTTTGGCAGTAAATCTCGGCCAGACGTTTCGAGCAACCCATTACGTTGGTGGGGTTAACCGCCTTGTCGGTCGAAATCATAACCATCTTCTCGACACCATTCTTTACACAGAGGTCAGCCACGTTTTTGGAGCCTTGAACGTTGCTCATCACGGCCTCACAAGGGTTCTCCTCCATCAGCGGCACATGCTTGTAGGCAGCTGCGTGGAATACTACTTGTGGCGAATAACGATTAAATGCTACCTGAAGACGTCCAACCGACTTCACATCACCGATAAAGGGAACAAAATCCAAATTGGGATAGTTCTTCTCGAGCTCCAGACGAATCTCGTGAAGTGGGGACTCGGCGATGTCGAAGATGATAAGTTTCTTAACATCGAGTTGCGCCATTTGGCGGCAAATTTCACTACCAATCGAGCCTGCTCCTCCGGTCACCATGACAACCTTGTCGTGGAAGTTATCGTAAATCTCCTGTTCGTTAATCTTAATCTCCTCTCGACCGAGCAGATCCTCGATGCGAACTTCGCGGATGCGGTTGCGCTCGATATTATCTCCATCAAACTCATCCAATTGGGGCGCAATCAAAGTTTTAATGCCATTCTCAACACAGTATGCGATAAGACGCTCGCGCTCGGCCGCCACGTCATCGTGCAACGCAAAGAGAACAGCCGAAGCGCCACTACGCTCAAAAACGCCACCAAGGTCGGTAACCTCTTGGAAGTTATAAACTTTAAGCTCCGATACTCGAAGCGACGAAGGAGTTGCGTTGTCGATGTAGCCCACAACCTTATAATGAGGGCTCTTGTGCAGACGGGTTTTGATTGCCACACTCTTGTCGCCTACGCCATAAACAAGCACTTTGACGGTTTTGTTTGTATATCTCGCGATAACCCAATCATAAACGAGCAACATGCTTACGCGCACACCAACGAGGCCTACCCACGAGAGCAACATATCGAGCACCACGCCGAGCAGTATTCTCTTTGTGCTCAATTCGATAGGCACAAGGGCGGAGAGCATCACATAGAATATCAATCCCTTAACAATCACTGCCGCACCAATAACCCACATACTCTTAAGCGATGAGTGGCGAATAATGTTGTGATGTGTACGGAACACCATAAAACACAGTGCACTAACAACTACCGAACCGAGAATAAGAGCTGCAAACATTGCATTACTCATCGGAACTTCGCCGCCAAAATACCTCACAAATGCCAATGTAAGAATAGCAGAAACCATTGACACACAAACATCAATCAACAGCACGAGCCATCGATTCAAGTAGCGATTCGTTAAAAGATTTTTCATTATCGGTTTTTGATTTGTCGCCCGAGAGATACTTTTGACATAGTCTCTCTCGGAGATTCTTATTGAACATGCAACGCCCGAGAATTCGGAGAGCGCTACATTATGTTATGCGTTAGTCCAGCACCGAGATGAACTCGGGGGTGATTTCGGTAGTGGAGATTGCGCCCAGGTTACCTGGCAGCGCAACAGCCACACGGCTACTGCCCAACTCCTTATCACGCACGAGCACACCCTCGACCCCATCGAAGATTCCGCCGATAATCTTCACGCGACACCCTTTTTGGAGGGCTACCTCGGCTACCGAGATGAAGCGGACATCGGCTTCGTGCTGCTCTGCTACTTTCATGAAGTCTGCCATCTGCTTGTCGGGCACCACAAGTTTTTGCGACGCCTCGCCGGCAAAATGGTTGCAGATGTATTGCAAGTAGGGGTGGCGAATTTTGAACTGCTGAATATCGGCTTGTCGACCACGCACGAACACCAAACTCGGAATGAGAGGTACAAGTTTGCGATGTTTTTTGCCGTGATACACTCGGAGTTCGTATCTTCTTGCCACGAAACACTCCAACTCGGGCGCTTGAGCAATATCCTGCTCTGCCCGATTCTCATTTTTGTACGCCCTCATGGCGTACCATTGGACGGTTTCGTCAGCCACCTTTGGTGCGGATTTATAGGTTTAGTTCAGACAAAATCTTTGGTTCACCCCAGCGGCGTGGCCATCGGGGAGAAACGATTCATACGGAGAATAACGCCTCTTTGAAAAGTCATTATTGCCTGATATTTAAGGCAATAGCACTACCGCGGAAAAATTTCGCAGCAGCTCTATCGTGGTGCAATAGCCGTCATTTCCCACGGAGGAATACACTACGCACCTTTGCAAATATACAAAAATATTATTTGAAACAAAATAATCGTCCTATTTTTTCGTTTGCCGCTTTACCCCCCCCATTTGTAATATACTAATTTTCAACACATTAGCAAGACAACCAACGCCCCATAATTTTAAACCCAACAATAGAAGGCTTTTTTGTTGTAAAATCAAACATTTTCACACTACACTACCTAATTCGCACACCCACAAACTCACAAAGGCCACACCCCGAAGGGTGCAGCCAAATGCGCACTATTCTATGTTTACGAGTTTACAACAGAGCTACCAACTCCCACCTACGCTCTATTCGTCCAACATCTCATCAACAGCCTTGCGGAACGCTTCGGCGTCATCCAACACACTTTTATCAACCGCGCTCCACTTACCATCTCGTCGAAGCAAGATTGCCGACGGGATGCTCTTATTGGCTGCATCGAATATGTCGAACTGCATTTTGCTGTTCAAGAAGTTGTAGTGATCACCCTCGATATCAGCCACCAAACGTTTCCACTCTTTGGGGTTAGCGCCTATCGACACATGGACAAACCTCACACCTCGCTCCACATACTCTGCCTTGCCATATTTCGGATCACGCTCCATCAGGTAGAGCACATCCCGATTTGGGGCATTGTAGTACTGATAGACCAACACGACTGCCACATTATCCTTGTAACGAGCCGCCAACGTATCCATGGTCTTGTTGTTATTGAGGTCGGGCAAAGAGCACTCCTTGCCCTTGAATTCGGCGGGCTCTGGTAATCTGTTGGCCTGTGCAACCTGCTTGGCAAAAGCTACCGCTTCGGGGTAACAGTTGGGATATTGTCGTCTATGCAACGAATCGTAATCTTGCGCAACATCTCTACGCAATTCATTACACATGATTCGCGTGAAGTATCGTCGCATCAACACATGCGTTGTATCATCCGCACAACACTCTAGCTCGGGTCCGACATAATACGGGCTGGGGTCCCAGAACGCGCATTGAGAGATGGAGTTGTGATCCAGAATCGACGTTATACGATTCATCATTTTGATGACATGCTGAAGATCCAACTGCGACTCAAACTTATCCGGCAGATACTTTAACGGCATTTTCTCCCTGGCCGTAAAGTCATAAACACCCTTTAGGACTTGCTCATCAACATATTTGTTATAGAGACTCATATCCACATCATAGAGCCCCTCATAGCACTCTTTGACCATCAACAACTTATAAGCTCGTTTCTCGATGGGCGAAAGCTGCGGCGACCTATCAATACTATCTGCATATTGAGTGAACTCATCGGCCATTGCAGTAGCTATTTCGTTGATGGAGAGAGCCTCCATTTCGGCAAGGCTCATCGACTTAAGAGGCTTGTAGAACCAACCATGGCGAAGACCCGTTGGGTGACGACGCATGCTATTGAGAAGCGTCATCAACGGAGCCAACTCATTATCTCCCCAGATATAGACCTCGCCTGTTGATTTCCAATAAGATGCAGAACGTGTAAAACGGGCCATATCAATCCAAAACTCATTACTTCCGGGCACCAGCAGCAAAGAAAATGGACGAGACATATTCTCGCTAAAATAGCACACCAAACGGCTAAAACCATAATAAATCGGAACAACAAACCTCACCTGCCCGCTCTCGGGAACATCGACCACTCCACTATTACTTCCATAGCTACCGACAAAATCGTTATTCACATAGATGAATTTACGATTCCGCTCGTTGTTGATTGGCGTTTCGCCCATGACATTCACCACAACCTCGGCATAACCCGCCTCGCCCTTGGGCTCCGGCCACGATTTGATATTGGGATTGGTGTTTCGAATCACCGATTTCGGGACATTCGAGAGATAGTCTTTCATCGGCAGTTTGGCACTCGTGGGAATCGAGCGCACCGCATCTCCCTCGACGATTAGATCAAAATACTTAACCGACTTGGGTAGAGGCTCAAAATACATCCTAAAGGGAATATATCCCGACAGCGGAGTAACCATATGTTTATCAAACTCATAGCCCTCTATCCTCTGAAAGGCATAAACCTTGCCATTGTCGGCCACAATCCGAGGTGCAGGATCGCTGTCGAGTTGCGTCCAATAGTGAATAAGGTGAAGCGCCACCATATCAAGTTGGGTGTACTCGTCGTTGATTTCCACACGCTCAACGCGCAGGTGTGTCGACGCCTCGCCATGGCGAACACCCTCGATGATTCGCGCACGAGCCGAGAGCTCGACATCCGCCACCCCCAACGACAGGGCCAGCAACAACAGACGTAGGATAGTTGTTTTCTTCATATCATTATTTTTGTTAAGTTATCTTACTTGTGGTATTCCAAGTTTCGCTTTACTAATAATACGAACAACAACCCCTATTCGTAACGTCCAAAACCTATTTTTATCTCGGTACAAACTTATCGAGAAAAGAAAATAGTCTTAACCAGGTTTGTAAACATAAATTATATTTATAACTTTGCATAAAAATATAAGTTAAATCATGACAATAATCCAACTTGAATACCTCTTGGCGGTAGCAAACTGCGGAAGTTTTTCGCAAGCTTCGGAGCAATGTTTTGTAACCCAGCCGTCGTTGAGTATGCAGATTAAAAACCTCGAGGAGGAGCTTGGTGTGGTACTTCTCGACCGCTCCAAAAAGCCCGTAATTCCGACCGAGGCAGGCGAGATTGTAATCCGCAATGCGAAGGAGACTCTACGTGCCTACAACTACATCAAAGAGTCTGTAAATGAGCTCAAAGGAGAGATTTCGGGAACGCTGCGTCTGGGTGTAATTCCTACCATTTCGCCATATCTCCTACACAAGTTCATCCCCGAGTTTCTGAAGCGTTACCCGAAGGTTGATGTGAATGTTCAGGAGATGGAGACTGCCGAGATTTGCAAGGCTCTCGAGAAAGACATGCTCGACGTGGCTATCATCGCCAGCGGCACAACCCCCGAGGGTATCATGGAGTTCGAGATGTTCAACGACCGTTTCTTTGCCTACGTCTCGCCTCTCAACCCCCTATACGAGCGCAGCAACATCCGTATCGAGGACATCGACCCCAAGCAACTCGTACTTCTTTCGCAGGGGCACTGTCTGCGCGATCAAGTTGCCGAGCTGTGCCAAACCCGTCGCCACTCCTCGTCGCGCCACAACTTCGAGGGCGGCTCGCTCGAAACACTCATGCACCTTGTGGATTGCACCAACTACATAACAGTTATTCCGGAGATGGCAACAGAGTTTGTACCCACCGAGCGCAAGAGCCAAATCAAGACCCTCGCCAAGGGTGCGGCCTCGCGCAAAATCGCACTCGCAGTGCGTCGTACCTACGTCAAACACTCGATTATCGAGGCTCTGCGCAGCACAATTATCGAGATGACAGCCGGCAAATAGTTGTTTAACACAATTTTTTTGCAAGAAATTTGTTAAATATGCGTATATTTGCATAATATAGGATGCGGTTCGGAATAAAAGCTTAAGCAAGCTTGCTTTTTTTCTCTCACCTTTCACTATATTTGTTGGTTGAATCACTAACGAAACATTACAACAGAGATATAAACATGGATAAACTTTTGGCTTCGATTGTCGAAGCAGCCCAAAACAAAAAAGCAAAAAACATCATCTCGCTCGACCTGCAAAAGCTCGACGGCGCGATTTGCTCTCACTTTGTAGTCTGCAACGCCGACTCCACCACACAAGTCAGCGCCATTGCTGACGGCATCGAGGAGGAGGTTTTCGAGAAACTGCACCAAAAAGTTTGGAGAGTGGATGGCAAGATGAACTCGCTGTGGATTGCTATGGACTTCACCGACGTGGTGGTACACATCTTCCAGACCGAGATGCGCGACTTCTACAAGCTCGAGGAGCTGTGGGCCGACGCACCCTGCACCCGCTACGAGTACGAAGAGTAACAAATTATGACACAACAAAACAACACAAACAAACAACGCAGGGCACCTAACGGAAAGATGCCCTTCAACCCTTTTAACGTAGCATGGCTAATCATCGCCGCCGTGATTATCGGTTGGTGGATGCTTGACGACACCAACACTCCGGGGACAACGTCGTGGACCGAGGTGGAGCAGATGGTAAGCCGTGGTGAGGTTGAGAAAATCGTGGTCGTAAACCGCGATATGGCTCGCGTGTACCTCACTCCCGAGGCGATCCAGGAGTATCGCGCCGAGGAGAAATATCGCAACCTGCCCGAAATCGAATGGCAGTTCCAATTCAACATCGGCTCGGTGGACTCGTTCCGCGAAGACCTCAAGGTGGTAGAGAGTGATTCCGGTCACAATGTCCCCGTGGTCTATACCAACGAGGGTGGCGACTGGAGTGATATGCTGATTTCGATACTTCCGTGGCTTATATTTATAGGTATATGGATTTTCATGATGCGCGGCTTGGGTGGTGGCGCTGGTGGAGGTGCCGGAGGACAAGGCATCTTCAATGTCGGCAAGGCCAAAGCTCAAGTGTTCGACAAAGGCTCTCAAAATCGAGTTACGTTCAAAGACGTGGCAGGATTGGAGGAGGCCAAAGTCGAGATTATGGAGATTGTGGACTTTCTGCGCAAACCCGACAAGTATCGCAACCTGGGTGGAAAGATTCCCAAAGGCGCGCTGCTCGTAGGCCCTCCCGGAACGGGTAAAACCCTATTGGCCAAAGCTGTAGCAGGCGAGGCAAACGTACCCTTCCTGTCGATGAGTGGTTCGGACTTTGTGGAGATGTTCGTTGGTGTGGGCGCTTCGCGCGTACGCGACCTCTTCCAACAAGCCAAAGAGAAGGCCCCTTGCATTGTATTTATTGACGAGATTGACGCCATTGGTCGTGCACGTGGAAAGAATGCCGGATTCTCGGGCAACGACGAGAGGGAGAACACCCTCAACCAACTGCTCACCGAGATGGATGGCTTTGCCACCAACGCGGGAGTAATCGTACTCGCAGCTACCAACCGCGTGGATATTCTGGATAAGGCACTGACCCGTGCGGGTCGCTTCGACCGCCAGATTGAGGTAGGTCTACCCGATGTTGTGGAGCGCCGCCAAATCTTCGACGTTCACCTCAAGAACATCAAGACCGACGCCGACCTCGACCGCGAATTCCTTGCAAAACAGACCCCCGGATTCTCGGGTGCCGATATTGCCAACGTATGCAACGAGGCGGCTCTGATTGCTGCTCGTCACGACAAGCAAACCGTTAGCAAAGAGGACTTTATGGCCGCCGTAGACCGCATTATCGGCGGACTCGAAAAACGTAATAAGATTATCACCGACGAGGAGAAACGCAAAATTGCTTTCCACGAGGCGGGCCACGCAACGGTCAGCTGGCTGCTGGAGGGGGCAAATCCTCTTATCAAGGTTACCATCATCCCACGCGGCAAGGCGCTAGGCGCCGCATGGTATCTGCCCGAGGAGCGTCAGCTCACCACTCGTGCACAGATGATGGACGAGATGGCATCACTGCTCGGCGGTCGTGCATCGGAAGCCCTCAACTTTGGCGAGGTTTCGACCGGTGCGCTGAACGACCTGGAGCGCGCAACGAAGATGGCCTACTCGATGGTAGCCTACTATGGCATGGGCGAGAGCACGGGCAACATCAGTTTCTACGACTCGACCGGCCAAAACGACTTTGCGATGACCAAACCTTACAGCGAGCAAACCGCAGTCAAGATTGACACCGAAGCCAAAGCGCTGTTGGAACAAGCATACACAGCGGCGACTACAATCCTCAATGAGAATCGAGAAGGTCTGACCCGCTTGGCCGAGCGTCTGCTCGAGAAAGAGGTAGTATTCACCGACGATTTGATTGACATCTTCGGCAAACGCAAAAAAGACATAGCCAAAGAGCTGGAAGAGGCGGCCAAAAACAATGAGCCTACACTCGAGAGTGGCACCATTGAGGAAAACCCTGCTGACAACGCCGAGGAGTGCACCTCCGAAGCATAACCACAACTCACAAAACCCACAATTAAGATGAACGACAAAACCCGCAATCTGCTTATCCGAACTGCCAGCGGAACCATCCTGCTCGGTATCGTGTTGTTGGCTACACTCACCAACAGCATCGCCATCTACTCACTCTTTGCACTCGGCATCACCGTCGGAGCACTGCTTGAGTTCTATGCGCTGTGTCGCAAAGCGGGATACTCGCCCAACCGCATACTCGGTGTGGCAATTGCAGTTCTGATTGTGGCGTGGAGCATCTGTTCGGTCATGGCCCAAAGCCACACCATTGGCGAAAGCTATGTCATAATTGCCGCCATTGTGATACTCGCCGTAATGGTCTTTGTTTCGGAACTTTGGCGAAAAGACGAGCGCCCTATGGCAAGCGTGAGCACCACTCTGGCGGGTGTAATCTATACCGCCGCACCCGTTGCCGCAATGACCTTCTTCGGAGGTATGGACATCGAGTGGAATGGCGAGCTGATTCTGGCCTACATGCTTATCGTGTGGGCAAACGACGTGTTCGCATATCTGTTCGGCATAACACTCGGTCGCCACAAGATGTGCCCTTCGATTTCGCCCAAGAAATCATGGGAAGGCTTTGTAGGCGGTATCGTGATGGCATGCGTGGTGAGCGTACTGAACGGCATGTTTTGGCTCAAAGGTATGCCGATAGGCTTTATGGCTGTGCTCGGAATTGTTGTAGCGCTGTCGGGCGTTGCCGGTGACCTTGTCGAGTCGCAATTCAAACGCTCGGTAGGTGTCAAAGACTCGGGAGCCATTATGCCCGGTCATGGAGGCGTGCTCGACCGTTTCGATGCGCTCTTCCTGTCGGCGCCCATGGCTGTGGCTTGCGCAATCCTTTACAATCTGTTTTTCATGTAACACAAACTCAACTACAATATTATGAAGATCAATAAAGAAGGTTCGGGAACAATCCTGTGTGTATCCTCATTTCTGGCGGTCGTAGCAGGTGTATTAACTGCATTTGTACCCATGTCCACTCTGGGCTTGGGTCTGGTTTGGACCATCACCCTCATCCTGCTCACCATCACCATTGCATTCTTCCGTGAGCCGACCCGCCCGCACGTTACCGACCCCGATTTGGTATATGCTCCGTGCGATGGCAAGGTGGTTGTATGCGAAGATATCATGGAGACCGAGGTGTGTGGTGAGAAGATGATGCAAATCTCCATCTTCATGAGCCTGTTCAACGTTCACATCAACTGGTTCCCCGTGGGAGGCAAGGTGATTCACAAACAGTACCACCCCGGCAAGTTTTTGGTTGCTATGCACCCCAAATCGTCGGATGATAATGAGCGTATGACCGTAGGTGTGAAGACCGACAAGGGCACAACCGTAATCTTCCGTCAGGTTGCCGGACTTATTGCACGTCGTATAGTGTCGTATGCAAGCGAGGGCCAACAAGCGACCCAAAACTTCAAATCGGGCTTCATCAAATTCGGTAGCCGCGTGGACATCTACCTGCCGCTCGACACCGAGATACTCGTGAGTCTGGGTCAAAAAGTGACAGGCTCGCAAACACCCATTGCGCGTCTCAAATAACAAGTTAATGAACAGCGTACAGAAGAACA
>JAZQXR010000081.1:0-4459 GCA_045632975.1 Rikenellaceae bacterium
AACATCGTTGTAGTTGAGGTTGTTAACAACCAACCCGTTGTCGTAGCAGCTTACTGCTGTGGCGAGGGCGTAACCAATGGTACCAAAGAGCAAGAGGGTGGCAGCACCGAGAGTGGTGACATCAACTTCGGCGGTGGCACCGGCAACTTCGGTGACATCAACAACGTTGATTTCAACGGCTCGACCAAGTAATCATCCACTTGTCAATATTTTCCCCAAAGCGGCACTCTCCCTCCAGAGAGCGCCGCTTTTTTTCGGTATGTTCTTTTGGACGCCCAAAAGAACCAAAAACCGCGCGCAAACCGCGGGGATTGGCCTGAAGGTATAGCAGTCCCCAGCCTTATGGCGCGGGTGTGTTGGCGGTTGGACTAATTCTCTCGGCATGCGAGCGCAGACCGGCGGGATTGGCTGCCGCGTGTTGTATAGTGGTGGCGGAAGCTTGCTTATGGCCACCACTGTACAATGCACAATATTACGGCTGAAAGCCGACCCACAAATCATCTCGCAAACCACATACCCAAACAACGAGAAACGCAGTTTCTCTCAAAGTCTTTTGGGCGACTTTTCCCGAAGAAAAGTCTCAGTCCCCTCCAAAGAAAAAAGAGCCGTGCGATGTGGCACGACTCTTTGATTATATAATAAGGTATCCGTGAGGGGGGATTATTCTGCAAAATATTTGTAGAATTTGACGATGGTTTGGATTCCTTTGTAGAAGTTGTCGAGACCATAACTCTCGTTGGGTGAGTGAATGGCGTCGATGTCAAGACCGAAGCCCATGAGTACCGACTTGATGCCCAAGATGTTCTCGAAACCGCTGATGATGGGAATGCTGCCACCCGAATAGAAGGGCAGAGGCTTCTTGCCAAAGGTCTCCTCTACGGCTTTCTCTGCTGCGCGATATGCGGGCAGATCGGTGGGGGTGACATAGGGCGCGCCACCATGTAGTGCTTTGACGTTTACGGTCACGCTTGCGGGCGCAATGGCGCGGAAATGCTCTTCGAAGAGCTTGCCAATCTTGACATAATCTTGATTGGGTACAAGACGCATCGAGATTTTGGCCGAGGCCTTTGCGGGGATGATGGTCTTGGTTCCCTCCTCGATGTAACCGCCCCAAATGCCGTTCACGTCGAGCGACGGACGTACACCTGTGCGCTCCATGGTCGAGAATCCGGCCTCGCCTGCAACCTCGGGAATGGCGATGTTGGCTTTGTAACGCTCGATGTCGAAGGGCGCGCTGTTGAATGCCTCGCGCTCCTCGGGGGTGAGCAGACGTACATCGTCGTAGAATCCGGGGATGGTGATGTGACCGTTGTCGTCGATGAGCGATGCGATGAGCTTGGTGAGCACGTTTGCAGGGTTGGCTACGGCACCGCCAAAGAGTCCCGAGTGGAGATCTTTGTTGGGACCCTGTACCTCAACCTGCATGTACGCCAAACCGCGCAGACCGCAAGTGATGCTGGGGGTCTCCATGCCGAGCATCGAGGTGTCCGAAACCAGAATCACATCGGCGGCAAGCATCTCTTTGTTGTCGGCACACCACTTGTAGAGGCTGGGCGAACCAATCTCCTCCTCGCCCTCGAGCATGAACTTCACGTTGCAGGGCAGAGTGTCGGTTGCAACCATGGTCTCGAACGCCTTGGCGTGCATGTAGAGCTGACCCTTGTCGTCGTCGGCTCCGCGACCCCAGATGCGACCATCCTTAACCACGGGCTCGAAGGGCTCTGTGCGCCACTCGTCACGCGGATCTACGGGCATAACGTCATAGTGACCATATACTAATACAGTGGGTTTTGCAGGGTCGATAATGCGCTCGGCATAGACCACGGGATTACCCTCGGTGGGCATCACCTCGGCCCTCTGTGCACCGGCCTTGAGCAGCGACTCGCGCAACCACTCGGCACAACGCTGCATGTCGGGTTTGTGAGCACTCTGGGCGCTAATCGAAGGGATGCGCAACAGGTCGAACAGCTCGTCGAGAAAACGCTCGCGGTTGGCGTCGATATATGCTTGTTGTTTCATGATTGTCAGAGGTTTATTGAAGATTACAAATAGCTTTGATGTCGGCTATAATTCGCTCGGCAAGGGCGTCGGCAGCAGCCATTGTTGCGCTCTCGCTGTAGATACGAATTATAGGCTCGGTGTTCGATTTGCGGAGGTGTACCCACTCGTCTGCAAAGTCGATTTTCACACCGTCGATGTCGGTAACTTTCTCGGCAGCGTATTTCTCCTTCACGGCAGCCAACACAGCGTCCACATCAATGTCGGGAGTCAGGTCGATGCGGTTTTTGGAGATTTCGTATTGGGGATACGAAGCCTTCAGCTCGGTCATCGACACGCCACGCTCGGCAAGCAGAGTGAGGAACAGAGCAACACCCACAAGTGCGTCACGACCATAGTGCGACTCGGGGTAGATGATTCCGCCATTACCCTCGCCACCGATGATGGCTCCGGTGCGTTTCATCTCGGTAGTCACATTCACCTCGCCCACAGCTGCGGCGCTGTAACTGCCACCGCGAGCCACGGTCACATCGCGCAGAGCACGCGACGAGGAGAGGTTCGAAACGGTGTTGCCGGGGGTCTTCGACAGCACGTAGTCAGCTACGGCCACCAGCGTGTACTCCTCACCAAACATTGTACCATCCTCGCATACGAGCGCCAGACGGTCAACATCGGGGTCTACGACCACACCGAGGTCGGCACCATGAGTGCGTACAGCCTCCGAGATTTCGGTAAGGTTTGCGGGAATGGGCTCGGGGTTGTGTGCGAAGTTACCGTCGGGAGTGCAGTTCAGACAGATAACCTCGGCGCCAAGCTGACGCAACAGCTCGGGAATAACCACGCCACCAACCGAGTTTACGGCATCCACTACGACCTTGAACTTCTTGGCCTTAACCGCCTCAACATCAACCAGATTGAGCGCCAGCACCGAGTCGATGTGCGCTTGGTCGAAGTTGGTACGAAGAACGACCTTGCCAATCGAGTCAATCTCGACAAAGCGATATGCATCCTCGGCTGCGATAGCCAGCACACGTTTGCCCTCAACGTCGCTGAGGAACTCGCCACGTGCGTTGAGCAGTTTCAGTGCATTCCACTGTTTGGGGTTGTGACTTGCGGTGATAATGATACCGCCGTCCGCGCCATGAGCCGTAACGGCCAGCTCTGTTCCGGGAGTGGTGCACAGACCGAGGTCGATAACATCTGCGCCACAGCCGATGAGTGTACCCTCGATGATGTCAGCCACCATCTGACCCGACAGACGAGCGTCGCGTCCTACGACGATGGTAATTTTCTCTTTACCGCAGTTTTCGGCGATGAAACGCGCATAGGCCGCAGTAAATTTAACGATGTCGATAGGTGTAAGGTTGTCACCAATGGCTCCGCCGATGGTTCCACGGATACCGGAGATAGATTTGATGAGTGTCATGGTTTTATTTGGTTTGTTATTTTTTGAATTGTCACAAAAAAAGAGTAATTTTGTAAATTACTTGCAAGGTAGTGCTTTTTGGCGAGAATTCAAAATATAGCGCAACTTTTGCAAGCAAAAAGCACAGCTTAAAACACGAACGACATGAGAACGATTGCGTCTTCCGAGCTGATTATCAATGCCGATGGCTCGATTTTCCACCTCCATCTGCGTCCCGAGCAGATTGCCGACACGATTATCCTTGTAGGCGACCCCGGACGAGTCGAGATGGTGGCAGAGATGTTCGACAGCCGCGAGTGCGAGGTTGCGAGCCGCGAGTTCCGCACCATAACGGGCACCTACCGCGGACGCCGCATGAGCGTAATATCGACCGGCATCGGCACCGACAACATCGACATCGTGGTAACCGAGCTCGACGCGCTTGCCAACATCGACTTCGAGAGCCGCACCGTAAAACCCACACACCGCACGCTCAACCTCGTGCGACTCGGCACCTCGGGTGCTCTTCAAGCCGACCTGCCGATAGGAACGCTTCTGTTGAGCGCAACGTCGGTCGGTTTCGACGGCCTGTTGAACTACTATGAGGGACGCGACGAGGTGTGTGACCTGGCTCTGGAGAGGGCCTTTGTGGAGCATACGGGATGGAGCGACAAACTGCCCGCGCCCTACTTTGTGAATGCCGCACCGGAGCTTGTGGAGCTCTTCCGCGACACCACTACCGAGGGTATCACCATCTCGGCGCCCGGATTCTACGGCCCGCAAGGACGCTATGTGAGGCTCGCCCCCGCGATGGGCGTGGAGTTCAACCGAGTGCTCGAATCGTTCGACTACCACGGCCGACGCATAACCAACTACGAGATGGAGGGCTCGGCGCTCGCGGGACTCGCAGCACTGCTCGGCCACCGCGCAGCAACCATCTGCACCATCATCGCCCAAAGGGTTGCGGGTGAGGCGCAGACCGACTACAAGCCCTACGTTCGAGGTATGGTAGCCATGGCGCTCGACAAGCTGGCACAGTTGTAAACGAATATAAAC
>JAZQXR010000082.1:0-5746 GCA_045632975.1 Rikenellaceae bacterium
CTTGGTAGCGCTCTCCAGACGTTTCATCATTACGAACATGAACAGTGCCGACAGCAGACACAGTACCACGAATACGCCCCATACAACGGGCAGCGAGATACCGGCCCACAGGAAGCCACCTACCGATACAAGGAAGTTACCGATAGCGGTAGCCACGAACCAGCCACCCATCATCATACCTTTGAGCTTGGGAGGAGCAACTTTCGACACGAACGAGATACCCATAGGCGAGAGCAGCAGCTCTGCGAAGGTGAGCACCAGGTAGGTGAGGATAAGCAGGTAGGGGGTAACGAAGGTTGCGGGTTTGCACTCTGCCAGAACAGCGTCAGCAGCAGCCTTCAGCTCGGTCGAGGGAGCTACATAAGCGGTAACAATCTCGGTGAGGGGGTTCTCAACGGTCGAGTCGGCAACAATCTCAACCTCGGTCTCAACGTTGCGGTAGCCTGCAAATACGGTCGAGAATGCCTCTTTGCTGGTTGCGTTCAGAGCGTCGAAGTAATCTTTTTGTTTCTTCTCGATGCCTGCAACCTCATCAGCCGAAGCCTCGTTGAGTTGGATAGCGAACTCTTTACCTTGCTCGGCAGCCAGAGTGTATTGTTGCTCGTTGGGGGTGTTAAGACCGTTCGAGCCTACTGCCATGATGATAAAGCCAATCGAAGCAACCAACATACCGTAAGCAATCTTGCGGGGAGCCGAGGGCTCTTTGCCTTTCTTTGCGAGTGCCGAGAAGATGGCGATGCTAACGGGGGTCAGGGCAACAACATAGAAGGGGTTGAATTGTTGGAAGATGGGTGCGCTAACTGCAACTACGCCGCTAACGGTTTTAGCTTTGTAGATAAGGAAAGTGGTTACAGCAACAACGATAGCGGCTGCGATACCTTTACCCTTCTTGCTCTCGCTTTGAGCAACCGAGAATGCAGCATAAACACCGATGATGATGGCAACAAGGTTGATTACGTCGAATGCCATGCTACCGATACCCTCCGAGGTGCGCTCGGTGAACTCGGCTGCAAAGTAGGTCAGCGTAAGACCGTTTTGGTGGAATGCCATCCAGAAGAAGATAACAACGGCAAATACGAGGCACAGAGCGATAACGCGTTGTTTGGTCTCGGCGGGGGTGAGGTTATCCTCGACAGCGGCAGCAGCTTTGGTGTCTTTCTTACCACCCTCTACGTGGCGGAACATAGGACGGCACACGTAGTAGATAAGAATCGACACGATGAGCGATGCGCAAGCCACAGCAAACGAGAAGTGGTAAGCGTCGTTCGACGAGTAGCCGAGAGCGGTCTCTGCCCACTCTTTGATTCTCACGGCTGCGGTGGGTGCAAACAGAGCACCGATGTTGATGGCCATGTAGAAGAGCGAGAAGCCCGAGTCACGTTTTGCAGCATATTTGGGGTCGTCGTACAGGTTACCAACCATAACTTGGAGGTTACCCTTGAACAGACCGGTACCCAAGCTGATGAATACCAGAGCGGCCAACATAGCAATCAGAGCGATGAGGTCGCCACCCAGAGGAATCGACAGCAGCAGGTAGCCTGCGAACATAATCGAGATACCGATGGTTACCATCTTGCCGAAACCGAATTTGTCGGCCATGATACCACCCAGCAGGGGCATGAAATAGACCAGACCGAGGAAGGTCGAGTAGATAGCACCTGCGGTACCTGCCTCGAGACCGAAGTTGGCGCGCAGGAAGAGTGCAAATACGGCCAGCATGGTGTAGTAGCCGAAACGCTCTCCGGTGTTAGCCAACGCAAGGGCGTAGAGCCCTTTGGGATGTCCACTGAACATAAGCAATTAAAGTTTTTAAGGTTATTGAATGATTTGTATTTGTGTGCTTTGGTTGTGTATGTAACACGCGCAAGTTACAAAACGGCGCAAATATAACGATTTTTATTTATAAAATAAAATTTCGCAAAGGAGCGTATACCCATAACGAAAAGAGCACCGGCAATATTTCGCCGATGCTCTTTGGAGTTGATGTGAGTCGTACAGTCTATTTTACCTCCCAAGTGTCGCCACTGCGCAGCAGGTCGTCCATGCACGAGATTTTAGCCGAAGCCTTAACCTCGTTTACTTGACGCTCTACCTCCGAGTCGTAGTTGGGAGCCTCCACATCGCGGATAACGCCCAGAGCCACAGGATACTCGGGATACTTCATGCCGGCCAGCAAGAAGTGGATAACGGGGTTCTTGGCGTGTGCATCGTGGGTCAGCACATCGTCAATCGACGCGCCACCTTCGCCCACGGTTACAACCTCGAGGTCGGTACCGTTGAATACCAAGCCCTTGTCCATGTTTGCTCCGAACAGCATCTTCTTGCCATGCTCCAGAGTGATGGTGTGCTCGGCACGTGTAGCCTTGTCACCGGCATAGGGAGCGTGGGTTTTGTCATTGAAGATTACACAGTTTTGGAGCACCTCGGTAACGGCCATGCCTTTGTGGTTGGCGGCTGCGACCAGACACTTTTGGGTCAGTGCCAGCTCTGCGTCTACGCTTCGTGCGAAGAAGGTTCCGCGTGCGCCAATCACCAGTTCGCCCGGTTTGAAGGGTTGCTCGATGGTTCCGAAGGGCGAGGTTTTGGTAATCTTGCCGAGCTTTGTGGTCGGCGAGTATTGTCCTTTGGTTAGACCATAAATCTCGTTGTTGAACAGCACGAAGTTCAGGTCGATATTACGTCTTACGGCGTGGATGAAGTGGTTGCCGCCGATAGCCAGCGAGTCACCGTCGCCCGAAGCCACCCATACCGACAGCTCGGGGTTGGCGGTCTTTACGCCGCTTGCCAGGGCTGCTGCACGTCCGTGGATTCCGTGGAAACCATAGGTGCGTACATAGTAGGGGAAACGCGACGAACAACCGATACCCGAAACCACGGTAAATTGCTCGTGAGGAATCTGTTTTTGCTCGGCTACCTCGGCCATAGCCTTGAGTACCGAGTTGAGGATTGCGTGGTCGCCGCAGCCGGGGCACCATTTTACCTCTTGGTCGCTTTTGAAGTCAGCTGCTGTATATTTTTTGAGTTCCATGTGTCGCGCTTATTTGAGAAGTGAAACGAAAGCCTCTTTCAGCTCGCGTACGGTGAAGGGCAGACCCATCACTTTGTTGTACTGCTCGAAGGAGAACTGTTGGAAGTTTTGGCGCAGATAGCCTGCGAATTGGCCGCAGTTGAGCTCACAAACCACAATCTTCTTGAATCCGCCGAGAATCTCCTCTACGCCGTGGGGCAGCGGGTTGATGTAGTTGAAGTGGCACAGCGAAACCTTTTGGCCCTCGGCTTGAAGCTCCTCGACTGCCGATTGAAGGTGGCCGCGAGTACCTCCCCAACCGATAACCAGCAGGTCGCCTGTCTTCTCGCCAAACACCTCTTGGGTGGGGAGCGAGTCAGCAACCTTTGCAACTTTGGCAGCACGCAGACCTACCATCTCGGCGTGGTTGTCGGGGTCGTGCGATACAGCGCCACAACGGCTGTCTTTCTCCAGGCCTCCAATTCGGTGCTCCAGACCTTTGGTGCCGGGCATAGCCCAACCGCGAGCGAGATTTTCGTTACGCACATAGGGGCGGAACTGCTCTCCCTCGGGAATCGAGGTTACGATGGGAGGGGTGATGGTGGGGTAGTCGCTCATCGAGGGGATGCGCCAGGGTTGGCTGCCGTTGGCGATGAAACCGTCGGTGAGCAGCACTACGGGGGTCATGTGCTCCATTGCGATTTTACCCGCTTGGAAAGCGTAGTCGAAGCAGTCCGAGGGGCTGCTTGCAGCAAGTACAACCACGGGGCACTCGCCGTTGCGGCCATAGAGTGCTTGGTCGAGGTCGCTCTGCTCGGTCTTGGTGGGCAGACCTGTCGAGGGACCGCCACGTTGAACATCCACAACAACCAGCGGCAGCTCGGTCATCACGGCCAGACCCATAGCCTCGCTCTTGAGCGACAGACCGGGACCCGAGGTGGTGGTTACGGCGAAGTTGCCTGCAAAGGCGGCTCCGATGGCGGTACAGATACCGGCAATCTCATCTTCGGCTTGAACGGTCTTCACACCGAGGTCTTTGCGTTTGGCGAGCTCCTCGAGGATTACGGTTGCGGGAGTGATGGGGTACGAGCCGCAGAACAGCGGGCGACCACTCTTCTCCGATGCGGCGATGAATCCCCATGCGGTTGCTTGGTTACCGTTGATGTTGCGATATACGCCCGGTTCGAGCTCCGAGCTCTTGATGTTGTAGGTGTTTGCGAACAGATGGTTGTTTGCGGCATAGTTGTAACCGCCTTTCACCACGGCGATGTTGGCCTCGGCGATTTTGGGGTTTTTCTTGCCGAACTTTTGGTTCAGATAGTCGAAGGCGTGCTCCATGGGTCGGTTGTAGAGGTAGAAGCAGATGCCGAGTGCGAACATGTTTTTGCACTTTGCAACGCTTTTGGCGTCCATTTCGAACTCTTCGAGTGTCTTTTTGGTCATGCCGGTGATGTCGGGCATAACGATATTGTAGTCGGTGAGTTTGAGCTCCTCGATGGGGTTGTCGGTTTTGAATCCGGCTTTGGCAATCTGTTTCTCGGTGAACGCATCGGCGTCGAGGATGATTGTCGAGTCGGGTTTGAGCCACTTGGCGTTGGCCTTGAGGGCTGCGGGGTTCATGGCAACCAGGGCGTCGCAGAAGTCACCGGGGGTAATCATTTTGCGGTCGCCGAAGTGTACTTGGAAGCCCGATACTCCGGCCACTGTACCTTGCGGTGCGCGGATTTCCGAGGGGTAGTCGGGGAAGGTTGAGATACCGTTACCCATCAGGGCCGAGGTATCGGAAAAGAGCGTTCCGGTAAGTTGCATTCCGTCACCCGAGTCACCCGAGAATCGGATTACCACATCGCTAATTTCCTTGATGTTTTGGTTCATAGTTTTATTGTTTGTTTTTGAGATTAGATTTCGGTCTTGCACCGCGAAGTTAGTAATTTTATTTGAAGAGTTGTATCCGTCGAGTGTCTTTTTTGTGAAAATAGTTTTGTGAGCGCTGTGGTTTTACTATATATATTTAATATGTATGCATTTTGCGATTAGATTTTGCTTTTGGTTTAGTTGTGTTGCGAATCGAGGTAAAAAAAACATCGAGAAAAAACTTTTTTTTTGAAAGATATTGAAAATGTGGAATTATTTTGTAAGTTTGTGCTTTGAAATATGTCCATTTTACACCCAAATCGCAACCGCTGATGGTATTTGCGAGTTGGGCGTTGTGGCTAAACTACTGAAAAACAACTTTTTATATTTTTATTAACTTAATTCATTTCATTATGCGCACAAATTTTACTAAAGGTATTTGGGCACTTGTAATGAGTATGGCTATGTTTGCTTGTACACCCGAGGGTCCCGAGGGCGATGGCAAAGAGGCTCAACTCGAAGTGAACCCTACCGAGGTTTCGTTCCAATTTGATGGCAAGAACAGTGATGGTGCGAAGAATGTTACTGTTGATGTAGTTTCTTCGTCGAACATCTCTGTTACTGTTGCAGAGGACGCAAAAGCATGGCTTACCGCAACCAAACTGAGCAACAAAGCTGTTCGTGTTTCGGTAAAAGAGAACAACGCAGCTTCTCTTCGTGAGGGCACTTTCGAGATTGCCAACGAGGAGGCTCTGAAACAATCTGTTAAGGTTGTTCAAACCGGTTTCGAGGCATCGCTCACTCTGGATGCTGACTATGAGGCTAACCCCATCGTAGTTGAGGCTGCTGGTGAGAGCCTGTCGCTGAATGTTTACACCAACGTTG
>JAZQXR010000083.1:0-44998 GCA_045632975.1 Rikenellaceae bacterium
GGCACTCACCACATAGAAGGGGGCATTTGCCAGCATATCGTGAGCCGCGCTATCGTCCATGCGGGTTACGACAACCACATTGAGCGAATCGGCGTGGTGTGTAGCCAGCCTTTCGAGCTCGACGATACGTTCGTATGCCTTCGCATTGGAGGAGTGAAGAAACTCCACAAGTGTGGTACGACGATGTTCGGCGGGTGGTCGTGTGAGCCATACAAGGCCGGTCAGGTCGGGTGCTTTGCTACCAATCTTGAGCGACTGCGCCGTAGCGTCGAGGCTCAAGACCAGAGCAATGAGTATCACAACAATGCGTCGCATGGGCGAGGTTTTTCCGAACTAACTATTTATGGGGGCAGCTATTAGCTTTGGGGCAACCATTCTCGTTCAGAGTGCAGCTCTTCACGGTGTTACGTTTGCGACCAAAGGTAATATTCTGACCAAACTGTTTGTTGTTCAGGTGGATATTGAGGTTAGCGACCTGTTCAAAGCCCATTCTCTTGCCATCCGATTTGAACTTGAGTTGGAATTTGAGGGTAACGCCGTCACGTTTGATTGCGGTGTAATAGAGCTCGGCGTGGTTCAGGATGTTGTAAGGTGCGCGGTAGTAGGGCTCACAGGTGTAGAGAGCCGAACCATAGGTGCCATAGAAAGGCAACAGGTTCTTACCGTAGTAGAAGATATCGAGCACACCCAGACCCCATTTCTCGATACGGAACTCGAGCTCGCCACCGAACGGAGTCTCAAACTCTTTGCTCACTTTGCGGTCGCGTTGGATGGATTGTTGCCAACCGAGTTGGATATAGAACTTATCGAGCGGAAGTGCCGAAGCGAAGCTGACACCAACGTAAGGAATCACCATGATGTTATCCACAACACCCTTGGCACCGGTGCCGCTATTTGCAAGGTGGAACATTTGTGCGCTATAACCTGCATAGATAAAGGAGCCACCGATACGACCTGCCGAGAATACGCGGAAGCACTCACGGGTCGAGGTTGCTTTATCGAAGTGGCCGGTCCAGTCCAGACCCAGCTCCACTTTACCGAGGTCACCCTTGTATTGGAGCAGGGTACCGCGAAGCAGTTGGTTGTAGTAGGTGTAGCTCGACGAGAAGATAGTGTTGGCATAGGTGCCAATCATAGCCGAGCGGTGGAAGATACCGGCATAGGCGCTGAAGTGCTCGTCGGCGTAGCGATAGTAGGCGATGGGCTTGGGTTTGTGCATCCACTCTGCGCTACCGAAGTCGCCCATAAACTCTGCACCCGCCATAAAGCGGCTACCTTCGCCCCACGACACTCCGATTGTGGGCGAGAGCACCGAGCCGAAGATTGTACGCGAAGTTCCGAGTTTGGTGCGATCGTGCTCGCGGTTGTCAAAACGTGTTTGGAAGTGGACGTCCCACTCAAAGGTTTGGGCCTCAACCACCGTGGTTGCACCCAACAGCATGATACATGCGGCTAAAAATCTCTGTAATCTTTTCATAACGCCGCAAATTTACGACTTTATCGCGTTATCTCCAACTCTTTGAGTTGTTCATTTATCTCGGGGTTGTCGTCCCATGCCAACAGAAGCACATCTCCAACCGCCAAACGGGTATTTCCGCGAGGTACGATGTAGCGTTCGCCGCGCTTGACAAAGAGCACCAGAGCGTGCTCGGGCAGGGTCACCTCGCGGAGGGTTGCGCCATTACGCAGAAACGGCTCTGTCACATCGAGTTCGGTCAGTCCCGCCTTGATATTATCCGGCAGGTCGATGCCGAAGCTATCCCCACGGACAGGCTCTGCGAGGCCCATTCGCTCGGCCATATAGTTGACCGTCGAGCCTTGCAGCGCAAGCGAGAGAATGGTGATAAAGAAGACCACGTTGAAGATTGTATCGGCAACCTCCGGATTAAAGCCACGATTAACCGCCACAAGGGGGTAGGTCGCAAGGATGATTGGCACCGCACCACGCAGTCCCACCCAGCTCACATAGAGTTTGTCGCGACGGGTCATTTTGCGGAACGGGAGCAGGCATACAAACACCACCAGCGGACGTGCTACAAGAATCATAAACAGACCCACTGCAACGCCAAGGAAAGCGGTCTCGGGCTCGATGAGTTTGTGTGGTGTAACGAGCAGTCCCAAAGTGATAAACATAAGGATTTGGACAAGCCATGTATAACCGTCGAGCGACTTACACAACGCCTTCTGTCCCAACACCTTGCTATTACCGACTACCATACCTGCAACATAGACTGCAAGGTAGCCGTTACCGCGAATAAGGTCGGTGATGGAGAAGGTTATAAACACCAGCGCGAGCAGCATAATACTCGACAGCGAGTTATTGGGAATTTTGGCCTTATTGATGGTCCAGACGATGGCCTTTCCGAAGAGGAAGCCCGCGGCAAAACCGACAATCATCTGAACTGCCAGACGCATTGCCATAGAGCCCAAATCGGGGGAGCCGCCATCAACCACAAGGTCGAGCACAAGCACAGTCATAATGGCCGCCATAGGGTCATTACTACCACTCTCGAACTCAAGCAGCGGTTTAAGATTATTTTTGAGTCCCTGTCCCTTGCTTCCGAGCATCGAGAAGACCGAAGCCGAGTCGGTCGAGGACATAATAGATGCAAGCAGCAGTGATTCGAGATAAGAGAGGCCAAGGTTAAACGTCACGCTGGCAAAATAGATAAAGGCGCTGGTCACAAAGGCCATCGCCACCACTCCCAGCGTTGCAAGCACAGTACCCTTGCCCAGCACAGGACGCACCTCGTCGAAGTTGGTACCCATACCACCCGTAAACAGGATAATCGACAAGGCCACCATGCCGATAAATTGGGTGAGGATAGGGTTATCAAACTCTATGCCGAATCCATCCGTACCAAATGCCATTCCGGCCACAAGAAACAGCAACAGCGACGGGATTCCGAAGCGAGAGCCCGCTTGGCTACCGAGAATTGCGCTCAACAGCACAACCGAGAGAATAAGCAACAAGCTATTTGTCAGTACGCCCATGTCATTAAAAAAGTTTAGCTGCCTTGACACAAGCCGAGGCAGGAGTTCATACACTAACTATCAAGCAGTTATCACTGCGGAATGAAGATATATGATATGGTTCCCGTATGTCGTTCGGGAGCCGAAGAGTCGATATTGAAACGCGAACGTCGGGTCGCTTCCAGAGCGGTCTCCCACATACACTCGTCGTGGGCCGACGCAGATTTGTCGATGGTGGCTGCAATAACATTGCCATTGCGATTGAGAGTAACATCCACAATCACCTCACCACCCTTATCACAGCGGTAGGCGGGGATGTCGAGATATTGCGAGTGGCGCACCGGATTGCGGAACGAATAGGAGACCGTAACTCGACCCTTGACCTTGCTGTCGGTCGAGTTTGTCTGCTCTTCACTCTTCTCATTGGGTCGGCGCTTCATCTCCTCCTGTTCGCGCAGTCCCTGTTCGTAGCGCTCACGATTGGCACGCATACGCTCTTGGGCCTTGGCCGCATCGCTTGCCAACTTATCCATGTCGGTACTTCGGTCATCGCGCAGACGGTGATCCATCTCGCGCTCCTCGGCCTCCTCGTTCGATACTCTGTTACGCACATCCGACAGGTCGTCCACTTGGCGCTCACGAATCTGACGCTCAAGCTCTTGCTTCTTCTGCTCGAGTTCGGCCAGCGTCTTCAGGTCGATGGCGATGGTCTGATTGGCATGTTCGGAGGTAATGGTGACTTTGGAGCTCACAAAGGCGATGGCCAAAAGCAAATAGGCGATGATGGTCATCAGCAGTCCGCGACGGTTGTCATAACTCCACGAGCCTATATCCTGTCTGCGATTGTCAAACGGGAGTTTAAGACGCTGACGACGACGGCGTTCACCCCCTTGTGGAGGGCGTTGTGGACGCTGTTTGGGGCTATGTTGCTCTTTTTCGACCATAATACTCTCAAAAACGTAGCAAATTTACGATTTCTTTAGAAATAAATTCATAACTTTGCCGAAATTTATGCGTAAATTCGACTTTATGAGCAATAATCAGAAAACACTCAATCAACCAATCCAATTTTCGGGACGAGGATTGCACACCGGTCTTACCTCCAACATGACCGTTCTGCCCGCACCCGCCGGACACGGCATCATATTCCGCCGCGTCGATCTCGAGGGCAAACCCGAGATTCCTGCATTGAGCGATTTTGTGACCGACACCTCGCGCAGCACAACCATCGAAAAGGATGGTGTCAAAATAACTACCATCGAACACATCATGTCGGCGCTGTGGATGAGCGGCGTGGACAACGCTATCATCGAAGTGGACGCACCCGAAGTGCCCATCATGGACGGTTCGGCCAAAGCGTATGCCGCCGAGATTGCCCGCGTGGGTCTCACCGAACTCGATGCCAAAATCGAGTACTACACCCCCAGTGAGCGCATCTCGTATGTAAACGAGGAGCGCGGTATCGTTATCGACATCTTCCCCGATGACGAGTACAGCATCTCGCTGCACGTGGACTACGGTAGCAAGGTGCTCGGCAACCAATACGCCACATTCACCTATGGCAAGGACGACTATGCAGCCGAGATTGCACCGTGTCGTACATTCGTCTTCCTTCACGAGATTTTCCCGCTGTTGCAACACAATCTGGTTAAGGGTGGCGATTTGGACAACGCTATTGTGATTGTCGAGAAACCCGTATCGGACGAGGAGCTGGGTTACATCCGTAACGCCTTCCACAAGGAGGACATCAACATCTCGCAAGGATACCTCAACAACCTCGAGTTGCGCTTTGTGAACGAGCCCGCACGCCACAAGTTGCTCGACCTGACCGGAGACCTGGCTCTGCTCGGCATCCGCATCAAGGGTCGAGTGATGGCTACCCGCCCCGGCCACTTCGCAAACACCGAGCTGTGCAAAATGCTGCGCAAGAACCGCCGCATGGCAAACAAGAAGCCCCGCTTCAGCTACGACCCCACACAGAAACCCATATATGACCTGAACCAAATCCGCGAGTGTCTGCCCCACCGCCAACCGTTCTTGTTGGTTGACAAGGTTATGCACATCGAGGAGGACTTTATCGTGGGTATCAAGAACGTGACCTACAACGAATCTTTCTTTGCCGGTCACTTCCCCGAGGAGCCCGTAATGCCTGGTGTACTGCTCATTGAGGCTATGGCACAATGCGGAGGCCTATTGGCTATGCACAACATGGAGAAGGGTGAGAAATATTCGACCTACTTCATGAAGATTGACAACGTGCGTTTCAAGCACAAGGTCGTGCCGGGCGACACTCTGCAATTCGAGCTTCGACTCATCGAGCCCATTCGTCGCGGAATCGTAGTCATGGAGGCCCGAGCCTTTGTGGCTGACAAACTGGCTTGCGAAGCAGAGTTGATGGCACAGGTCACCAAAACGAAATAACAAACTAAAAACAGAGATAAACAACTATGATTAGCAATTTAGCTTATGTCCACCCCGATGCTCAAATCGGAGCGAATGTAACCATCGAGCCCTTTGCTTATGTAGGCTCGGACGTCGTTATCGGCGACGACTGCTACATTGGTCCGAACTCGCAAATCCTGCCCGGCACGCGCATGGGTAAGGGTTGCAAGGTATTTGGTGCAATCCTCGGTGGCGAGCCCCAAGACCTTAAGTTCAAAGGCGAATATACCACCCTCGAGATTGGCGACTACAACACCTTCCGCGAGGCCTGCACCGTAAACCGCGGTACCGCAGCCAAAGGCAAAACCGCAATCGGCAGCTACAACCTCTTCATGGCCTGCTCGCACGTAGCACACGACGTTATCGTTGGTAGCCACTGTGTGATTGTCAATGCTGTGCTTATCGCCGGCGAGGTTGAGATTGGCGATTGGGCTATTCTGGGCGGCAACTCGGCCGTTCACCAATTCGTGCGTATCGGTGAGCACGCCATGGTAAGTGGCGGTTCGCTGGTGGGCAAGGACGTGCCTCCCTATGTGAAGGCTGCCCGCAACCCGCTGTCGTTCGTTGGTGCCAACTTCATCGGTCTGCGTCGTCGCGGCTTCACAAGCGAGAAGATTGGCGAGATTCAGGAGATTTTCCGCATCCTCTTCCAAAGTGGCTACGCTTATGGACGTGCTTGCGACATCGTCGAGGACACCATCAAACGCAGCCCCGAGCGCGACCTTATCGTAAACTTCGTGCGCAAGTCGAAACGTGGCGTTATCAAACCCTACAACGCTGCATTGGGCGACACCGAGGAGTAGAGATACACCTTATATAATAAGATAGACGGAGCCTTCCCCACTTGGGAAAGGCTCCGTTTGTTTTAGCTGTGTAACTCTTTAGAATACGTTGCTAACGATTTGCGCCACGTTGTCGGTGCGGCCCATCGAGTAGTAGTGAATAACCGGCATGCCCGCAGCTATCAGCTCGGCAGACTGCTCGCTCGCCCACTCCACACCGAACTTACGCATATCGGCATTGGTGGTATACTTCGAGGCACGACGCAACAAATCCTGCGGCATATTACACCAGAAGATTCGGGGCAACACCTCGAGGTGCTTGATGGTTGACAGCGGTTTGATGCCGGGAATGATAGGCACATTGATACCCGCACGAGTACAGCGCTCCACAAAGTCGAAGAAGCGGCTATTGTCGTAGAACAGTTGGGTGATGATATAGTCTGCTCCGGCATCCACCTTCTCCTTGAGGTAGGCAATATCCTGCTCGGCACTCACAGCATCACCGTGTGTCTCGGGGTAGCCCGCAACACCGATACAGAAATTCGAGCGGTGTGACACACCCTCCTCGGGATCGAGGAACTCACCGCGGTTCATGGCCGAGATTTGGCGCACGAGGTCTACGGCATGAGCATGACCCTGGGGATGGGGCACAAAGTGGGGTTCACCCTTCATTGCATCACCACGCAGCGCCATCAGCGTATCAATACCGAGAAAATCCATATCGATAAGCGCATCCTCAATATCATATTTGGAGTGGCCGCCACAGATAAGGTGGGGCACAACATCAATCCCGTAGCGCGCCTTGATAGCTGCCGAGATACCCACCGTACCGGGACGATGGCGCTCGATATGGCGTTCGATGGTACCATCGGGCATAAGGGTCGATTTAACCAGCTCGCGGTGGAATGTTACGTGAATAAATGCAGGCGAGAAATCCTTGAGGGTGTCGATTGCCTCAAACACCTTCTCGGTTCCGTCACCCTTGAGCGGCGGCAACAGCTCGAACGAGAATCGTGCTCGGCCACTGCTCTGCGCTTGCGATATAATATCTTTAACGTGCATCTGTTAGTTCGGGTTATAGTTGTGTAATGTATTTCTTAATCTGTTCGGGGGTGGTAGCTCGACGAGCGGCATAGTCAGCAAGCTGGTCTTCACCAATAGTTCCGATACCGAAATATTCGGCAGCAGGGTCGGCAACAATCAATCCGCAGAGAGCCTCACCCGGCTCAATCATGCAGTTCTCGGTAAGGCGCATACCGGTAAGCATCTCGACATCGAGCATCTCAAAGACCTCACGCTTCTGGGTATGATCGGGGGTTGCAGGGTAGCCAAAGGCATAACGGCGACCGACATACTTCTCGGCCACGGCATCCTCGGGAGTGAGCGGCGAAGACTGATAGCTCCACACCAGCTCTCTTACGAAGGCGTGCATAACCTCGGCAAAGGCCTCGGTCAGACGGTCGGCGAGCAGTTTGGCCATGATAGCAGAGTAGTCGTCGCCCGCATCACGGAACTTGGCTGCAAGCTCCTTGAGTCCCTCACCGCCGGTCAGTGCGAATACGCCAACATAGTCTGTACCCTCGCTGGCGGGGGCGATATAGTCGGCTACGGATTGGAGGGTTGTGGTTTGGTTACGCAGTTGCGGCAGGCGATACTTACGACCCTTGCACTCAACAACAATATCATCGCCCTCGCGGTTTGCGGGATAGATACCCACAACGCCGTTGAGTTGCAACGAACCGTCGCGTTTGATTTGGTCGAGCAGTGCTCGCGCATCATCCATAACCTTGCGAGCCTCCTCACCACGGTCGACCGAGTCGAGCACCTCGGGATAGCGACCTTTGATTTGCCATGCCGAGAGCAGATAGTTCCAATTGATATAGGGCTCGACATTCTCAATGTCGAACTTATGGAGCACCGTGCGACCAACCTTGCGGGGTACGACAATCTCGGCAGCACGTTTGGTGCGACTGCCCTCGCGGCACTCCTCAATGGGGGTAATGGTGCGGTTCTCCGACGAGCGCAGGTATCCTGCACGAAGTTCCTCCTGACGAGCCTTAACCGTTTGGACATAGCCCTCGCGGTCGTCACCGGTGAGTGCGGCCAGAATCTGGACATTGCTCGAAGCGTCACGGCTACGGACAACCAGACCCGAATACTCGGGAGCAATCTTAACTGCAGTATGCAATTCCGAGGTGGTTGCGCCACCAACAATAACGGGAATCGACACTCCTCGGCGCTCCAGCTCACGCACAACCTTAATCATTTCGTCGAGGCTCGGGGTAATAAGTCCACTCAAGCCTATCACATCGGCACCCCACGCGATAGCCTCATCCACTATGCGGTCGGTCTCGACCATCACACCGAGGTCGTTGATTTTGTATCCATTGCAAGCGGCAACCACCGACACGATATTCTTACCGATGTCGTGAACGTCACCCTTGACCGTTGCGATAAGGAATTTACCCGCAGCCTTGCTCTCGCCCTGCTCAATATAGGGGGTGAGCACCTCAACCGCGCGTTTCATCACGCGGGCACTCTTAACCACTTGGGGTAGGAACATCTTACCCTCGCCAAAAAGTTCGCCCACGCGGGTCATTGCGGGCATCAGCAGGTTATCAATAACTGCCAGCGGTGTACCCTCGCTTCCAAGCGCCTCGAGTGCATCCTCGGCGATATGGTCGGTATTACCTTTGAGCATCGCATAATCAATACGCTCGGCAAGCGAGCCCTCGCGCCAGCTCTCGGTTGCGGCCGCAGCACCCGTCACACTCTGACCTTTGAGCCTCTCGGCATACTCGGCAAGGCGCTCGGTAGCATCGGCACGGCGATTCAGAACAACATCCTCGCACAGCTCGAGCAGCGTAGGTTCAATCTGACTATACACTTGAAGCATTGCGGGGTTTACGATACCCATATCCATACCCGCCTCGATAGCGTGGTAGAGGAACACCGAGTGCATGGCCTCGCGCACGGGGTTATTACCACGGAACGAGAACGACAGGTTGCTCACGCCGCCGCTAACCTTTGCTCCGGGGAGATTTTGTTTAATCCATCGGGTTGCCTCGATAAAGTCAACACCATAGCTATCGTGCTGCTCGATACCGGTGGCAACGGCCAGAATATTGGGGTCGAAGATAATATCTCCCGCAGGGAATCCCGCCTCGGTAAGCAGTCGGTAGGCTCGCTCGGCAACCTCAATCTTACGGGCATAGGTATCGGCCTGACCGCTCTCGTCGAAGAGCATCACCACAGCCATAGCGCCATACGAATGAATAGCTCGGGCACGACGAAGGAACTCCTCGGGTCCCTCTTTGAGCGAGATTGAGTTCACGATACTCTTGCCTTGAGTCACCTTCAGACCAGCCTCGAGCACCTCCCACGACGAGGAGTCAATCATCACCGGCACACGAGCTGTCTCGGGGTCCGAGGCGATGATATTCAGGAAGGTGGTCATGGCACGAACGCCATCAATCATACCATCGTCCATACACACGTCGACAATCTGTGCTCCGGCCTCAACCTGCGAGCGGGCGATGGTGAGTGCTGCATCGTAGTTCTCCTCGCGGATAAGGCGGGCAAACTTGGCCGAGCCGGCAACATTGGTACGTTCACCCACATTCACAAAGTTGCGCGAGTGGTCGATGGTGAGTCCTTCGAGTCCGCTTGCGGTACTCTCGCCTCGGCGCTCGGGCACGGGGCGGGGCGAGTAGCCACCAACAATACCGGCCACAAGGCGTATATGTTCGGGGGTGGTACCACAGCAGCCACCCACAATATTGACAAGTCCACGACGCAGGTACTCCTCGACATCGTCGGCAAACATCTGCGGAGTCTCGTCATATCCACCCATAAGGTTGGGCAGTCCCGCATTGGGGTGAACACTCACTGCAAACTCCGAACAAGTAGCGAGCTCCTCCAAATAGGGCAGCAGTTGGCGTGCACCAAAGGCGCAGTTAAAACCAATCGACAGCAGTTCGGCATGCGACACCGAGTTATAGAACGCCTCGATAGTCTGTCCCGAAAGGGTACGGCCACCCTCCGAGAGGGTCAGCGACACCATAGTGGGGATTCGCACACCACACTCGGTGGCAAGGCGATCGATAGCTTTGAGTGCGGCTTTACAGTTGAGCGTATCGAATACAGTCTCGACCAGCAACACATCCACGCCACCATCCACGAGTCCGCGGGCTTGGTCGTAGTAGGCTGCCTCCAGACGGTCGAACGATATTTCACGCGCGGCAGGATTGTTCAAATCCGAGGCGATGGACGAGGTGCGGTTGGTAGGTCCCATTGAGCCGGCCACAAAGCGCGGGTGCTCGGGGGTCGAGTATTTATCGGCAGCAGCACGAGCCACTTGGGCCGCTGCTTTGGCCATAGGATAGGCATAGTCCGCAAGACCATAGTCGGCAAGCGAGATGGCATTGGCATTGAACGAGCAGGTCTCAACAATATCGGCACCCGCTTCGAGGTAGCGCTCATGAATCTCGCCCACGATGTGGGGAGCAGTCATCACAAGCAGGTCATTACACCCCTTGAGCGGAGTGGGCCACGAGGCAAACTGCTCGCCACGATAGTCGTTTTCGCATAGGTTGTAGCCCTGTACCATGGTGCCGAAGCCGCCATCGAGCACAAGGATACGTTTGGTGATTTCGTCTTGAAGTAACGTCTTACTCATCTTTCTCTATTTTGATTTCAAAAATCTTATCCCAATTCTTGCCCGTAACGAAGATTCGTCCTGTGGCGGCGTCATAGGCGATGCCATTGAGCACATCACGCACAGGGTTCTCGCTTTGGGTCAGTTCCAATTCGTCGAGGTCGATATAGGCCTCTATCTGTCCGTCCGCGGGGTTGATTACCACGATACGGTTGTAGCCATAAAGGTTTGCCCAGATGCGTCCGTCAATCCACTCCAGCTCGTTGAGCATCTGTGTAGAGCGGCGGCCAAAGCGCACATGGATTCGGGCCGATACCTCGAGTGTCGCGGGGTCGAGCACACGGATAATGTGCGTACCATCCGACATATAGATATGCTCACCATCCGAGGTAAGTCCCCACCCCTCGCCATAGTATCCGAACGAGCCGGCAGGCGAAAGTGTTGTGGGATCGTAGATGAAGCCGCGTTTCTCGAGCCAAGTCAGCTGGTAGAGCTTGCCATCGTGCAGGGTTATACCCTCGCCAAAATACTCACCACCAAGGCGGGCGCTACGCTCAATCTTGCCACCGAGCTCGTAGACATAGAGTCCGCTTGCGCCATACTGACCCGTGCCTTCGATTATCCGTCCATCGCTCCACAGCAGTCCCTGTGTATAGTGCGAGGTAGGATGCGGATAGGTCGCAACAACCGAGTAGCCCCAACTTTTGGGCGAGGGCGCTACGTTCTGCTCCACAGCGGCGCGAGTGGCACTTTTTGCATCACTGCTTCGACGAGCAGGAGCACCTCCACACGACACCACCAAAGCGGCCAATATGACACAAAAACGCATTCTCATACTAAAATATAAATATATAGTGCGCAAAGATACACAAAAAAAGAGTATCTTTGCCCTTTGAAAACCAAAAAAACGCTATGCTTACACTTAAACAGATCAGAGGCGACAAGGCTTATGCCATCGAGCGTCTTGCCGTCAAAGGGGTGGACGCCGCTCCCATTATCGAGAAAATCGAAGAGCTCGACGACCTCCGCAAATCGCTTCAGGCACAAGTAGACAACCTGCTTGCCGAACAAAATAAAGCTGCTAAACAGATTGGCGCCCTGATGGGTCAGGGTAGACGCGACGAGGCCGAAGAGGTCAAAAAGCAGGTCGCTGCCATGAAAGAGCAATCCAAAAAACTCGCTGACGAGATGAACGAGGCAGCCGAGGCTCTCAACGCCCAAATCGTACTGCTGCCCAACTTCCCCTGTGAGATTGTACCCGAGGGACGCACCGCCGAGGACAACGTGGTTGTTCGCCAATCGGAGGACTCGCTCGACATCGAGGGCGAGGTATTGCCCCACTGGGAGCTAGCCGCCAAGTACGACATCATTGACTTTGAGCTTGGTGTTAAGCTGACCGGCGCTGGCTTCCCCGTCTACAAAGGCAAGGGTGCCCGCCTACAACGTGCGCTCATCAACTTCTTCGTAGACCGCAACACCGAGGCCGGTTATCTGGAGGTTGAGCCCCCAATCATGGTGAACGAGGCTTCGGGCTTCGGTACCGGACAGCTGCCCGACAAAGAGGGTCAGATGTACCACGCTACGGCCGATAACTTCTATCTGATTCCCACCGCCGAGGTTCCCGTGACCAACATCTACCGCGACTCGATTGTGGACCAAAAGGAGCTGCCCATCGCAATGACCGCCTACACCCCCTGTTTCCGTCGTGAGGCAGGTTCGTACGGCAAGGATGTGCGCGGATTGAACCGTCTGCACCAATTCGACAAGGTTGAGATTGTCCGCATCGAGCACCCCGACAACTCGTACGAGGCTCTGGACAAGATGGTTGCACACGTTGAGTCTATCGTCAAGGCACTTGGTCTGCCCTATCGTATCCTGCGTCTGTGCGGTGGCGATATGAGCTTCACCTCGGCACTCACCTACGACTTCGAGGTCTACTCCAAAGCTCAAAAACGCTGGTTGGAGGTGTCGAGCGTATCGAACTTCGAGACCTTCCAAGCCAACCGTCTGAAGCTCCGTTTCCGCGATGACAAGAAGAAAATCCAACTCGCACACACCCTCAATGGTAGCTCGTTGGCACTCCCCCGAATCGTAGCGGCCCTGCTCGAGAACAACCAAACTCCCGAAGGAATTGTCATTCCCGAGGCACTTCGTCCCTACACAGGATTTGATATTATAAAATAAAGCACTATATTTGCAGTAGCTAAACCGTAAAATAACCAAATAAAAATTACTATGGCTTACAAAATTGATCCCGAACTGTGCGCAGGTTGTGGCACTTGCATCGGCGAATGCCCCGTTGGCGCTATCTCGGAAGGTGATGTTTACACCATCGATCCCGAACTGTGCACCGAGTGTGGTGCTTGCGCAAGTGTTTGCCCCGTGGAGGCTATCTCGATTGAGTAATTCCGCCGAGGAGCAACAATAAGTTTGCACAAAACAAAGAGAGCGTCTGACGGATTCGGCGCTCTCTTGTTGCATTATGCCATAACCATTCAGTATGAAAGATTCGATACTCTATCGCGCCATCGAGGGGGAGGCTCTCTCCTTTGACCAGGCGCTTGACATATACCTCAACATGCCACTTATGGAGTTGGCCGACGCCGCCGACCGACTGCGTCAGGCGAAGGTCGACGACCCGACTGTTGTGACGTGGCAAATCGACCGCAACGTCAACATCACCAACGTCTGCATTTCGGGCTGTAAGTTCTGCAATTTTCACTGCAAACCACATCAGCGCGACCGCCATTTCATAACAACGCTGGACGAATACTGCGAAAAAATAGAGACAATGCTCGCCCTCGGAGGTGACCAGCTGCTGTTGCAAGGAGGACTCCACCCCGAGCTCGGAATTGCCTTCTATGAGGAGCTTTTCGGCTCGCTCAAAAGGCTCTATCCGCAGGTGCGCCTGCACGCTCTCGGAGCGCCCGAAGTTGCTCATATTGCGAGGATTAGCAAACTCTCGTACAGAGAGTGTTTGGAGCGATTGGTAGCGGCCGGATTGGACTCGCTGCCGGGTGCCGGTGCGGAGATTCTGACCGACCGCGTACGTCGCGCAATATCACCCGCAAAACCCGATGTCGCAGCGTGGTGTGAGGTTATGCACGAGGCCCACATGATGAATCTGCCCACCTCGGCAACCATGATGTATGGCCATGTGGAGAGTATCGAGGAGCGCATCGAGCACCTTATGCTCATTCGTGAATTACAGAGCCGAGTACCCGAGGGGAATTGGGGCTTTGTGGCCTTTATCCCGTGGATTTTCCGCAGTACCGGAACAAAGCTCGAAAGCGAGGGTGTGGCAACCCACTTCTCGGCAAATGAGTATCTGCGAATCATCGCCATAAGTCGTCTTGTACTCAACAACATACGCAACATTCAGGCCTCGTGGCTGACCGTCGGAAAGGCCACAGCCCAAATTGCCCTGCACAGCGGAGCTAATGACATGGGCTCGATTATGATTGAGGAGAATGTGGTATCGAGCGCCGGAGCACACAACTCATTCGACGCCGAGGGCATTCAAGCCGCTATCCGCGAAGCCGGATTCCGCCCCCAACTGCGCGACCAACTATATCGAAACCGAACATTATAAAATAGCACAACTCTATGAAACTACGACTGGTTTTACTCACCACACTGCTCGCATGCACACTCTCGGCAAGCGCAAGTACACCCCTTCCGCGGAAAGTAACCATGAGCCGAGCCGAACTGATGGACAAAATCAAAGGTGGCTGGGCTGGACAGGTACTCGGCTGCACCTATGGAGGACCGACCGAGTTCAAATACCGTGGCAAAATGATTGGCTCCGAGGTGGAAATCAAGTGGAACGACCCCGACCAAGTAGGCAAAATGATGCGCAGTTGGCCAACGCTCTACGACGATATATACATGGACCTGACCTTTGTGGGCGTATTCGACCGTCTGGGTATCGACGCACCGCAAGACTCTCTGGCTTACGCCTTTGCACACGAGGAGTATCACCTTTGGCACGCCAATCAAGCAGCACGCTACAATCTGCTGCATGGCATCAAAGCACCCGACTCGGGACACTGGCGCAACAACCCGCACGCCGACGATATTGACTACCAAATCGAGGCCGATTTTGCAGGATTGATGTCGCCCGGCATGCCCAACAGCGCATCCAAAATCTCGGACCGCGTGGGTCACATCATGAACTATGGCGATGGTTGGTATGGCGGTGTATATATGGGTGCTATGTACTCGTTGGCATTCATCTGCGACGATGTGGAAACAATTGTAACAGAAGCACTTCGAACAATCCCCAGCCGCAGCAAGTTCTACCGCTGCATGGCCGATGTAATCGACCTCTACCACACCTATCCCGACGATTGGCGCAAGGCTTGGGAGATATGCGAAGAGCGTTGGGGACCGAGCGATGTTGGTTGTAGCGAGGGTGCTCTCGACCCGCTCAACATCGACGCCGTAATCAACAGCGCATACGTCATCTTCGGTCTGCTCTATGGCGAGGGTGATTTCACCAAAACCATCGACATCTCGACCCGTTGTGGACAAGACTCGGACTGCAACCCCGCATCGGCGGCAGGTATCCTCGCCACAGCCATCGGTTATAGCAATATTCCCGAGGAGTGGATTGCTCCGCTAAAAAAAGCCGAAGATATTGATTTCCTGTATATTCCCTACTCGCTAAACGACACCTACGCCATGAGCTTCGAGCAGGCTCTGGAGATGATTGAGCGCGGTGGCGGAGAGGTAACCGACGAGGATGTCACCATCCGCTGTCAGGCGCCCAAAGCGGTACGTTATGAGGTTAGTTTCCCCAATCTGAAGCCCACACGCCGCGAGCCTATCAAAATTCAGCTGGACGACAAGGCCTACACCTACTCGGCAGAGTGCGCAGGCATCATCTTCAACGGATGGGTAAGTGGCCCCGCAGACTATGTTGCGGAGCTGGAAGTAGTGGTCGATGGTGGTCAGGCAGAACGCTTCGAGATGCCTGCAAGGTATCGCTATCGCCGATTGGATGTATATTGGAACTTCTGTCTGAAGCCCGGCAGTCACACCATAACCCTGCGATGGTTGAATCCGACCGAGGGGTGCAAATTGAATGTTGTGGACGCGGTGCTGTTCGACAAGACCAAATAGCGTTAGAGCACGATATTGTCCTCGGTAAGGAGGACATCTACAATGTGGCCGGCCAACGATTTGTCGTATGGTGCGGCCACTTTTATATAGTTGCCCGTAAAGCCGGTCATAACACCGTTCTTGACCGAATTCTCAAAAAGAACAGGCATCACCCTCCCCACATACGACATGCAGAAGTCGCGGTGCAGACGACGACACAACTCGTCCAAACGGGCTGCACGCTCGGTCTTAACACTCGCCCTAACCTGCCCCTTCATTGAGTAAGCAGGGGTACCGGGACGCGGCGAGAAGGGGAATATGTGGAGATAGGCGGGATGCAGACGCTCCAGCAGAGAGTAGGTCTGCTCAAACTCCTCGTCGCTCTCGCCGGGGAAACCCACAATCACATCTATACCGAAAAACGTATCGGGCATAAGACGACGAACAGCCTCAATGCGGTCGGCAAAACGCTCGGTTGTATAGCGGCGACCCATGCGTTCGAGCACCGAGTCACATCCGCTCTGGATGGGGATATGGAAGTGGGGTTGGAACTTGGTCGATGCGGCACACAGCTCGATTACTCGGTCGGTAAGCAGGTTGGGCTCGATGGAGGATATGCGATAGCGCTCAATCCCCTCAACCGTATCGAGAGCCGCCACAAGGTCGGCAAAATTCTCGCCCGTGGAGTGGCCGAAGTCACCCACATTGATACCCGTTAGCACAATCTCGCGCACTCCCGAAGCTGCAATTTCGCGGGCCTGCTGCACAAGCTCGGCGATGGGTGCATTACGGCTCGAACCGCGAGCGTAATGTATTGTGCAGTAAGCACATTTATAATCACATCCATCCTGCACTTTGAGGAACGAGCGGGTGCGGTCACCCTGCGAGAAAGCGGCAAAAAAGTTGGTCAGCTCGGCCGTCTCGCAGCTCAAAACTTTGGCTCCCTGGCGGCGAGCAAGAGCCTCAACCTCGGCAAATGTATCGGCCTTGCTGCGGTTCGACAAAACGAGGTCTACACCCTCAATCGAGGCCACCTCGGCGGGTTTGAGTTGGGCATAACAGCCCGTAACAGCGATGATGGCATCGGGATTGCGCGAATGCAGACGGCGGACAATATTACGGCACTTCTTGTCGGCATGCTCGGTAACCGAACAGCTGTTTACGATGTGAATATCGGCGTCGGCCGAGGGGGCTACACGTTGATAACCCGCAGCCTCGAATTGGCGTGCCAGAGTGGAGGACTCGGCGAAGTTGACCTTGCAGCCAAGTGTATGAAATGCAACTCGTTTCATAGGAAATGCTCTAAATTGTCGCTACGAAATTACGAAATCGGCGCAAAACCCACAAAAACGGTTAGGAAAATTTGTGCAAATGTGGTAAATTTGTCGCGCGTTTATTAAGCAGAAAGCCGCCGTGGAAGCACTCTCACAGATACTCGAATACCGTTTCATGCAACATGCACTGATAGCCGCCGTGCTCTCGGGCATAACATGTGGCATGGTGGGCTCGTATATCGTGGCACGTCGAAGCGTCTTCTTGAGCGGCGGAATCACACACGCCTCGTTCGGCGGAATCGGCACAGCCTACCTGCTCGGCATAAACCCCATAGTAGGCGCGATGATATTTGCAGTGCTCGCGGCGCTCGGCATCGAATATACCACACAGCGTGGCGGGGTGCGCGAGGATTCGGCCATCGGCATCGTGTGGAGCGTGGGCATGGCGCTCGGTATAATCTGCATCTACCTCACGCCCGGATACACGCCCGACGCAACAACAATCCTGTTCGGCAACATTCTGGCCGTATCCAAAGGGGTACTCTGGGGCTCGGCTATGCTCACCGCAGTTATCCTCGCCGTGGCAGCACTATGGCACCGCCCCATCATGTATACCGCCTTCGACGCCGACTTCGCACGCTCGCAAGGAGTCAATACAAAAGTCATCTCCTACGGCATGGCACTGCTCACGGCACTGACCCTCGTGTTATCCATTCAGGCGGTGGGTATCGTACTGCTTATTTCGCTTCTCACCTTCCCCGCCGTTATCGTGGGCTCGGTGACAAAATCGTATATCAAAATCGGAGTCGGCTCGGCAATTGTGGCCGCCACAGCAGGCATTGCCGGACTCGCCTTGAGCTATGCGCTCGACATTCCGGCCGGAGCAGCCACAATATTTGTGCTCGCAGCTTCGCTTATTGTAGTAAAAATGTTAACTTTGCGTTTTAACCGACGCCCGGCAAGCAAAATCAAATGAAAACCATAGATAAATTCACCCTCCGTTCGTTCTTGGGGCCGCTGTTGGCCTCGTTCTTCATCATCATGTTCGTGCTGATGATGAATGCCGTATGGAGATATATCGACGAGCTGGTCGGCAAGGGACTCGGCTTTGGCACCATCGCCGAGCTGATTTTCTATGCCATTGCCAACCTTATCCCGCTGGGACTGCCACTTGTAGCCCTGTTCGCCGCGATTCTCACCATGAGCAACATGGGCGAGAGCTACGAGCTTCTGGCAATGAAATCGGCGGGTATGAGTCTGCAACGTATCATGGCACCGCTGGCCGTGGTTGCAGCCCTCTTCTCGGTGGGTAGCTTCTTTGTAGCCAACAACTATGTACCATACGCCAACCAACAGATGTTCTCCATCCTCTACGACATTCGCCAACAGAAGCAGGAGATGGAGTTCAAGGATGGCGCCTTCTTCAACGGTATCGACAACATGAGCATCCGTGTAGAGCACCAAGACCCCGAGACAAAGTGCTTGCACAAGGTACTCATCTACGACAACCGCGACAAGAAGGGCGATATGAGCGTTACGCTTGCCGACTCGGGCTATATCCGTCTGTCGGAGGACAAGAAGTTCCTGCTCGTAACCCTCTACAACGGCGAAACCTACGAGGAGAGCCGTGGCAAGGAGTGGACCAAAGGCACAACACGAAACCACCGATTCATCCGTCAGGATGGCTGTATTCCCACATCGGGATTCGCCGTGGAGAAGAGCGACCGCTCGATGTTCAATAGTAGTCAAACCAAGAACATCGACGAGCTGGACGCCGACATCGACTCGCTCGAACGCACCGTGAACACCATCACAGCAAAGTCGTACGAGCCTCTGCTCAAGAACTACGTCTTCACCAACGACCCGCTTCGAATCATCGCTCCCGACAGCTCGGCACGCGAGGGCGAAGTCCGCTATGTGGCCTCGTTCGAGGACTCGGTTACCGTTCGCAAAATCGACGACCAACAGCGCATCCTCAACGACGCATACCGTAGCGCAATGAGTTCGAGCAACGTAGTAACCTACGACGAGTATTCGAGCAAAGAGGCACTCAACCAGCTCTACCGCTCGCGCATCGAGTGGCACCGCAAGTTGGCTCTGCCCGTGTCTGTAATGATATTCTTCCTGATTGGTGCGCCGCTCGGAGCCATCATCCGCAAGGGTGGACTCGGTATGTCGGTGCTGATTTCGGTGAGCTTCTTTGTAATCTACTACGTCATCATCCTGCTTGGCGAGAAGCTGGCAAGGGATGGCGCATGCCCCGCCTATATCGGCATGTGGATTTCGACATATATTCTATTCCCGATAGCCATCTACCTCACATACAAAGCCGCCACCGACTCGAACCTGATGAGTGGCGATTGGTACTACAACCAATGGATTAAAATCCGCGAATGGTGGACGGCACACAACCCGAAAGCGAAAAAATTAAAAACATCAAAATAGTATGAGCAAAGAGATTTTGAGTACAATCGAAGAGGCATTGGAAGATTTCCGCAATGGTAAAATCATCATTGTCGTAGATGACCCCGACCGCGAGAACGAAGGCGACTTTGTGTGCGCTGCCGAGAAAATTACGCCCGAAACCGTAAACTTCATGTTGCACCACGGCCGTGGAGTGCTGTGTGCCCCCATCACCGAGGACCGTTGCAAGGAGCTTGAGCTCGGCATGATGGAGCCCAACAACACATCGCTGCTCGGCACCCCCTTTACGGTTGCGGTAGACCTTCTCGGTAACGACTGCACCACAGGCGTATGCGCATGCGACCGCGCAAAGACCATCCGCGCACTTGCTAACCCCGCGACTCGCCCCGCAGACCTCGGCCGTCCCGGTCACATCTTCCCGCTTCGTGCACGCAATAAAGGCGTTCTGCGTCGCCCCGGCCACACCGAGGCTGCCGTAGACTTGGCCCGTCTGGCAGGACTCTACCCCGCAGGTGCGCTTATCGAGATTATGAACGAGGACGGAACCATGGCACGTATGCCACAACTCGTTGAGATTGCCGCCAAATATGGCATGAAAATCATCTCGATTGCCGACCTTATCGAGTACCGCCTCCGCACCGAGAGCCTCATCGAGAAGGGTGAGGTTGCAGAGATGCCTACCGAGTGGGGTCACTTCAAGATTATCCCCTTCCGCCAAAAGAGCAATGGTCTGGAACACATCGCGCTGGTCAAGGGCGAGTGGAGCGAGGATGAGCCCGTATTGGTTCGCATGCACTCGTCGTGCGCTACGGGCGACATCTTTGGTTCGTGCCGTTGTGACTGTGGCGAGCAGCTGCACGAGGCTATGCGCATGATTGAGAAGGAGGGCAAAGGAGCTGTGGTGTACTTGAGCCAAGAGGGTCGTGGTATCGGTCTGTTCAACAAGATTGCAGCCTACAAACTCCAAGAGCAAGGCTACGACACCGCCGAGGCCAATGTGAAGCTGGGCTTTGCCGTTGACGAGCGCGACTACGGTGTGGGTGCAAGCATCCTGCGCGAGCTGGGTATCTCGAAGATGCGCCTTATGACCAACAACCCGCTCAAACGCGTGGGTCTGGAGGGCTATGGGCTCTCTATCGAGGAGGTTGTGCCCATCGTCATCGCCCCCAACAAATACAACATCGACTACCTCAACACCAAACAGTCCGTGATGGGTCACTCGCTCGGTCTGTGCAGCAAAAATAAATAGAGCAAAGATGAACGCCAAGGAGCTGAAAATAGTCTTCATGGGTACGCCCGAGTTTGCGGTGCACTCCCTGCGCGCGCTGGTCGAGGGCGGATACAATGTGGTGGCCGTTGTCACCACACCCGACAAACCCGCAGGTCGCGGTCAGAAGATGCATCAGAGCGATGTGAAGGTCTATGCCGAGAGCGTGGGACTGCGCGTACTGCAACCCGTAAGACTCAAAGACGAGGCCTTTGTCGAGGAGTTCCGTGCGCTGGAGGCCGACCTCGGAGTGGTGATTGCATTCCGCATGTTGCCCGAGGTTATATGGTCGATGCCGCGTTTGGGAACCTTCAACCTGCACGCCTCGCTACTGCCCCAATATCGTGGCGCAGCCCCCATCAACTGGGCTATCATCAATGGCGACAAGCGCTCGGGTATCACAACCTTCATGCTTAAGCACGAGATTGATACGGGCGATGTCATAGAGCAGGTGGCTGTCGATATTACCCCCGAGGATAATGCCGGCACACTCCACGACAAGTTGATGGGGGTGGGACGCGACGCCGTGCTACAAACCATTGAGAAGATTGCTGCGGACACATACACCGCCATTCCGCAAGATGAGATGACCCGCGAGGAGCTTCGCCCCGCACCCAAAATCTTCAAGGAGGATTGCCGCGTGGATTGGACACAACCCGGCGAGAAGATTGCGCTGTTGATTCGCGGCCTCTCGCCCTACCCCGCCGCATGGAGCCCTCTGCACGACGAGAGTGGCGAGGAGATTGGCTCGATGAAGATTTTCCGCGCCGAGTTTATTGCCGGCAAGGCCGACAAACCCGGAACCATCACCACCGATTGGCAGAAGGAGCTTGAGGTTGCATGTGCCGATGGACGAATCATCATCCGAGAGCTTCAGATGGCGGGTAAACGTCGCATGGGAGTCGAGGACTTCCTGCGAGGTGTACGCAACATCGACTGTTACAAAATGAGTCTTTAAGCCATGAAAAAAGTTAATAAAAAGCGTGCAACACTCACACGCACAAGCCTTCGTACGAAGGTTATGTCGAGCTTTCTGGGCTTGGTGGTGCTGCTGATTTTCTCGAGTGTGGTTTCGCTTCTGGAGCTGCGACGCATCGGCTACCAAACACAAGAGATTCTCACTGCCAGCGACCGCAGTATGGCGCTCGCGGGTGAGCTGTTGGATGCTGTGGAGGTGCAGAACCTCGCCCTGCAACAGATGTTCCTAAAGGGAGATATGAGCTACGACTCCATCTACTCCAACAAGGTTGCCGAAATGCAACACCTGATTGCCAACACCTCGAACCAACAGTTGGCGGGTATAGACTCGGTTAAGATTGCCTACGAAGATTACTGCGAGGTGGCAAAGTTCTACCGCATACGAAGCGCCATTAACGATACGGATTGGTACGTTGACAACTACGCCAAAGCCTACCACACCCTTATCGAGTCCATCCGCGAGTATATGCTCTCGTCACAAGTGGCGCTCGGCCCGCAGGCACTCGCCATCGAGCACAATGCCTACCGCGCCATCACCCCAAGTGTGGTTACCATCGGCGCAATTCTGATTATCGTGTTGATGCTGTGGTACTTTCTGGATATGTACGGTGTCAAGTCGCTTATCAAGGTCAATCGCTCGCTGGGCGACTATCTCAAGTATGGCATACCTTACAACGCTCGTCAAAGTGGCAACGACGAGATAGAACAGCTCAACGACGGTATCGAAGAGCTGATAGCACGCATCGAAGATAAACGCAAAAGATAAAGAGACAAAACAGACAAGCCATGAGAGCTAATATCGTAATGAGATACATAGGCTATGTGTTGCTGCTCAACGCTGCATTCATGTTGGCGTCGGCAGCCACAAGTTGGCACTTCGACTTCGACACGGCCTTCTATCCGCTGTTGCTGTCGGGATTGCTGACGGCGGCTCTCGGCATTGTGCCTATTGTATTTGTCCCCGGAGGCGAGAAAATCAACAACAAAGAGGGCTACTGCATCGTTGTAGGTTCGTGGATGCTGTCGTGCTTCGTGGGAATGATGCCCTACCTGCTGTGGGGCGGCGAGTTCACGCTGGTTAATGCATGGTTCGAGAGCGTATCGGGCTACACCACCACGGGAGCAACCATCCTCAAAGATGTGGAGGCCGTGCCCAAAGGATTGCTCATGTGGCGCTCGGCAACACACTGGATGGGAGGTATCGGCGTGGTGATGTTCGCGCTGGTGATTCTGCCCTCCATCGGCAAGACCAAGATGACCATATCGAGCGTGGAGATTTCAAACCTCGCAAAGGACAACTACCAATATCGTAGCGGAGTGATTATGCACATCCTGCTGTGGGTCTACCTTGCAATGACACTGCTGTGCGCGGTGTTGCTGCGAATATCGGGACTCAACTGGTTTGACGCAATCAATCAAGCCCTGTCGTCGGTTGCTACGGGAGGTTTCAGCACCCGTAACCAGAGTGTGGGCGCGTTCAATAATGGTTGGGCCGAGTTGATAATGGCCTTCTTTATGATTCTCTCGTCGATTCACTACGGCGTGATTTTCGCAACCATCACCGGCAAGCAGAACAACATGTTCCGCTCGGAGGTAGTGCGCTACTTCCTCGCCTCGATTGCCATTGGAGCTGTGGTGTGTGCCATCAGCCTGCGTGTAGACCACATCTACGACACATTCTGGGGAGCACTGCGAGCAGGAGCTTTCCAATGCGCCTCGTTGGTGACAACCACCGGATTCTCGACGGCAAATGTATTTAATTGGAGCTCCATTGCTATTGTGGTACTGCTATTCCTGTCGATTCAGTGTGGCTGTGCGGGCTCTACCTCGGGAGGTCTTAAGGCCGACCGTATTGTGCTGGCCTTCAAAGCGGTCAGAGCACGAGTATTGCAACAACAACACCCCAATGCCGTAATCCGTATCAAGCTCAACGGACAGCGTCAGGACTCGACCGTAGTGGACTATGCGATGCTCTATATCGTAGCCTATCTGGCGATGCTGTTTGTGGGCGTTACGGTATTTGCCATCTGTGGAATCTCGCTCGACGGAAGCATCGCAGCATCGGTGGCAAGCATTGGCAACGTGGGTATGGAGGTAAGCAACTTCGGAGGATTCGCCTCGGCACCATCGTTTGTGCGCTTCTTCTCGCCCGTGCTCATGCTGTTTGGCCGTTTGGAGATATTCGGACTGATACAACTATTTCTGTTAAACACTTGGAAATAAGATGTTACGCAAGACTATCATAACCGCCACAATATTGGCGGGTTTCATACTCGGAGCCCTCGCGCAGACGCCCGAAGGTATCAAAGCGCGCATCAAAGGACTCGAAAACAATAGCGAATATATGGAGCTGCTCGCGCGCGAACACGCGCTCAAACACCAGAGCGACTCCATACAACAACGCGTTACGGAATTCCGCCGAGAGTTCCGTAATGACACCGTAAACCGCGCCGCCCGCGCCGTGGAGATTCTCGATATCGAGGAGCGCCTGTTTGATTTGCGCGACCAACTCGGCGAGGTGTCGAGCCGCATCAACCTTATCGAACAGGAGTGGATTCTGCAACACCTCAACGACAACATAGCCGAGAACACCACCGACTCGGTTGCTGCCCCCGTGGATACGCCCATCACAGCAGATACCACACTGATTGCCGAAGTGGCAGATACCACATCGGCAAACCTGCTCTACAACGAGGTCTTTGCACGTGAAATTGAGCCCGAGGATTTGGCCGCTATTCGTAACGGACAATCCGTGGAGCTTGGTCTGGTAGATGATGTACGCAAGTACCTGCAAAATCACAACCTGTTGCTCGACCTAAAGAACCGCCACTCGTTGGCCGACAGTGCCTCGCTCGCATCGCGCCTGTTTGAGGAGTTTGCCGATGTTCAGGAGCAGAACCTCGAACTCGAGAGTCATATCGAGAGCACATGGGACTCGCTCTTCGACAACAAGTCGTACACCTACAACTATCTGCTCGACAAGTTGGGCAACACCTCGCTGCGCGACTCATTCAACCTTGTGTTGAACGACATCTCGGCTCGAGTTATGGATAGCGACGCTCCGTCAAGCGCACTGCTCAACTATGCCCTGCAACGACATGCGCTGACCGACTACGAGCGTGCCATTGCCCGTTCGCTCGGACTCGGCAAGGCGGTGGATTCGCTCACGCTGTCGATGGAGAGTAGCGACTACGAGAGCCTCACCGCAATGTCACCCGTAGGACATATAGCCGAGCGCGTATTTATCAACTTCGAGAACATAACCAGACACACAACCCCCGTTTACAGCTCGCGCAACCCGATTCCAGAGTGCGAAATATACCCCAAAGGCACCATTTATCGTATTCTGCTCGGCACATTTACCACCGCACAGTCGCCCACAATCTTCCGCGGCGCTGCACCTATCTATGTGCAGAACATCTACGGCAAGTATCGCTACTTTGCGGGCGGATTCCCCTCGGACAGCACCGCCTTTGCTGCACAAAATCAGTGTAAGGAGATTGGTTTCCGCCGTCCCGAGGTTGTGGTGTGGGTCGATGGCCAATACTTCAACTTGAGCGAGGAGATGGATGCCGAGGAGGGCGAAGAGAGCCGTCGCTATCGCATCATTATCGAGAGCGAAGAGCCACTCGGCGAGGAGAGCCTCGGTCAAATCAAGAGCGCCACGGGCGGAAGCGACATAGTCAAGATTGGTAACACCTACACCATCGACAATATAGAAGGGTACCTGAACGCCTTGCGCCTGAAGGAGAATATCGAGGCCGTGTGCAAAATTCCGGCTCGAATTGACGAAATTGTCAAATAAAATCTGTACCTTTAAGGTCACTAAACGATTCATTGAGCTATGTTACTTATAGGCTTTTTTGTAGTTATGGGCGTGATGTTGCTGCTCGGTGAGCTGCTCATCTTCACCGGAGCGGGACTCGCAGGAGTGCTCTCGGTAGCCTCGTACGTTGCTGCATCTTACTTGGCATGGGACTCCTATGGCTGGACGGGCGTGATTATCACGCTGGGCATCATCATCGCAGCATCCGCTATCTCGGCCGTGCTATGCATGCGCTCGGGTACCTGGCGCAAACTCACCCTCAACAACTCTATCGACAGCGTATCACAAAAGTCGCCCGCCGAGCGTATCACCATCGGCACCCGCTGTCGCACCATAACCCGCCTTGCACCGAGTGGCAAAATCGAGATTGACGGCGTGCAATATGAGGCTCGCTCAACCGAACTCGTAGCTCCCCAAACCGAGGTTGAAGTGGTCGGATTCGACAACTTCACCGTGCTGGTCAAGGTCGTAGCATAACTCTCTCCTTAAGACAACTTAAAACATACTATATATGATGGATCCTATTGTTTCGTGGATTGTGATTGCGGTGCTGTGCATCGTATTCCTGCTTATCATCCTCTACTATGTGCCCGTGGGTTTGTGGTTCTATGCCATTATCTCGGACGCCAAAGTGGGATTGCTCCAACTTGTATTTATGCGCTGGCGTAAGGTACCGCCCTCGGTGATTGTGTCGTCGATGGTCGAGAGTACCAAAGCGGGCCTGCGTCTTGAGGCCAATGAGCTCGAGGCTCACTACCTTGCCGGTGGTAACGTCACCAACGTGGTTCACGCGCTGGTATCTGCAGGCAAAGCGGGTATTGCCCTCGACTTCAAGATGGCAACCGCCATTGACCTTGCAGGTCGTAATGTGCTCGAAGCCGTTCAGATGTCGGTAAACCCCAAAGTCATCAACACCCCCTCGGTTGCAGCCGTTGCCAAAGATGGTATTCAGCTTATCGCCAAGGCTCGTGTTACCGTTCGCGCAAACATCCGCCAACTGGTGGGTGGTGCCGGCGAGGAGACCATCCTTGCCCGTGTGGGCGAGGGTATCGTGTCGAGCATCGGTTCGGCCGAAACCCACAAAGTGGTGCTCGAGAACCCCGACCTCATCTCCAAAACCGTGCTCAACAAGGGTCTCGATGCAGGCACTGCCTACGAGATTCTCTCGATTGATATTGCCGACATCGACGTAGGCAAGAACATCGGCGCCGAGCTACAAATCGACCAAGCCAATGCCGATAAGAATATCGCTCAAGCCAAAGCCGAGGAGCGTCGCGCAATGGCCGTAGCGCTCGAACAAGAGAATATCGCCAAAGCCCAAGAGGCCCGCGCAAAGGTTATTCTGGCCGAGGCAGAAGTGCCCCTTGCCATGGCCGAAGCGTTCCGTAACGGCAACCTCGGAATCATGGACTACTACAAGATGCGCAACATCCAAGCCGACACCTCGATGCGCGAGAAACTCGGCAAGTAAGATACTTTGATATAATACATCATACATGATTTGCCTATGATTAGACAGTAGCAAGAAGACATACAACAAAAGGCGTTAGCTTCTATTTTGGGATTCTGGAACTTGGACACTTTCTGAACGCACCCAATGGAATAAAGTTTGACGCCCACGCTGTGTATTCGGCGTGGGCTTTATTCCGTAATATTGGGTGTGAGGTAGTCCAAGACCGCAGAATCCGATGACGGCATCGAGTCCGCGCTTTTTGTTTGTCTACCCATAAGGGCTCCCAACTTATTTAAACAAACAAATACACAAAACTATGAAACGCTTTTTAACACTTATTTTTGCGGCTATCTGCACACTAACACTCACCACATCGTGCAATATGCAAGGTGACAACATTCCGGAACTTGCAGGCAAATCATTCACCTACAGCAATGGGGAGGTTGGCATGTTGAGAATTTATCAAGTTTATGATTTTGACGGCAAAGGCGGTGTCTATCACTACAGTGCAATAGGTATTGCCTCCTCGTTCGACACCAAAGATTGCGACCTATATTACACGCTGAACGGAGATGAACTTGTAATATACAAGGGTGTAAAGGGATGGAAAAAGGAGGCTCGTCACACAGTTTATGCCTCGGGACACTATTATGGCGACTACATCGAAATAGACGGAAAGAAATTTTACAAAGACTAAACAAGCAGAGGGCGTCCAACAATATGGTTGCGACACCCTCTGTTATTTTAAAACTTGGAGCGTGTTAGGATTTTGAGAGCAAGCGCAACGCAGAAACCTAAAAGTTGTATAACAAGAGGAATTTCAAGGCTTGCGAACTCGAAAAACCACAGCATACTTGGCGTATGTGAGGATTTTGAGAGTGAGCGTAACGCAGAAATTACCTTGTTAGACAGCTTTTACAGAATGGCAGAAGCCAACAAATAGGTCACAAAAGCCACAACCCACGCAACAGCAGTATTATAAACGACCGTAAAGAGTGCCCATTTGCGACTGCCACTCTCTGCGCGGACGGCTGCAATGGTAGCAATGCAGGGGAAGAAGAGCAGAATGAACACCATAAATGAGAGCGCCGAAGCCGGGGTATAGGTGCCAGCATCTATCAAACGCGAAGAGAGGTCGCCCTCACCCTCCGAGCCATAGAGCACACCCAGCGTACTGACCACAAGTTCCTTGGCCGGAATACTCGAAACCAGAGCTATACTTGCTCGCCAATCAAGACCAAGCGGGCGCAATGCGGGCTCAATAGCACGCCCCACATAACCTATGAAGGATTGCTCCTGCTGGAGGAGTTCGGGGTTTGGCGCAGAGGCAAGCGTTTCGGCATCGACACGGGGGAAGTAGCCCAAGAACCAGATAATGACGGTCGAGAGCAGTACCACGGTACCGATTTTGCGCAGATACTGCTCGCACTTATCCCACATGTGGCGAAGCGTTGCCACGGGCGAAGGCATACGATAAGGGGGCAGCTCCATAACAAAGGGGGTCTCATCCTTGCCAAAGTGGAATGTACGCAGCAGTCGTGCCGTGAGGGCAGCAACCACAATGCCACACAGGTATAGACCGATAAGCACCAGCGGAGCATGATGCGGGAAGAATGTTCCGGCAAGCAATATATAGACCGGCAGGCGGGCACTACACGACATGAACGGCGAGATAAGTATAGTTATCAGGCGACTACTGCGACTCTCGATAGTGCGCGTAGCCATGATTGCGGGCACATTACAGCCGAAGCCCATCAGTAGCGGGATGAACGACTTGCCATGCAGTCCCATGCGGTGCATCAGTCTATCCATAATGAAGGCGGCACGAGCCATATAGCCCGAGTCCTCCATAAGCGATATAAACAGATAGATTATCAAAATATTGGGCAAAAAGACCGCCACGCTACCCACGCCACCGATTATACCATCGACAAGCAGGCTACGCAGGGCGCCCTCGGGAAGCACTCCCGACACCAGCTCCGACAACCACGCAACACCACTCTCAATCCACTCTTGAGGATAGGCGCCGAGACGGAACGTGGCAAAGAACATCAGCCACATCACAAAGATAAATATGGGGAATCCCAACCAGCGGTTAGCCACCAAGCGGTCTATACGGCGGGTACGGCGACGAGTATCGTGCGTAGGCTCGGTCATCGTCTCCTCGAGTGCGCCCGCAATAAAACCATATTTGGCATCGCTGACCACCGTCTCGACATCCTTGCCGGTGCGTCGCTCGACATTCATCGCAGCATGTTCGCCCTCTGTCTTCCACTTCTCGAAATCGGCACAAGAAGAGAGCACCGAAAGAGCCTCCTTGTCACCATCCATAAGTTTGACCGACCAATAGCGCACAGGGAACTGCTTGGGGAGGTCATCGCTCGAACGAATCATATCCGACAGACGGGTAATCTCACGCTCCATGGCGTTCCCATAGCCGATGTGGATGTGACGTGCCACGCGGTTGCTACCCTCAAAGAGGTCTATCACCGTATCAAGCAGCATCTCCAATCCACGGCCACTACGGGCAACGGTGGGAACCATCGGCACACCCATCATCGCACCCAACGTATCGTAGTCGAGCGTCGCTCCACTCGCAGTGAGCTCGTCGTACATATTGAGCGCCACCACGGTGCGTTGGTTAAGGTCGATAAGCTCGGTTGTGAGGTAGAGATTGCGCTCCAGATTGGAGGCCACCACCGAGTTGATAATCACGTCGGGCATGTCGCGGTAGAGATGCGCACGAACATATATCTCCTCGGGCGAGTATGCCGACAGGGAGTAGGTGCCCGGCAGGTCGGTGATGTTGATGTTGTAGCCCTTGTACGAGAAGTGAGCCGTAGTTGCACCTACCGTCACACCACTATAGTTGCCAACGTGCTCGCTCGAGCCCGACAGTGCATTGAACAGCGATGTCTTGCCGCTGTTGGGGTTGCCGACCAGCGCAACGTTGATTTGGTTCTGACGAATGGGCTTTCGGATTTTGCGGAAACAGTCTACCACCGAGCAGTCATCACACGCAGCATTGCAGCCTATGGTCGTGGGGCTCTCAATCTGCATCGTGGCCTCGGACTCGGGCATAACCTCAATCATATCGGCCTCGCTGCGACGCAACGATACATCATAGCCCATCACGCTGTACTTGACAGGGTCGCTCAATGGCGAATCCAACACGGACTGCACCTTCTGCCCGCGCACAAATCCCATCTCCATAATGCGCTTGCGAAAGCTGCCGTGACCCATAACACGAACAATGATTGCGGCCTCGCCGTTTTTGAGTTCCGAGAGTTTCATCACTTTTTGCTGTTTCTAACAGCAAAAGTAGCCATTTTCGCCCAAATTTTCAACACCCTCACACGGCTATTTCGTAATGCATCGCCATAAACACAAAAAAGCCGAGCAACTTCCGTTGCCCGACTTTTAATATTTGGTTTATAGATTATGCTATTTTATCACCCTTGCCTACCCTATTTTGCGGCGGATTGTCGAGGAAATTTTGTGCCGCGAAGCGAGAATAAGCCGCAGTTTACTTTGGGTAAATGAGGATTTATCCGAGCGCATGCGGTGCAAATACCGACGAACACATCCCCCACCCCAACCATTTTGTGGCGGATTGTCGGGGAAATTTTGTGCCGCAGGGTTCTGGCAAACGCGCAGCATACTAAATGTATGTGAGCAGTTTGACAGGTTCATGCGGTGCAAAATTCACCGACAAGACGCTACAAAATTACTTATAGCACTTACGATACTTAAGAGGCGTCTGCCCCACCGAACGCTTGAAATACTGACAGAAGAACGACGGATTGGGGAAGTTCAACTGACGAGTAATCTCGTTAATCGAAAGGTCGGTGGTCGAAAGCATAACCTTCGCACTACGGATAATGACATCGTTAATCCAATTCTGCGGAGGAATGTTCGTAACCTCCTTAACCACCATACAGAGATACTTGGCCGACATACCGAGCTGGTTAGCATAGAACTCCACACGGTGCTCGGTGGCATAGTGCTCCATAACCTCGCGGATGAAGCGTTGGAAAATCTGATTCTTACGCGAACCGTTAATCTCCTCGAGGTTGAGTTTATTACGCACCACGCACGCGACCTCATAACAGAAGCTACGGATAAGGTTGGAGAAGAGTTGCGGCGAGTAGTAGCTCAACTTACGGCGACTACGGTGGTCGATATACTCGATAGCCTCCATAAGCATATCACGCTCCTCGTCGTCGATAACCACCAGCGGACATTGAACAACCTGAACATAGGCTCTTGTACTCGGGCCGATATTCAGATAGTTGACCATATTGGCGTTAATCTCGAAGAGCACCGCATCGAAGTCCTTGGTACAGGCCTCGACCGACAAGCTCACATGGGGGAAGACTATGAAGAGGTTATTCTTCTCGACAACGTGGCGAGCATTATCCACCATAAAGACGGCTCGTCCCGAATTACAGATAAAGACAAGGCCCGAGTCATTGAATTCACATGGGGTATCACCCAAAAGCCCCATTATCTCCTCTCTATTCTTATAGATACAGAACCAATGACTCTTATTGTACATACCGCCGGTAAGCGGTTCTTTGTTTCTCATCAGTTGTTTTGTTAGTTGTTTTACTTTTGTTGGTCAATGCAAAGTCAATCGCACTAACGCAAAGGTAAACAAAAATATTCGGAATGTATAACAAACTCACAAAAAAAAGATCGATTCGACTTGCGAACCGATCTTTTCGAAAGGATTTTGATATATTCCGTGGAGTTGCAGCGGCAACTCGCAGAATTACTTATTGTTTTGCAGAGCTTGAACCTCGATATTCGAGCCAACAACAAGGCTATCGAAGCGGCGTTGGCCTGTACCTGCGGGAATCTTACGGCCACAGATAACGTTCTGCTTGGGGTTCTCCAGCGGGTCAACCTTACCCATGATGGCAGCCTCGGTGAGCACCTTGGTAGTCTCCTGGAACGAAGCAGCCGACATGAAGCTGCTGGTTTGGAGAGCGGCACGGGTGATACCTTGGAGCACTTGGGTCGAAGTTGCAGGAACGATGTCACGTACCTCCACCAGACGCAGGTCTTTACGTTTGAGAATCGAGTTCTCGTCACGGAGCTTGCGCACCGAGATAATCTCTCCTTGGTGAACGGTGGTCGAGTCACCAGCATCCATAACAACTACCTTGTCGTAGAGCTCGTCATTAACATCAGTGAACTCCCACTTGTCAACCACTTGGTCCTCGAAGAAGCGAGTATCTCCCGGATCCTCGATGCGAACCTTGCTCATCATCTGACGAACGATAACCTCGAAGTGTTTATCGTTAATCTTCACACCCTGCATACGGTACACATTCTGAATCTCGTTAACGATGTACTCTTGAACCTTGGTAGGACCTTGAATCGAGAGAATATCGCCCGGAGTAACGGCACCATCCGACAGAGGCATACCTGCACGAACGTAGTCGTTCTCTTGAACCAGAATTTGGCGGCTCATAGGCACGAGGTACTTGCAAGTGTCGCCGTCACGCGAAGTGACGATAATCTCGCGGTTACCACGTTTGATTTTGCCGAACGAGATCTCACCGTCAATCTCACTAACGATGGCGGGGTTCGACGGGTTACGAGCCTCGAACAGCTCGGTAACACGGGGAAGACCACCGGTAATATCGTTCGCCTTACCGACTGCACGGGGAATCTTGATAAGGATGGTACCAGCTTTAATCTTGGCATTATCCTTAACAACGATGTGCGCACCAACAGGCAAGTTGTATTGTTTTTGCTCCTCACCCTCTTTATCAAGAATCTTGATGACAGGGCTCTTGGTCTTATCTTTGCTCTCGATAATCACCTTCTCTTTCAGACCGGTAGTCTCATCCGACTCCTCACGGAAGGTAACACCCTCGATAATGTTCTCGAATGCAATCTTACCCTCGAACTCCGAGATGATGGTTGCGTTGTAGGGATCCCACTCGCAAATCAAATCGCCCTTGGCAACCATATCGCCGTCCTTCTTGAACAGCAGGGTACCATAGGGAAGGTCGTGTTGGTAGAGAACGCTCTCGGTGTGAACATCCACGATACGCAACTCGCTCTGACGGCTGATAACAACATCAACAGGCTCTCCGCCCTCCTCACGTACGGTAGATACAGTACGCAGGTCATCAATCTCGAGGCGACCCTCATATTTCGACTCAATCGACGACTCAATCGAGATACTACCCGCGATACCACCGACGTGGAAGGTACGCAGAGTAAGCTGGGTACCAGGCTCACCGATAGATTGTGCAGCGATTACGCCGACAGCCTCACCGAGTTGAACCATACGGCCGGTAGCAAGGTTGCGACCATAACATTTGGCACATACACCACGGCGTGCCTCGCAGGTGAGCACCGAACGGATATCAACCTTCTCAATGGGCGAAGCCTCGATAGCGGCTGCAATAGCCTCGGTAATCTCCTCGCCGGCAGCAACCATAAGTTCGCCGGTGATGGGGTGGTGAACGTCGTTAACCGAAGTACGACCGAGGATACGGTCATAGAGCGATTGAACAACGCTATCGTTACGTTTGATAGCAGTAGCTGTAAGACCACGCAGGGTGCCGCAATCCTCCTCGTTGATGATAACGTCGTTTGCAACGTCAACCAGACGACGAGTCAGGTAACCTGCATCGGCAGTCTTAAGTGCAGTATCCGCCAAACCTTTACGAGCACCGTGGGTCGAGATAAAGTACTCTTGCACCGACAGACCCTCTTTGAAGTTCGACAAAATCGGGTTCTCGATGGTTTGACCACCCTCGGCACCACTCTTTTGAGGTTTAGCCATAAGACCACGCATACCGCTCAACTGTGCAATCTGTGCATCCGAACCACGAGCTCCCGAGTGCAACATCATGTACACAGGGTTGAAGCCGTCTTTGTCCTTCTCCAGCAGCGCCATCAGCGTACGGGTCAGACGGTTGTTGATGTTCGACCACACGTCGATAACTTGGTTATAACGCTCGTTATTGGTGATAAAACCGGCGTTATAGCTATCCCAAATCTCGTCTACACGGTCATAACCCTCTTTAACCAGCTCCTCTTTCTCCTTGGGGATAATCACAGCGTCGAGGTTAAACGAAAGACCTCCTTGGAACGCCATCTTATAACCGAGGTTCTTGATGTCATCGAGGAAAGCTGCAGCCTTATCGGCACCGGCCTTCGCCATAACGACACTAATAATCTCGCGGAGCGATTTCTTGGTCAGCAGGGCGTCGATATATCCAACCTCTTTAGGAACAAATTGGTTGAACAGGATACGACCTACGGTAGTCTCTTTGAGCACCTTAACGGGGTTACCTTGCTCATCGATGTCGTCAACCACACATTTAACTTTTGCGTGGAGGTCGGCACGTTTCTCATTATAGGCGATGATTGCCTCCTCGGGACCGTAGAACGTGAAGCCCTCACCCTTGGCACCAGCGCGGGGTTTGGTGATGTAGTACAGACCGAGTACCATGTCCTGCGAAGGTACGGTGATAGGCGAACCGTTCGAGGGGTTGAGAATGTTGTGCGAACCGAGCATCAGGATTTGAGCCTCCAAGATAGCTTCGTTGCCCAGAGGCAAGTGGACTGCCATCTGGTCACCGTCGAAGTCCGCGTTGAACGCAGTACACGACAGCGGGTGGAGTTGCATTGCCTTACCCTCGATAAGTTTGGGTTGGAATGCTTGGATACCCAGACGGTGAAGGGTCGGGGCACGGTTCATAAGTACCGGGTGACCTTTGATCACGTTCTCGAGGATGTCCCAGATAACGGGATCTTTGCGGTCTATGATTTTCTTGGCACTCTTGACAGTTTTAACGATTCCGCGCTCGATGAGCTTACGGATGATGAACGGCTTGTAGAGCTCGGCCGCCATATCCTTCGGAATACCCATCTCGTGCATCTTCAGCTCGGGACCAACGACGATTACCGAACGAGCCGAGTAGTCCACACGTTTACCGAGCAGGTTTTGACGGAAACGACCTTGTTTACCCTTAAGGCTATCGCTGAGCGATTTGAAGGGGCGGTTGCTCTCGGTCTTAACGGCGTTGCTCTTGCGCGAGTTATCGAACAGCGAGTCAACAGCCTCTTGGAGCATACGTTTCTCGTTACGCAGAATCACATCCGGAGCCTTAATCTCGATAAGACGTTTAAGACGGTTGTTACGGATGATTACGCGGCGATACAGGTCGTTCAAATCCGAGGTTGCGAAGCGGCCACCATCCAGAGGCACCAGCGGGCGCAGCTCGGGGGGAATAACGGGAACCACTTTGAGAACCATCCACTCGGGTTTGTTGATATCCTTCGATGCACGGAAAGCCTCGATTACGTTCAGGCACTTAAGCGCCTCGGTTTTACGTTGTTGCGAGGTCTCGGTGTTAGCTTTGTGGCGCAACTCAAACGATTTGGCGTCGAGGTCTACTTTCTTGAGCAGATTGTAGATTGCCTCACCACCCATTTGTGCGATGAACTTGTTGGGATCGCTATCGTCGAGTTGTTGGTTGCCCTTGGGAAGCATATCCAGAATCTCCAGATATGCTTTCTCGTCGAGCAGCTCCAAATCACCGATGCCCGCAATCTCGGCAGCAGCACCGGCTTGCACTACCACGTAGCGCTCGTAGTAGATGATACTCTCGAGCTTCTTGGTGGGGATATTCAAAAGGTATCCAATCTTCGAAGGAAGCGAGCGGAAGTACCAGATGTGAACTACGGGCACAACCAACGAAATGTGACCCATACGCTCACGGCGTACCTTTTTCTCGGTAACTTCCACGCCGCAACGATCGCAGACAATACCTTTATAACGAATGCGTTTGTATTTACCGCAGTGGCACTCATAGTCCTTTACGGGACCGAAGATGCGCTCGCAGAAAAGACCGTCGCGTTCAGGTTTATAAGTACGGTAGTTTATCGTTTCGGGTTTCAGCACCTCGCCCGACGAGCTCTCCAGAATCTCCTCGGGAGATGCCAGACCGATCGAAATGCTGTTGAAACTTACGCTTGACTTATTATCTCTATTTATTGCCATAGTTTTCTCTCTTTATCTGTTTGATAAAAACGGTCTTTATTGCAACTTAACGCTCAAAGCCAGACCCTTCAGCTCATGCAGCAACACGTTGAGTGACTCGGGGATACCCGCTTTAGGCAGGTTGTCGCCCTTAACGATTGCCTCGTAAGCCTTGGCACGACCCATAACGTCATCACTCTTGATGGTAAGAATCTCTTGGAGGATGCTCGATGCACCGAATGCCTCGAGTGCCCAAACCTCCATCTCTCCGAAACGTTGACCACCAAACTGTGCCTTACCGCCAAGAGGTTGTTGGGTAATGAGCGAGTACGGGCCAATCGAACGGGCGTGCATCTTATCGTCAATCATGTGACCGAGTTTCAGCATATAGGTTACACCTACGGTCGCAGGTTGGTCGAACTTATCACCGGTACCACCATCATACAGGTAGGTCAAACCGTTAGCCGGAACGCCTGCTTGTGCGGTGTACTCGTTGATTTGGTCGAGCGATGCACCATCGAAGATGGGGGTAGCGAACTTAACACCAAGCTCGCGGCCTGCCCAACCCAGAACGGCCTCATAAATCTGACCGAGGTTCATACGCGAAGGCACACCCAGAGGGTTAAGCACGATATCCACGATAGTACCATCTGCCAAGAAGGGCATATCCTCGTCGCGAACGATACGGGCTACGATACCCTTGTTACCGTGACGACCTGCCATCTTATCACCCACTTTGAGTTTACGTTTCTTGGCGATATAAACTTTTGCGAGTTGGATGATACCGTTGGGAAGCTCGTCACCATTGGTAATATTGTATTGCTCACGTTTAACCTGTGCGTCACACTCTTTCCATTTGAGGATGTAGTTGTTGACGGTTTGCGAGATGAGGCTATTGATGCGCTCGTCGTCGGTCCACTTGTCGCACATAACTGCGAAGTAGTCCATCTCCTCGAGCATCTTCTTGGTGAAGCGGATACCTTTAGCGTAGATTTGAACGCCGTGGAAATCCTTGATACCCTGGCAGGTAACACCATTAAGCAGGGTCCAGAGTTTGTTCACCAACAGAACTTTCAGATCGCCCTTAACAACATCGCCATCAGCGGCAATCTTGTCAAGAGTTTGGCGCTCTGCAGCCTTGCTCTTCTTGCCCTCTTTGTTGACACGGCTGAACAGCTTGGTATCAACAACGACACCGAACAGCGAAGGTTGAGCCTTCATCGATGCGTCCTTAACGTCACCGGCCTTATCACCAAAGATAGCACGCAACAGTTTCTCCTCGGGCGAAGGATCACTCTCGCCTTTAGGGGTAATCTTACCGACGAGGATGTCACCGGGTTTAACCTCGGCACCTACACGGATGATACCGTTCTCGTCCAGATCTTTGGTTGCGTCATCGCTGACGTTGGGGATGTCGCTGGTAAGCTCCTCGACACCACGTTTGGTATCGCGAACCTCCATAATATACTCGTCAACGTGTACCGAAGTGAACACGTCATCGCGTTGGATACGCTCCGAAATAACGATTGCATCCTCGAAGTTGTAACCTTTCCAGGGCATGTATGCAACCTTCAGGTTACGGCCGATTGCCAACTCACCCTTATCGGTCGAGTAACCGTCGGTAAGGATTTGACCTTTGGTCACCTTGTCGCCCATCTTAACGATAGGTTTCAGGGTAATCGAGGTGCTTTGGTTGGTCTTCAGGTAGCGAGGCATCTTATAGGTGGTAATCTCGGGCTCGAAGCTTGCGAGTTTCTCATCCTCGGTGCGCTCGTACTTAACTTGAAGTTGGATAGCGTCGGCGTAAACAACCTCACCATCCTTCTCGGCGGTGATTTGTACGCGGCTGTCGCTAACAACATCCTTCTCGATACCGGTTCCGACGATAGGCGCCTCGCAGGTTACCAGAGGTACTGCCTGACGCATCATGTTCGAACCCATCAGCGCACGGTTAGCGTCATCGTGCTCGAGGAAGGGAATCAAGCTTGCAGCGATTGATGCAATCTGGTTGGGGGCTACGTCCATCAGGTTAATATCTTTCGAAGTAACCGTGGGGAAGTCCGCCTCCAGACGAGCCTTAACACGCTCGGGCTCTTTGAAATCACCATCCTCGGTAATGGGGGTGGTAGCTTGAGCGATAATCATACCGGTCTCGTCATCGGCGCTATAATACTTAACGCCATCGGCACCCATCATAACCTTACCATCTTTAACCTCGCGGTAAGGGGTCTCAATGAAGCCCATATCGCTGATTTTCGCATATACACACAGCGACGAAATCAGACCGATGTTGGGACCCTCGGGGGTCTCAATGGGACACAGACGACCGTAGTGGGTGTAGTGAACGTCACGAACCTCGAAGCCCGCACGCTCACGCGACAGACCACCGGGACCAAGAGCCGACAAACGACGTTTGTGGGTAATCTCCGATACGGGGTTGGTCTGGTCCATGAATTGCGACAACTGGTTGGTACCGAAGAACGAGTTGATAACGCTGGTAAGTGTCTTGGCGTTAATCAGGTCTACGGGAGTAAACACCTCATTGTCACGAACATTCATGCGCTCACGAATGGTACGCGCCATACGCACGAAACCAATCGAGAATTGGTTTGCCAACTGTTCGCCAACGGTACGAACACGACGGTTCGAAAGGTGGTCGATATCGTCCAACTCCGCTTTCGAGTTAATCAGTTGGATAAGGTATTTGATGATGGCGATAATATCCTCTTTGGTAAGAACGCGAATAGCCGGATCAATATCGAGGTCGAGCTTCTTATTGATACGGTAGCGGCCTACATTACCGAGGTCATATCGTTTATCCGAGAAGAACAGCTTATCGATAACGTCCTTCGCGGTTGCATCATCAGGTGGCTCCGAGTTGCGCAATTGCCTATAGATATAAGCCACGGCCTCGCGCTCCGAGTCACATGTATCTTTTTGGAGGGTATTATATATAATAGAGTAGTCAATACCGGTCGAGCTCTCCTTGTGCAGGAGGATGGTCTTGGCGCCGCTCTCGATAATCTCGTCGATATGCTCCTCGGCCAAAACGGTCTCGCGGTCAACAATAATGCGGTTACGCTCGATAGATACTACCTCACCGGTATCCTCATCTACGAAGTCCTCGAACCAGCTGGTAAGTACACGGGCTGCCAGCTTACGGCCAATAGCCTTTTGGAGGTTCGATTTGGTAACCTTAATCTCGTCAGCAAGGTCAAAAATACCCAAAATCTGACGGTCAGTCTCGAAGCAGATTGCACGCAACAGAGTGGTTACGGGCAACTTTTTCTTACGGTCGATGTAAGCATACATCACATTGTTGATGTCGGTAGCAAACTCAATCCACGAACCCTTGAAAGGAATGATACGTGCCGAGTACAATTTGGTACCGTTAGTGTGGGTGCTTTGACCGAAGAATACACCGGGTGAACGGTGCAACTGCGAAACCACGACACGCTCTGCGCCATTGATAACGAATGTAGCGCGGGGAGTCATATAGGGAATAGTTCCCAAGTAAACTTCACTCTCCTTGGGCTCAAACTCCTCATGTTCGGGGTCGTTGCAGTATAATTTGAGTTTCGCTTTGAGGGGTACGTTATAAGTCAGACCACGCTCCAAACACTCCTCGATAGAGTAACGGGGAGGATCGATCGAGTAGTCCAAAAACTCCAAAACGAAATTATTTCTGGTATCGGTGATGGGGAAGTTCTCCGAGAAGACTCTGTAAAGACCTTCGTTCTTACGATTCTCGGGGGTAGTGCCGAGTTGGAAGAACTCCCTGAATGATTTGAGCTGAATCTCCAGAAAGTCAGGATACTCCATCCTGGTCTTTACTGTCGAAAAGCTGATTCGTTGGTTTTGTTGTTGTGTGGACATTTATCCAAAAATTTTGTTGAAGTTATCATTAACTCTTTCTGAATTCTCAGAATCTCAAGTCAGCGAACTCTCTGGTTCACAAAACTTTATGTCGCAAGATGAGAGCATCAAATCAGCACTGCCGAATGTGCCCCCTTTTTAAGACGCGAAAAAGGCATAGAGCCTATTTGCATAGGCCCTACACCTGAACGTCTATTGAAAAATAAGTAGTAATTACTTAACTTCAACTTCTGCTCCTGCCTCCTCGAGTTGAGCTTTGAGCGACTCAGCCTCCTCTTTCGAAACGCCCTCTTTAACGGCTTTAGGAGCACCATCAACGAGGTCTTTAGCCTCTTTCAGACCGAGACCGGTTACCTCTTTAACTACTTTTACTACGCCGAGTTTAGCTTGACCAGCGCTCTTCAGGATTACGTCGAAGCTGGTTTTCTCTGCAGCAGCAGCCTCGCCAGCGGCGGGAGCAGCAGCTACAGCGACAGCTGCAGCAGCGGGTTCAATACCATACTCCTCTTTCAGGATGGTTGCCAACTCGTTTACTTCTTTAACAGTGAGGTTTACCAACTCTTCTGCCAATACTTTTACATCTGCCATTGTTATAATAATTTTAAATTGTTTGACTTGTGATGATGATTAATTGTTTCTTTCTTCCAGACTCTTTACGAGGCCAGCAATTTTTTGTCCGGCATTCGACTGCAGAGCGCTAATAACGTTCTTGGCAGGCGATTGCAACAGCATAACGATATCGCCGATAAGCTCTTCGCGGCTCTTGATGTTGCACAGTGCTTCGAGGTTCTCGTCGCCAACATATACACAATCTTGAACGCTTGCAGCTTTGAGGATGGGTTTATCGCAGGTTTTGCGGAACTCACGAATCAGAACTGCGGGAGCTTTTGCGGTCTGGGTGAACATTACTGCGGTCGAACCTTTCAGTACGCTCATCAGACCCTCATCAGCTTTATCAGTAGCCTCGAGTGCTTTGCCGAGAAGAGTGTTCTTCACTACAACAAGCTTAACCTCGCTCTCGAAGCATTTACGACGCAACGATGCTGTTTGCTCTGCATTGAGGGCCGAGATATCGGTCAAGTAGAAGCCTGCATATTGTTGGAGCTGCTCTGCCAAACCGTTGATAACTGTTTGTTTTTCGTTCTTTGTCATACTCTTACAATATTACTTTACTTAACATCTACCGATTTGATATCAACAGCGATACCGGGGCTCATCGTCGACGAGAGGTAAACGCTCAATACATAAGTACCTTTGGATGCAGCGGGTTTCAGTTTCACGATAGTGCTGATGAACTCTTTCGCGTTGTCGATGAGTTGCTCAGGAGTGAACGAAACCTTACCTATCGAGGTGTGTACGATACCGTATTTGTCAACTTTGAAGTCGATCTTACCGGCTTTAACCTCCGATACGGCTTTACCAACCTCCATGGTTACAGTACCGGTCTTGGGGTTAGGCATAAGGCCACGGGGACCGAGGATACGACCGAGCGCACCAACTTTTGCCATTACGTTAGGAGTACAGATGATAACATCAACGTCGGTCCAACCGCCTTTGATTTTCTCTACGTACTCATCAAGACCTACATAGTCTGCGCCTGCGGCTTTAGCCTCGTTCTCCTTGTCGGGAGTACACAGAACCAAAACGCGTACGGTCTTACCGGTTCCGTGAGGAAGGGTAACAACGCCACGAACCATTTGGTTCGATTTACGAGGGTCTACGCCCAAACGAATATCAATATCAACCGAAGCATCGAATTTCGTAAAGGTAATATCCTTCACAAGAGCCGCTGCCTCATCCAATTTGTAGATTTTGCTGAAATCTACTTTAGCTTGGGCTGCCTTTTGATTTTTTGTCAGTTTACTCATATGATTCTATTACGCTTTGGAAATTACTCGACAACGGTTATACCCATACTGCGAGCAGTACCGGCTACCATGCTCATTGCCGACTCAATGGTGAAGCAGTTCAAGTCGCTCATTTTGCTCTCTGCGATGGCACGTACCTGATCCATGGTAACTTGACCAACTTTCGAACGGTTAGGCTCTTTCGAACCCGAACTTACTTTTGCAGCTTCCTTGAGTTGAATGGCTACGGGCGGTTGTTTAACAACAAAGTCAAACGACTTGTCGCTATACACCGTGATAATTACGGGCAATACTTTACCTGCCGACTCCTGTGTACGTGCATTGAATTGTTTGCAGAAGTCCATGATATTGACTCCTTTCGAACCCAATGCAGGTCCAACGGGGGGCGAAGGATTGGCAGCACCACCTTTGATCTGCAATTTAATAAATGCAGCAATCTCTTTTGCCATAATCTTTCCTGTGTTAATTATTCTTTTTCTACTTGTGTGAAGCTCAACTCCATAGGAGTCTTGCGGCCAAATATCTTCACTGATACAGTGACCTTCTTACGATCGGCATCAACACTCTCGACAGTTCCGGAGAAACTTGCAAAAGGTCCATCCGTAACCTTGACTGTCTCGCCAACGATGAAGATCTCCTCCATCTCTTCCTCTCCCGCACTGATTTCGTCAACACGACCGAGTATCCGGCTTACCTCCTGAGGGCGCAGGGGGGTAGCTTTCATTGTTCTGTTGTCCTCTTTGGTGTCGCCGAGGAAGCCCAGCACGTTAGGGGTATTGCGAAGAATATATGGAACATCGCCTGTAAAGAGGCACTCGACTAATACATAACCGGGATAGCTGACTCTCTCCTTGCTGACTTTCTTACCATTGCGGATAGTGAAAATCTTCTCGGTGGGAATCAGTACTTGGAAAATACGATCCTCGAGGTGAAGATGACGGATCTCGGACTCAATATACTCCTTGACCTTATTCTCTTTACCTCCTACGGCGCGTACTACATACCAAGCGGGTTCGGTTTTTTGCTCTGCTTGCTGTTTGCCGAGTTGGGCTTTGTCCTCTGCGGTCAAAGTTTTCAACTCTGCAACATCTTTAATCTCGCTCATATCTTACGATGAATAAATATGAATGGGGTTAAAAATTAGTAGAGCAGGCTGTAAATAGCCTTCATCAGGTTCTCGAACGTGAAATCAATCAGCATGATGACGAGTGCGATGATTATGGAAGCTACCATCACAACAATCGTCGATGACTGAAGACTCTTCATCGACGGCCAAGCAACCTTCTGCACAAGCTCTTTATAGGAATCTTTGATGTAATTTATCAGTTTCATTACTGTCACTTTTTCAATTTAGCAGGAGCAGAGAGATTCGAACTCCCATCAACGGTTTTGGAGACCGCTATTCTACCCTTGAACTATGCTCCTAAAATGAGTAGGGTCCTTTATCGACCCTACTCCGGGTTATTTCAAATTCTCGAATTATTGGAGAATCTTGGTAACTTGACCAGCGCCTACGGTGCGACCACCCTCACGGATTGCGAAACGAAGACCCTCGTTGATAGCTACAGGATAGATGAGCTTAACGTTGATCGATACGTTGTCACCGGGCATTACCATATCTACACCCTCGGGCAGGCTAACCTCACCGGTTACGTCCATAGTACGGAGGTAGAATTGGGGACGGTATTTGTTGTGGAAAGGAGTGTGACGACCACCCTCTTCTTTCTTCAGGATATAAACCTCAGCGGTGAAATCGGTGTGGGGAGTGATCGAGCCGGGTTTAGCAACAACCATACCACGTTTAACCTCTTTCTTGTCGATACCACGCATGAGCAGACCTACGTTGTCACCAGCCTCACCCGAATCGAGAAGTTTGCGGAACATCTCAACACCGGTACAGGTCGAAGTGAGGGTTTTCTCCTCAAGACCGATAATCTCAACGGGATCACCAACTTTGATGATACCAGTCTCGATACGACCAGTTACTACGGTACCACGACCAGTGATCGAGAATACGTCCTCAACAGGCATCAGGAAGGGTTTCTCGTTGTCACGAGGAGGAATGGGAATGAACTCGTCAACAGCGTTCATAAGCTCCATGATTTTCTCCTCCCATTGGGGCTCACCGTTCAGACCACCAAGAGCCGAACCGCGGATGATGGGGCTGTTCTCATCGAAATCGTATTTTGCGAGCAGATCGCGAACCTCCATCTCAACGAGGTCGAGCATCTCAGCATCGTCAACCATATCGCATTTGTTAAGGAATACTACGATACGGGGAACGTTTACTTGTTTTGCAAGCAGTACGTGCTCGTTGGTTTGGGGCATAGGACCGTCAGTAGCAGCTACTACGAGGATAGCACCGTCCATTTGAGCAGCACCGGTAACCATGTTCTTAACGTAGTCGGCGTGGCCGGGGCAGTCTACGTGAGCGTAGTGACGGCTAGCGGTTTGGTACTCTACGTGAGCGGTGTTGATGGTGATACCACGCTCTTTCTCCTCGGGTGCGTTGTCGATCGAGTCGAACGAACGGAGCTCCGAAAGACCTTTGTTTGCGAGAACGGTAGTGATCGCAGCGGTCAGAGTGGTTTTACCGTGGTCAACGTGACCGATGGTACCAATGTTCACGTGCGGCTTCGATCTGTCAAATTTTTCTTTTGCCATAGTTGAAACAATATTAAGTAAATTTATTAAAGTCTTTTATTCTTCGCTTGTGTTTCTCATACAAACAACTACGTGACACACATCGTATGTATCACATAGTTGCGTTGTTTTTTAGAGCGGAAGACGAGGCTCAAACTCGCGACCCTTAGCTTGGAAGGCTAATGCTCTATCAACTGAGCTACTTCCGCATTGTTACGAGCCCTGGGACTCGTCGGTTTTGGTCGTTATTAAGCCCACAAAATCCGATTGACGGCACGAACCGACAACCGGAAGGTCTTTACGACCGGTTTTCTAACCCGAAAATCCAATTCGCCGTAGCGAACCGGATTCGGATTGAGTGGGAGAAGATGGATTCGAACCACCGAAGACGTACGTCAGCAGATTTACAGTCTGCCCCA
>JAZQXR010000084.1:0-4366 GCA_045632975.1 Rikenellaceae bacterium
CCCGCTTGTGCCGCTGCCGCCATGCGCGATGCGTGGAGTTTGTTCACATCCACACGTTGGCGCTCGCGTTGTTGTTGCATTGCTGCGCTCTCGCCATCGGCCGAAGCTCCGCGTACGGGCAGGTAGCCTTTGGTAAGAATCGAGAGTACCTCGCGGTTAATCTTGAGCAACATCTTGCTGAACAGATTGAACGACTCGAGTTTGTAAATCAACAGCGGGTCTTTCTGCTCGTACGATGCGTTTTGTACGCTGTGGCGCAACTCGTCCATCTCGCGCAGGTGCTCACGCCAGTTGTCGTCGATGGTGGTGAGCATAACCAGCTTGCTGAACATCTTGTAAATCTCCGAGCAACCGCTCTCGTAGCACTTCTTGAGGTCTACCGACACGTTGTAGCCCAACTTGCCGTTGGTGACGGGGATTCGGATATTCTCGTACATTGAGCCTTGCTCTGTGTAGACTTTCTCGATGATGGGCATCGCGGTGGTGGCTACGTTTTGAGCGCGGCGGTCGATGGCTGTGCGAATATCGGTAACGATAGCATCAGCCAAATCTGCTTTAGACGCTTTCTCGTATTTAGTTGCGTCGAACGAGGGTTGAACACCAATCAGACGAATCATCTCGAAACCGAAGTCCTCGAAATCTACGCCACGGTAGTTCTCGATAAAGTCCTCGGCGAAGTCGTACATAATATTATTGAGGTCAATCTCGATACGCTCGCCATAGAGTGCGTGTTTACGTTGAGTGTAGATTACGGTACGTTGCGAGTTCATTACATCGTCGTACTCGAGCAGGCGCTTACGGATACCGTAGTTGTTCTCCTCGACCTTCTTTTGTGCGCGCTCGATAGCCTTCGACATCATGCTGGCTTGGATAACCTCGCCCTCTTGCAGACCCATTTTGTCCATCATCGAGGCGATACGCTCCGAGCCGAACAGACGCATCAGGTCGTCCTCGAGCGAAACGAAGAATTGCGACGAACCGGGGTCTCCTTGACGTCCTGCACGACCACGCAGCTGGCGGTCTACACGGCGCGACTCGTGACGCTCGGTACCGAGGATGGCCAAACCACCCGCAGCCTTAACATCTTCGCCCAGCTTGATATCGGTACCACGACCTGCCATGTTGGTAGCGATGGTAACCTGACCTGCGCGACCAGCCTCGGCAACCACTTGTGCCTCGAGTTGGTGCTGTTTTGCGTTGAGTACATTGTGTTTGATGCCACGGAGTTTGAGCATGCGGCTGAGCAACTCCGATACCTCTACCGAGGTAGTACCAACGAGCACGGGGCGACCCTCATGCACCAGACGGTTAATCTCCTCAATTACGGCGTTGTACTTCTCGCGCTTGGTCTTATAGATAAGGTCGTCGCGGTCGTCACGGAGGACGGGCTTGTTGGTCGGGATGGTTACGACATCCAGTTTGTAGATGTTCCAGAACTCACTTGCCTCGGTCTCGGCAGTACCGGTCATACCGCCCAGCTTGTGGTACATACGGAAGTAGTTCTGCAAGGTGATGGTAGCAAAGGTCTGGGTTGCAGCCTCGACCTTCACGCGCTCTTTGGCCTCGATCGCTTGGTGCAGACCGTCCGAGTAGCGACGACCCTCGAGGATACGTCCTGTTTGCTCATCGACAATCTTTACCTTGTTGTCCATAACCACATATTCGATATCTTTCTCGAACATACTGAACGCCTTGAGTAGTTGGTTCACGGTGTGAACGCGCTCCGATTTTACGGCGTACTCGCTGATAACCTCGTCCTTTTTGGTCGCTTTCTCCTCGGCCGAGAGCTCGCTCTTCTCGAGGTCGGCAACGGTCGAACCAATGTCGGGCAGCACGAAGAAACCATCCTCACCAAACATATTCGAGAGGAAGTCGTGACCCTTGTCTGTCAGCTCCACCGAGTTGAGCTTCTCGTCGATAACGAAGTAGAGCTCGTCAATAATCTCGGGCAGACGACGATTGTTATCTTGGATGTAGATATTCTCGGTCTTTTGCATCAGGGTTTTGACACCGGTTTCGCTGAGGAACTTAATCAGCGGTTTGTATTTGGGCAGACCCTTGTATGCACGATACAGCAGTATGCCGCCTTGCTCGGCATCGCCCGATGCAATCAGTTTGCGCGACTCGCTAACCAGACTTGTAACCAGCGCTTGTTGTGCCGAGTAGATTTTCTCGATGGGGCCGCGATACTGCTCAAACATCTGGTCGTCACCTTTGGGAACGGGACCCGAGATGATAAGCGGGGTACGAGCGTCGTCAATCAACACCGAGTCGACCTCATCGACAATCGCAAAGTGGTGTTTGCGCTGTACCATATCCGAGGGCGAGATTGACATGTTGTCGCGCAGGTAGTCGAAACCATACTCGTTGTTGGTACCGAAGGTGATGTCGGCCAAGTATGCTTTGCGACGAGCCTCCGAGTTGGGCTGATGCGAGTCGATGCAATCCACCGACAGACCGTGGAATTGGTACATCGGGCCCATCCACTCCGAGTCACGTCGTGCCAGATAGTCGTTGACGGTCACCATATGAACACCCTTGCCGGCAAGCGCATTGAGGAATACGGGCAGGGTTGCAACCAGTGTCTTACCCTCACCGGTAGCCATCTCGGCGATTTTACCTTTGTGCAGAACAACGCCACCGAACAGCTGGCAGTCGTAGTGAACCATATCCCAGCGTACGGTGTTGCCTGCTGCAACCCAGCTTGTGTTATATACCGCCTTGTCGCCTACGATATTGACAAACTCCTTCGAAGCGGCAAGACTGCGGTCGAAAGCATTTGCGGTAACCTCTACGGTCTCGGCCTCGGCGAAGCGTCGTGCGGTATCTTTCATGATGGCGAAGGCCTCGGGCAGAATCTCGTCGAGTTTAACCTCGATTTTCTTGTCGATTTCGCCTACGAGGTTGTCCACCTCTTTCGATATTTTCTCCTTTTGTGTGAGTGATACGCCCTCCTTTTCGAGTTCGATTTTGAGTTGAGATATGCGCTCCTCCTCGGGGCGAATATACTCTGCTATCTCGGCGCGAAGGGCTGCGCTACGACCACGCAGGCCGTCGTTGTCGAGGGCTTGAATGGAGGGGTAGATAGCCTTAATCTTATCAACATAAGGTTGAATCTCCTTGCGGTCCTTGTCGCTTTTCGAACCGAAGAAGAACTTGATTATTGATGATACTATATCCATGGTCTCTAAAATTATTGACTAATAAAGCGTAAAGGTACTTATTTTTTTTGAATAACACCCATATTGAGGGCATTTTTTATCTCGCGGCGGCCTATTGGACAGTGCCAACACTCGTGACCCTTGCAGAAAGAGTTCTCGAGTTCGATTACGGCTTGCGAATCGAATGCGCTCTTGAGTACTACTCCGTGGCCACTCCAATGTTTTGTTACAGAGTTGTTTTCGACCTCGAGTGACTCCAATAGGTCGAGCGCTTGCTCTTTGATGTCCTCGTTCTGGAGGCGTCGGCCGTATGCAAAAATCAGAGGCACAGCAAAGTTGATACCCAGCACGTTAATCTTGTCGTGGCCGATGGTTTTGCTCTTGCGCGGAGTACGGTTGCCGGGGATGGAGTGTCCCTCCCAATACTCCGATACGCGACCTGCGCCACTGCCCAGCAAAGCGTGAATATCCTCGGCCGTGCGGCATCCGCGTAGTTTGTCGAAGATGAAGTCCGTGTTGCTGAAGTATGCTGCGAGTTGTGAGATTCGGACAATGGGGTGGTTGTTGGGGTTTATTCCGGAGAGAGTCCACTCGCCACCCTTCATGGCTGTAATGTTGTATTTGCGGGCAAGATACTCGAAGTCGCCCTTGATTTGTCGGGTGTGGCTGTCGCCTTCGTAGCGGTTCAGCAGGCCGGACGCGCCGATAAGCAGAATCTCGACGTTATTGCCATTGTAGCGCTCGCGCGAGAGTGCTGTATAGGGAACGGTTGCGGCAAGGGTTTGGAATGCGTCTTGATTCTTGTGGTCGCCCATGGCACGGAACAGCATGCTGTACATGGTTTGACTCCAATTCATGTAGCTCCTGTCGAAGGTGTTATCTACCACGCCGCACTTGCGCTCGAGGCGCGAAATCACAAGTCTTGTGAATAAGTCTACTCGGTGCAGAGAGTCCATATCGGCCACAATCTTGCCACATGGACAGCTCTTTATGCTGCTCGATATGAGCTCTTGATAGCGCTTGACTACATCTTCGGGGAGCTCCACCGAAATTTGAGGAATAGGCTCGCCATTGAGCTTTAGCAGTTGTGGCGCATCGCACTCAACAATGCGGATAATTGCACTCTCGCTCACCTCCGAGGCGCTTCCGAGCAGTACCTCGCCACTGTACATGCATCCATCAACCTCGATAGTCGCATTGCACCA
>JAZQXR010000085.1:0-3032 GCA_045632975.1 Rikenellaceae bacterium
CAATTCACAATTCACAATTAGGTGAGTGGGAGTTCTATATTCTCGTTACCAATATTCTGAAAACATTCGGGCGGGCTCTCACTGTGAGAGTCCGCCCGAAGCGCAATAATACTTATTTGTATCTCTATTTCTCTTGTGCTACGACAAGCGAGTTTGCACGCTCGACAGCGATTTGGATATTGGAGCAGATATTCTCCTCGCCAATCAGCTTATCCACGCCCGCATTATGGAGCGTAGTGCGCACCGACGAGCCTACACCCGACAGTATGACCGCAATATCTTGTGCATGCGACGACTCGATAAGCGACTCAAGGTTGTGGATACCGGTCGAGTCAATAAAAGGCACACGGCGCATACGGATGATACGCACGCGCGACTTCTCCTCGAGGTTACGCATAATATCGTCAAACTTATTAGCCACACCAAAGAAGAAGGGGCCCTCAATCTCGTACACCTCGACACCATCGGCAAGGTTAAGCAACTCGTGGTGCGAGTTATCGGTACCCTTGGCGAGGTCAATTTCGTCGGTAACAACCGAGATGTTGGTGGTCTCCATCAGACGTTTCATAAAGAGGATAACAGCCAACAGCAGGCCAATCTCGATAGCGATGGTAAGGTCGAACACCACGGTCAGAATCATGGTCGAAAAGAGCACCACAACATCGCTCACAGGCGAGTGCATAAGTGCACGGATGGTACGCCAGCCGCTCATATTGTACGACACCACAACCAGCACACCCGCGAGGCAAGCCATAGGGATATGGACAATCAGCGGGGTGAGGAACAGCAGGATAAGCAACAGCACCAGCGCATGGATAACACCTGCGATGGGGGTTTTACCGCCGTTATTGATATTGGTCATGGTACGCGCGATAGCGCCCGTAACGGGGATACCACCGAAGAAGGGCACAACGATATTGGCGATACCCTGACCGATAAGCTCGGTATTGGCACTATGGCGGTCACCCGTAACACCATCAGCCACGGTAGCCGACAGCAGCGACTCGATAGCGCCGAGGATGGCGATGGTGAATGCCACCGAGAAGAGGGGCGAGAGTTGCGAAAGGCTGATACTAAAACCTGTGGGTTTGAGATCCGACAGGGCAAAGCCTCCTGTAATCTCGGGGAAGCGTTGGCCGATGGTCTCAATCGAGGTCACGCCCGCAAACTTCTGCAAGCACACCGTAACAACGGTCATCAGGATAATAGCCACAAGCGAGCCGGGAATCTTCTTCGAGATTTTGGGTGTAAGCGCGATAATGGCAATGCTCACAATGCCGATACCCAGCGCCCACGGGTCAATCGAGCCGAGGTTTTGGAAGTAGCAAGCCCATTTCGAGAGGAAGTCGGCGGGAACTTGGTCGATACTCATGCCCGTCAGGTCTTTGATTTGGGTGGTGAAGATGGTCAGCGCAATACCGCCCGTAAATCCGACCACAATCGGATAGGGGATAAACTTAATCACAACACCAAGTTTGAACACACCCATCAGCACGAGAATCACACCCGCCATGATGGTTGCAATCATAAGTCCACCGAGGCCATGTTCGGCAATAACGCCGGCCACGATAACGATGAATGCGCCCGTAGGTCCACCGATTTGGACACTCGAGCCACCCAGCAGCGACACAATAAAGCCACCGATGATAGCCGTAACGAGTCCTTGAACAGGGCTCACACCACTCGCGATACCGAATGCAATGGCAAGGGGCAGAGCCACGATACCGACAATCAGACCTGCAACAAGGTCATTGATAAATGTTTGGCGGTCGTAGTTGGCGAGTTTGGTGAACAATTTAGGTTTGAAGTCTAATTTCAGTTTCACGTCTCTATACTTTAAAATTAAGTTTTATTTTTTGGCAAAATATATATCGAGCAGCTTTTTGGCAGCTACAAACGAGCTCATCTTATCCTCTCGCACAAGCAGTTCGCACTCTTCGAGCGCAGCTGCGATTTCGGGATTCTGGTAGAAGCTGCTTCGGAGCGTATCGTTGATGGTTTCGCGCATCCAATAGCGGTTTTGGTTATGGCGGTTGCGATAGTAGTAGCCGTTACGTTTGACGAACATAATAAACTCCTCGACACCACGCCACACCTCTTCGAGGCCCGTTTTCTGCACCGACGAGCAGCAGAACACCTGCGGGCTCCACTCCGATTCACCCAGCGGGAAGAGCATCAGCGCATTGGCAAATTGGCGACGGGCAAGTTCAGCACGGTGGAGGTTGTCGCCCTCGGCCTTGGTGATAACCATCATATCGGCCATCTCCATAATACCTCGTTTGATACCTTGCAGTTCATCACCCGCGCCCGCAATTTGCAACAGCAGGAACATATCGACCATCGAGTGAACGGTAGTCTCGCTCTGGCCCACACCCACGGTCTCGATAAACACCACATCGAAACCTGCCGCCTCACACAGCACGATAGTCTCGCGGCTCTTGCGTGCCACGCCACCCAGCGAGCCGGCGCTCGGCGAGGGACGGATGAACACTTTGGGGTTGGCCGAGAGTCCCACCATACGGGTTTTATCGCCCAGAATCGAGCCACCGCTACGTTCGGAGCTGGGGTCGATGGCAAGCACGGCAAGCTTATGTCCTTTGTCGGTAACCATTCCGCCGACAGCCTCGATAAAGGTCGATTTGCCCGCACCCGGAACACCCGTAATACCGATACGAATCGAACGACCCGCATGAGGCAGGCACTTCTCGATAATCTCCTGTGCTTGGGCGTAGTGGGCAGGGTTATTGCTCTCGACAAGGGTGATGGCTTGCGACAGCACCGTCATATCGCCACGCAAGATTCCCTCGACATATTGGTCGGTGGTGAGTGTGGGGCGACGTTTGCGCACAAAGTGAGGATTGGTGATGGGTTGTTCGCTCACCCCCTTCATCACATCGAGGGCACTATCGGCGTGCTCGGCCCGATGCTGCTTTTCGTAGTGGTCTGTCATGGTATGTTCCGTCACTGATGAGTATTTCGAGTTGTATATCTTCGAGGAATATCGGGTTGCCGCACCACAGCGTATGGCGTTT
>JAZQXR010000086.1:0-17513 GCA_045632975.1 Rikenellaceae bacterium
TTGACACCACCGCAAACATCGAGTTGAGCCACAAATCGAAGCTGGTTATCGGTGTCGAGATGATGCCCGATTGGGCCATCCTGCGACTACTGTACGACAAGATTGTAGACCTCGGAGGCACAACAGGTCAGCTCGGCAGCGACACCATACGCCACGTCTTCTCGACCTGTGGCAAGCGCTACTCGACAGGCATCTGCTACGAGTCCATCTACGGAGCGCACATGGCCGAGTATGTTCGCCGTGGCGCGGAGCTTCTGACCATCATCACCAACGACGGCTGGTGGGGAACATCACCCATCCATCGCCAACATTTCGACTACTCGCGTCTGCGTGCCATCGAGAACCGTCGCAGCATTGCCCGCAGCGCCAACACCGGAATCTCGGGCGTAATATCGCCCCGAGGCGAGGTGCTTGAGCGTCTGGGTTGGGATGAGCGCGGAGTGTTGTCGGCTGACATCGAAATCAACTCACGCACAACATTCTACACTCGCCACGGCGACCTTATTCTGCGCCTTGCGCACCTGCTTGTAGCCCTCTCGGCGCTCTACTACATAGCCTATCGCACACGCCGCCGCGACCTGCTCGTGGATGCACCTCAAAAGAGTAAAAAGAGAAAATAGACCATCATGACATACACCGAAACCCTCGACTATCTGTTCCACGCCCTGCCCTCATTCCAGAACATCGGCAGTGACGCATATAAGCCCGGACTCGACAACATTCGTCGCTTCTGTCGCACACTCGGCAACCCCCAACAGCACTACCGCACAATCCACGTTGCGGGAACCAACGGCAAGGGTTCCGTATCGCATACCATAGCCTCGGTGTTGCAGTCGGCAGGCTACCACGTAGGATTGTTCACCTCGCCCCACCTGCGCGACTTCCGCGAGCGAATCCGTGTCGATGGACAGATGATAGAGGAGAGTGAGGTTATCCACTTTGTGGAGCGCTATCGCCAGAGCATGGAGAGCCTCGGGCTGTCGTTCTTCGAGATGACGGCGGCGCTGGCTTTCAAATATTTCGAGAGGTGTGATGTGGATGTTGCCGTTATCGAAACGGGGCTCGGTGGAAGGCTCGATGCCACCAATATCATCGCTCCCGAGCTGTGTGTAATCACCAATATCGGTCTTGAGCACACCGCTCTGCTGGGAGACAGCATAGCCAAGATTGCAGCCGAGAAGGCAGGCATCATCAAACGTGCCACACCCGTAATCATAGGCGAGAGCCATCCCGAGAGTGATGAGGTGTTTGAGCAGGCGGCCGTTACGATGACCGCCCCTATCTGCTTTGCCGACCAAGCATTCCGCTGCACCGAGGTCAAGCCCATTGGCGGAGGTCGCAGCCGCTACACCATCGAGGCTGTGGGCAACGGCACGACGCGCGAGCTGGAGTACGACCTCGAGGGTCGCTGCCAGCGCAAGAATATCATTACGGCCTTCACCGCGCTCAAGATTCTGCACGACCATACCGACCTTACGATAAACAACCGCGCACTGCGCGAGGGATTCCGCGATGCCGCCTTCCAAACGGGTCTTATGGGCCGCTGGCAGAGCATCGATACCGCACCGCTGACAATCTGTGACACGGCGCACAACGCCCACGGACTACGAGATGTGATGGAGCAGGTGACAGCACTCGGTGGCTCGGAGCTGTGGATGGTGCTTGGTGTTGTGAGTGACAAGGACATTGACTCTATACTGCCGCTTATGCCCCGCGATGCACACTATGTGTTCACTGCCGCGTCGGTTGAGCGTGCCCTGCCCGCCGAACGCCTTGCGAGTGCCTTTGCCGCCGCGGGTATCGAGGGTGTGGTAGTAGAGGGTGTCAGCGAGGCTGTAAAATATGCTCACGCCCATGCGCCCAAGGATGGCGTTGTGTTTGTCGGCGGCAGTACGTTTGTAGTTGCCGAAGTTATCTAACATAACCGCCTCACTATAACATTAAAGGGTGCCCGAGTGGGCACCCTTTAATGTTATAGTGGGAAGCGTTGTGTTGTAGGCTTCTCAATGAATATAGTCGAACCATACGGAATCTCGGGACGCATAACATCGCTTGTGGGCGTATAGCGCGCCTTACGCAGAGTAACCTTGCTCGATGTACGAAGATCCTCAACCGAGAATCCGAGGTGAAGCGTATAGGTATCGGCATCGACCGCCCAACGAACACCCTGCTCGTCGTAGGCCGCGAGGTAGTAGAGCGGAACGCGGATGGTGAGGGTTTGGCTCTCGCCCGGTTGCAGTTCACAGCTCTTGACATATCCACGCAGCTCGAGTGCGGGTTTATCCATCGAGGGGGCTTGTTGCGAGGTGTAGAGCTGCACCACCTGTTTGGCGGCACGCGAGCCTGTATTACGCACGCGGCAACGAACCTCGAGGGTGTCACCCTTCAGCGCCGAGCGCATACGGTCAACCTCGAAGGTAGAGTAGGTCAGACCATGGCCGAACGGATAGGCAACCTCAACACCACGGGTCACATAGTCACGATAACCTACGTAGATACCCTCGTAGTAGTTGGTGTAGTCGATATCGGGTTGCTCGTACATCTTCTCCTTGTCGCTGTAACGATAGAACGAGGCGTTACGGTCATCGACATATATATCTTCGGGGAAGGTTTGTGCCTTCACATCGCTATATCGCATGGGCATGGTTGCGGGCAGGTGGCCACTCGGCGAGTATTTGCCACTAATCACATCCGCAACGGCATTACCGCCCTCTTGGCCCGGCAACCAGCAGAGCAGAATCGCATCCACGCTATCACGCCACTCGGCGACATCCACCAGACCGCACACGTTGAGTACCACGGTCACACGCTTGCCCGCCTTGTGGTAGGCACGACCCACAGCCTCAATCAGCGCCAGCTCATCGGCAGTAAGCATATAGTCATCCTTGATATGGCGGTCGTAGCCTTCACCCGAGTTGCGACCGATGGTGATAATGGCAGCATCGGTGGTCGCAGCGGCCGCAGCAGCAATCTCATCGGGGTTGGGGAGTTGTTTCTCCACAAACTTGGGCACACACCACAGACGTTTGGAGTTGATGGGCTCCAGACGCTCCTTCTCGCGTGCCATGTGGTCGATATACATCTTGTCGAGCGCGTCGTCGAGCTCGTATCCTGCGGCAATCATACCGTCGCGCATCTCCACAACGTAGGGTTTATTGACCTCGCCCGAGCCTGTACCTCCGGCGATAAACTTATACGAGGTTGTTCCGAACAGCGCAACCTTGCGGTCGGTGGCGATAGGCAGAGCCTCACCCTCGTTTTTGAGCAGTACCATACCCTCGGCAGCGGCACGGCGCGACACCTCGGCATGAGTTTTCAGGTCGGGGGAGTTCGAGGGCTTATATCCGCGGAACTTGGGCGAGCGCACGGCAAGCTCCAGCGTACGGCGACAGCAAGCGTCGAGGTCTTTGACATCCAAACGACCCTCCTTCACACCACTGAGTAACTCTTCGTAGAGTCTGGTGAATCCCGGTTGGAGCATATCGTTGCCGGCCTGCATTTGGCGCACCACATCCACGCCGCCGCCCCAATCCGACACAACGGCACCACGGAAGCCCCACTCGCGTCGCATAATGCTGTCGAGCAGGCCCGCATCCTCCGATGTGTAGCGGCCATTGACAAAGTTATACGAGGTCATGATGGTCCACGGTTGCGACTCACGGATAGCTATCTCGAAGTTACGCAGATAGAGCTCGCGCAAGGGGCGAATCTCGACACGCGAGTCGTTTGCTAGGCGGTTAATCTCTTGATTATTAACCGCAAAGTGTTTCATCGAGGTGCCCACGCCTTTGGACTGCACACCGCGAATCATAGCCGCAGCGGTCTTGCCCGAGAGCACAGGGTCCTCGGAGTAGTATTCGAAGTTGCGGCCACACAGCGGGTTACGCATAAGGTTGGCACCCGGGCCCAGAATCACATCAACATTGTAGTCCAGCACCTCTTCGCCCACGGCAGCGCCCACCTCTTCTACCAGCTCATCGTTCCATGTCGAGGCCATCAACATACCGATAGGCATACCTGTGCAGTAGAATGTTTGCTCCGTACCCGAGCGTGTGGGAGAGATACGCAATCCCTGCGGGCCATCGGCAAAGACAATCGCGGGGACTCCCAATCGCTCGATGGGGAAGGTCGTTCCGGCAGCACCGGGGACAATTCGGCGGGTATAGCCCACCACGGCTTTTGTCTCCGCATCCGAGAGGAACGATGTACCCACCACAAGGTGGCACTTCTCCTCGAGGGTCATTTCGGCGAGGATTTGGTCAATATTGTCGGCCGTAAGGCGCAGTTGTGCCGATGCTGCAAGTGTTGTCAAACAGCAGAGAACGGCGGATAGTAGTAGTTTTTTCATAAAAGTAGGTAGTGTTAGCTCAAATTAACTGATGGGCGCCTCGGGAGCGAACTTCTCGAAGCGGTAGCCCAAGCGGAACAGCTCCATAGCTGCACCTATGCGGAACATCACACGGGCTGTACGCGCAAAGACATAGAATGCACGGGTGGTTTGGCCCTCAATCTGCTCGTGGCGAATCTGCGTAATAGCAGTTTGGGCACATCCACGCATCACATCCTCCATACGGATAGCCTCGGGCGAATCGAGCGACAGGCCCAAGATATTCTGCACGATATACTCGTCCATATCATCGAATCCACGCTCACCATGAAGCGCCGCATAGGGCTCGGTGGAGTATTTCATCCAATCCTCGTCCCAGCGGTGAGCCACAGCCATACCCACATAGCCTGCCCATGCGATTGCGGCGGCAGGGTAGTCATTGAGTTGGGGCACGGCGTCGGCCATATATTCGGGTGCAAACTCCTTCCAGCGGGCGTCAATATCGTCCGAGGCGAGCAGCGAGCCTTCGAGCACACCGAGCGAGGTGCACTGCGAGAGCAGATTCATCTCGAGTGTGGTTTCGAACTTGTCGTAAAACTGTTTATCTTTCTCTTCCATAGTTTGTCATAAAAGCATGCACAACCACCCCCGACCATTCGGAGTGGTTGAGCAAGCGCATATTGAGTATTATTACTTCTCTGATTTAGGCCTCGCCCATGCTGAAACCCATAGTCACCTGTGTAGGGTCGTCATCGGTCATGGGAGGTGTGGGGATGTTGATGCGTCCCATAGCGCTCTCATATCGGGTGATGTTCTCTTGGAGCGAGAGCAACAGGCGTTTAGCATGTTCGGGGGCGAGCACCACGCGGCTTTTGATTCTGGCTTTCTGTACGCCGGGCATTGTTGCCGCGAAATCGAGCACGAATTCCGAAGACGAGTGCGAGATGATGGCGAAGTTGGAGTAGACGCCTTGCGCCACAGCCTCGTCGAGTTGGATATCAATTCCGATTTTTTTGATTTCAGACATAATTTGTGATATTAGTCAAACGCAAAATTAGCAATTATGCCGCTCGACTAAAACCGTTCCACACTACAAGTTATTGCCATTTTGTTAACAATTCCCGCTCAAAAACGCCCACAAAGCAAATCTCCGCACTCAAAACAAAAGCAACGAGCGTGTCCAATAAGTTTTTTGGACACACTCGTTTATTCTTTTTCTCCTATTCCGAGGTCGCCTTATTAGGCGACTTTACAATTAGAGTTTCTTAAGCGCCTCGAAATCAATAACGGGAGCCTCACCATTAGGCTCGCGCTCGAACTTGGTGCCATACTCTTGGGTCTCGCCAAAGAAACCGCAGTTCTTCAGCACGAACTCGTTGTTCTCCAGAGCACCATATTTGTCACCACGCATACCGCTGCGGCCTGTGCCGTCGCAGGTGAAGGTACCTTTGGTAACCTCAACCCATGTGCCATCGGCCATACGAGCCCATTGGTTCTTGAAGCGAACTTGGCGGCTCATGTAGCTGGTCTCGGGACGGAAGCACTCGAGGAACGAGTGAGCGCCCTTGTACCAAGTATTGGTCTTGGGGCGACGGAACGATGCAATCAGGTGCCACTCGCCCTTCTCGTCACAGAAGTAGCCGGTATATACGGTGCGGCCTTTGCCGTCGGGGGTTACTTGAACCAGAGTTTTGTAGGTCTCGCCGGTCTTCCAGGGGTATTTCGAGAAGCTTTGGCCACCCGAGCCCTCGTTGCCGAAGTCACGAACGGTCACACCATCACCCTTGCGCAGGCACACTACGCGGTCCTCCTCGGGAATCTCGCGGGGGTCATCGGTGCTGTAGGGGCTCCAAACCGAGAAGAGCACCGAACGACGGCCACCCTCGAGCGATTGGATACCCATATAGCCTTGAGCAAAGCCGGTCAGCATGAAGTAGGTGCAGGGAACATCCTCACCCTCGGGAACGAGCACCTCGGTATAGAAATACTCAACATCACCTGCGGGAAGCTCATAGCCGAAGTGAACCGACGGACCACGACGGAACCAATAGTTATCTTTAACCTTGCTGGTAGGAACATAGTTGCAGGTATCAGCAACAGCGCTACCGCAAACGGTAAACGACTCGATACGAGCGAATTGCGCACCCGCAGGAGTAGCACCAACGCCCTGAATATCAATCTTAACGTAACCGGGCTCGGCAACCTTGAAGCTACCAACCTTGTAGTCGCTCATCTCGGCACTCTCGACCTCCACTTTGCGAGTTTTGCCGCCATAGGTAAACGAGAGCTCCGAAGCCTCGGTACCCTCGGGGTTAGCTGCGCGAAGGCTCAAGTCGAAGTTGCCGGTAGTGGTGGTGCGGAAGTAGAGCGAGATAACAACCTCGGGGTTGCTCCAATCTTTGAGCAGACCGCTACGAGTGTCGATTACTTTCGATGCATTAGCAATCGCAGGCTCCTCGATTTGGGTTACATAGGTGTTACCCTGGAAGGGCAGCTCGATGCTCTTTTGCGGGCCTTGGGGCGCACATGCAGCCGTCAGCAGAAGCGAGGCAGCTGCAATCATCAGGTTTTTCATTTTCATAGGACTTTTTGTTTTTGTACGAAATGGCGCTCCAACTTCTGCGGATAGATGTCGCCGACTGCCAAAAGGATAGCCAGCTCCTCTACACCACCGAAATCGTCGTTGCGAACAGCATCGAACACCATCATCGCAGGTGAAAGGTTAATGTATGATTTTATCAGCGGGGGGATGCTCTCCCCTCGGGCTTTTAGTTCCAATTGCAAAATTCGTAAATTTTCCTGATAATTCCCACCATTGAACAACTTTTTATACCGTTCCACATCCATTTTAACGGCAAATTCGGGGCGTGCCACAACCAACGGCTCATCCACTCCATGGAATTTATACAGAAAGGCATAGAGCAGCTGTTTTGCTTCCATCGGATAGTCGGCATAGATAGTCACCTTGCCGAACAGGTAGCGCACATCCGAACAGCGACTCACCACAGCCCCCATGCCATCCCACAGGTTGTCCAGCGCGAAGATTCCACCCCTACCCGATTGGTATCGCGGTTGGATGAACGAACGGCCAAGCTCGATGGTATGGGGCAAGAAGTGGGTTCGGAAGCGCTCGCTGAAGGCAAAGTAGAGCTCGGTAGAGAGGTGGTGCGGATGGGTGTCGGTCGAGATGATAAAGCGATAGCCACCCACAATCTGACGCGCATAGGGATCCCACACTATCATCTGCATATAGCCATCCTCGGCCAAATCACCCTCGTCCACATCCATGGAGCGCCCCGTACCTCCGCCCGCATCCCTAAAGGCTATCTCGCGCAGACGTCCAATCTCCATCATCACAGCGGGACACTCATACCCACGAACCACATAGACAAGGTTGTTCAAATGGTTGGTCTCGCCCAACAACCTCGCTGGCGACAACTCCTCAAGAATAGACCACCTCGGCACCCTGCCGATAACTCTTTCCGCACACATAACATACTGATTAGTGCCTGCATAAACACAAAAGCAGTGCCCCAATCTCACAAGCCCAACACCCACCTCCGCTTCCTGTCCAAACCACCAACAAAAAGAGCCTCACACGCAATCAACAGCCACCGCTGCCCCCAAAAACAAAAGGCCCCAACCTCGCGGTCAGGGCCTTCTTATCGAAGAAGTTGTATAACGAGAGGAATTTTGAGGGCCGCAGACCGGCGGAATTAAGCCTAACACCCTCCTCTATCCCAAACAAAAGGCCCCAACCTCACGGTCGGGGCCTTCTTATCGAAGAAGTTGTATAACGAGAGGGATTTTGAGGCTCGCGCTACCCGAGAAACCGCAGTTTACTTGACGTAAATGAGGATTTCGAGGGTTAGCGTAACGATAAAATCACCTCGTTAGACGGCTTCTTATTTCAGCTCTTTGATACGGATATTACGGAACTTGATACCAGGACCGTGACCGAGCAGACCAATGTGGCCTTTCTCGTTGAACAGACCGGGGTGGTTCTTGTGATCCAGAGTGTAGGGGTTCTTGTTCGAACCATCGGGAGCTACGTTGTGGCCTTGGCAAGCCTCGCGGATGTTACCGTCGAGGATTACTTGACCGTTAACGGTTACGCGGATGTGGTCGCCGTTAGCATAGATCTCCTCGGTGTTCCAAGTACCCAGCTCGGGGAAGGTGATGATCTCGGGTTTGATGATACCGTAAACAGCACCGTGGTGTTGTTGGGGTTTCAACCAACCAGCGTAGATGGGCGAGTGGTGATCCAGAACTTGAATCTCCATGCCATCGTAAGCAGCGTCAACACCCATGGGGGTACGGATACCGATACCGTTGTTCACACCGGGGTTCACGAAAGCGAACTCGAAGCGGAGAACGAAGTTACCGTACTCTTTCTTGGTGTAGAGGTTACCCGAACCACCGTATTGAGCGGTTACGAAGATAGTACCGTCTTTGGTTACATAGTTAGTTTTGTTACCGGTGAACTCGTTGAGCGAAGTACCATCGAACAGAACTTGGAAGCCCTCTTTCTTCTCCTCTGCCGAAAGCTCGAACTTGGGAGTAGCGGGGAGTGCTTTCATGAAGGTGTTGCGCAGAGCAACAGCCTTGCCATCCGAAGTGAGGATGAATGCGCCCTCGGTAGGAGTGGGTTTCGAAGCGTCGAGAGCGTTCTCGATAATAACGTTCGAAATAATCTCTTTACCATTGAGAACTACAGTCAGACGCTCGTCAACAACGTTAACCAGCATTGCGTTCCAACCAGCGGTGGGTTTCAGAGCGATAGTAGCGGGGATGCCACGTACACCCAGACTTGCCTCGCCCTCCGATTTCCACTCGGTGTAGAGAACGAAGTTGCCATAGGTAGCCTCGGTAGCAACAGCACCTGCAACAGTACCTGCGAAGGTAGCTTTACCGCCATCGATTACCCAACCTTTAGCAGCCTCGGCAGCAGCTTTGAGAGCTTTAGCTTTAGCAGCTTTCTTCATTTTGGGAGTGGTAGCAACCTCCTCCGAGAAGGGAACTACATTACCCCAAGCGAATGCTTTGAACTCGGGAGCGCCTTTAGGCATCTCGTTGATGTGTTTCTTGATCTCATCAACAGCGTAACCTGCGTCAGCGTTCGAAGCTTTCCAGCCGTCGTACAGAGCAAGAGCTTTGTTCAGAGCAGCAGTGATAATCTCACCACCCTCGGCTTTGTTCTTACCTGCGATGAACTTAACAGCGGCAGCGGCAGCTTTTTGAGTACCCTCTGCGTCGAGGTATTGAGCAGCGAGGTAGAGAGCGGGGAGCTCGGCAGTTTTCGACAGAGCGTTGATCAAAGTGTTCTTCGAAGCGTCGTCTTTAGCCAGAGCCAGACCGTCAGCAAGTTTCAGATATTTTTGGATGTTGGTCAGACCTTTCGATGCGCTAACGAGCGAGGTGTAACGAGCCAGAACGGCTTTGTTGTTCTCGTTTTTAGCAGCGATGCTTGCAAGGTTGCAAATCATCTTATCGTTGTTGATGGTCAACAGAGCAGCCAGAGCAGCCTCTTTGTTTGCACCCTCGTAAGCTTTCATCAGAGCGTTGATAGCCTCATCGTTCGATGCTTGAGCCAGAACCGAGTAGTAGCGCTCGGGAGTTTTGCTTGCGTTCATCTTGGCAACAACAGCTTTCGATTGAGCGTCAGCAGCCTCGGTGTTGAGAGCCGAACGGAGAGCTTTTTGCCAGAGAGCAACCTCTGCTTTGTCAGCAGCCTCGAGTTTTGCGCACAGAGCGTCGAAATCTTTCATCGAAACAACACCTGCGAGAGCCTCTTTAGCAGCTTGAGCTACGGCAGCGTTCTCCGAGTCGAGCAGACCGAATACTTTCTCCGAAGCAGCTTTCACGCGGCGAGTACCGATGAGTTTCAGAGCGTTAACTTGAACAGCTTTGTTATCCAGAGCAGCTACAAGACCGTCACCGATGTTACCGTTGAACGACAACAGAGCAGCGTAAGCAGCTTTCTCGTTGTCACCACCCAGCTCGGCGATGATAGCTTGGAGAGCCTCGTCACCACCGATTTTGCTAGCAGCTTTGATAGCGGCAGTAGCAACAGCAGCATCCTCCGAAGCGATGTAGTCGCAAACGGTCGACACTTGCTCGGTAGCGTGCATGGTACCCAGCCAGTTCAGAACGTCAACTTGAGTCTCGGCAGCGAGTTTAGGCAGAACCTTAACGATTGCAGCGTAAACATCAGCGTCGATGATATCACCAGCCTCACGGAGAGCAGCTACGCGGTAGGGGCGATCGCCTTTCTTCAGAGCGGTGGTTACATAACCGATACCCGATTTACCCTCAACAGCCATGATGATGTCGAGAGCAGCGCATTTAACGTTGTTACCTTTAGCGGCTTTGAGCAGAGCTTTAGCAGCTTTCAGAGCGGTAGCGTTGTCACCATTCTCAACCAGAGTGTTCAGCAGGTTGATGTAAGCGTAAGTAGCGGTAGTGGTGAAAGCGTATTGCTCCTCTTTTTGGTTGGTACCATCGTTGGTGTTCCATTTAGCCTCTGCACGAGTCAGAACCCAAGTGTATTTGTCAGCTTTAGCAGCAGCTGCCAAAACGGGAACCGATTTCTTGGTACCTACCTCGCTCAATGCGTAGTAAGCCATACGTTTAACAGCCTCGCAGTCGCAAGCAGCCCATGCGATCATCTTATCCTCGGCCTCTGCGATACCTTTCTCTGCTACGGCATAAGCCAGAGCGGGGCAGGGTTTCTCTGCAGCGTTAACGAGCTCAAGAATCTTGGCCTCGCTACCGGTGGTCGAGATAAGAACGCGCATAGCACGACCTTTCAGGTACTCGTCTTTCAGCAGAGCAACAATCCACTCTACATCCGAAGCCTCGGTCAGAAGCTCGATTTGCGAGAGAACGAACTCTTGGTAAGCTTTGTTCTCCAATTTAGCCATACCGGCTTTCAGACCCTCTTTAACATCGTTTTTGAGAGCAGCTTTGTCCTCGGTCGATACATACGATGCAACACCGTTGATAGCGTACTCCAGAGCGGCGCGCTCTTTGCCGATGGTATTGAGGTTGGTTACCAGCATTTCAACACCCTTTGCACCGGTTTTAGCGATTTCGTCCATAGCCTTGTTGTAGGCTTTGGCGTTATCTGCGGGCAGGGTTTGGAGGTTGTCGGCGATGATGGTGTCGATGCTACGGCCTCGGCTGTCTTGTGCGAAAGTCGAGAAGGGCAGCATGGCAGCAACTGCCAACGCTAAAAATATCTTTTTCATCTTCATAGTTGTTTTCACTTTAAGAATTTGATACTACAATTTCCAAGGACCGCGCATAGGTTGGTCGAGCAGACGGTTAGCGGCGTCATCGTTGATGAACAATTGTTTCTCGTTGTCGAAGTGCAGGGTGCGGTTCAGACGCAATGCGGTGAGAGCCATGTTCACAACGGTACAGCTGCGGTGTCCGATTTCCTCGTCCAGAGCGAATTTCTCGCGGGTGCGTATGCACTTCAAGAAATCGGTGTTTTGGGGCTCGGGATCGGGCATCTCGGCGATTTTGTTCATCACGTCGGGGATGGTGCATTGGAAACCTGCGTAAACCTTGCCGAGGGGACCCTCAATGTAGGGAGCGTTCTTGTCGCCGTGGTCCTCACCTTGGAGGATGATTTGGCAACCGTCAGCATAAGTGTACACGATTTTGCGCCAAGTACCGATTGCATCGGGGTGTTGCTCGGGAGCATCAACCTCAACCTTGATGGGCGACTCGTTGTCTTTGCCCAGGAAGTATTGAACGGGGTCGATGTAGTGTTGACCCATATCGCCCAGACCACCACCATCATAGTCCCAGTAACCACGGAAGGTCGAGTGAACACGGTGCGAGTTGTAGGGTTTGTAGGGAGCCGGACCCAACCACATATCGTAGTCGAGGTTTGCAGGAACGGTCTCGGGTTGGAGGTTCTCTTTACCTACCCAGAAGAATTTCCAGTTAAAACCGGTGTGAGCCGAGATGGTAACTTTCAGAGGCCAACCGAGCAGACCGCTATCAACCAACTTTTTCAGAGGTTTAACGTCGGTACCCAAACCGTAGAAGGTGTCTTTGAAACGGAACCAGGTGTTCAGACGCAGGATACGACCATTGCGTTTAACAGCCTCAACTACACGTTTACCCTCGCCGATAGTACGGGTAAAGGGTTTCTCGCACCAGATATCTTTGCCTGCCTCGGCAGCCTCGGCAGCCATAATACCGTGCCAGTGGGGAGGAGTTGCGATGTGAACGATGTCGACGTTGGGGTCGTTGATCAGATCGCGGTAGTAGTGATAGGTAGCGCACTCTTGACCAAAGCGTTGTTTAGCCATGTTTTGCGCTTGAGTAAGGTGGTTGTTGTCCACATCACAAAGAGCAACCAGACGGCAAGCCTCGTTGCTGGTGAAGTGGTAGCTACTACGACCGATACCACCGGTACCGATGATACCTTTAGTAAGCTGATCACTCGGAGCGATGTGGTCGGGACCACCAAGCACGTTACGCGGAACGATGGTCAGCAGCGCTGCACCACCCAAGGATTTCAAAAAATCTCTTCTGTTAATTCCCATAGTGTGTTAATATTATTTAGTTAGTAAAATTGTTTGAATTTTCCATTTGAATACACCAAACCGAATATAATTCGTACAAATATACGCCAATAAATCAAAAGTACCAAACTTTAATACTGTTTTTTGTCGTTTCCAGCACTATTTGTGAAAAATTCGAAAGCCCTATTTCGACCACTATCCACAATAAAACGAGCACGACATACACTATATTATGACGCGCTACCCCACAACCAACAAACACCCATACCCACAATATTACAAATCATGGATTGCGAATTACAAGACTCAAATCGCACATTTGAATTGCGCATTGGAAATTACGAACTTGAGCCACGCATTAGAAATTGAAAATTGTGAATTTGAACGCGTGTTAGAAATTGCGCATCGTGAATTGCGAATTTTGAATTGTGAATTGTGAATTGTGAATTTAAAAAAGGAAGGGCCACCCTTAACGGGCAGCCCTTGCTGATATAATTGAGGAAGAACTTACTCTGCTGCTACTACTTTCTCGAGGCCTTCGTCACCCGCGCATTTGTCGGGGTTGAAACCTTTAGGAAGGGTAACTTTCACCAAGTTGGGGCAGTTGGTGCACTCAACTTGAGTAAGTTTGGCATTAGCCGACAGATCGAGCTCGGTGATGTAAGTTTGGCTAACTTTGAGGTTAACCAGAGCTGCAACAGCCGATACATCCAACGATTTGAGACGAGTGTTGTAGAGGTAGAGAGTTTTGAGAGCTGCGTTTTGCGACAGATCAATCGACTCCAGACCTTGGTTGTCTTGAAGTTGGAGGTTAGCCAGTGCGGTGTTCTTGGTTACATCGAGAGTCGAGAGGTTGTTAGCAAATGCTTGAACCTCGGTTACTTGAGGACACTCGGTGATGTCGAGAGTACCAAGAGCGGTGTTACCGGTGATTTGGAGAACCTCAATCTTGGTATCAACGGTATTGAGCGCGAGCTCGCGGAGTGCAGTAGTACCCGAAATCGACAGAGTACCTACACCACTTTTGCTCCATTTAATCGACTCGGTACCCGATTTAGCAACATAGAGGTGTTGCAGAGTCTGGGTAACGCCTTTGAGGTTCAGTTTCTTGAGCGAGCTCATGCCGCTTACATCAAGAGTGGTCAGGTTGGTCAGACCCTCGATGCTAACCTCTTGGAGTTTGTTCGAAGCCAGGTTAACCGAAGTAAGAGCGGTGTTAGCCGACAGGTCGATCTCGCCGAGGCCGTTAGCCGAAGCCTCAAGAACCTCAATCTCGGTGCATTTTGCGATGTCGAGGGTTACGAGGTTCGAGTTACCGAATACGTAAAGCTCTTTAACACCGGTACCGTTCAGGTCGAACGAAACTTTTTGGTTGGGCATACCAACGAAGTAGAAGCGACGAGTGTAGCTACCATCCTCGTTAACTTTCTTGCTACCGTTAGCCTCACGAGCGTAGCGGATGTTACCCTCACCGAACTTATCATCTTTCGACGAGTAGTTTACAACCGACAGATACTCCAGAGCCTCCATACCGCTAACATTGATGCTCTCGAAGGGGTTGCCATATACTTTAGCATAGGTCAGAGCCTTTGCGGGCGAGAGGTTGATGTCTTTGATTTTGTTGTTCTCTGCAGTCAGGCTTACGATATTGGGGCAGCCGGTCAGATCAAGAGCCGCAAGGTTGTTGTTAGCCACAACCAGAGTGGTAAGTTTGTCAAGACCGCTCATAGCCAAAGTCTCGATTTGGTTGTCGCCCAAGTTAGCGGTAACGAGGTTGGTGCAACCGCCGAGGTCAGCCGAAGCGATTTGGTTTTTAGCAGCGTAGAGCTCCTCAACTGCGGTGCATTTCGACAGGTCGAGAGCAGCGATTTTGTTGTTCATTACGTTCAGAACCACAACTTTAGCAGCTTGCGAAAGGTCGATAGCCTCGATAAGGTTGTTCTCTGCGTTGAACGAGGTCAGCTCTTTGCTTGCGGTGATATCGATAGCAGCCAGAAGGTTGTTGCTGCAGTCGAACGAAGTAAGTGCAGTGTGAGCAGTTGCATCGAACTCTGCGAATTGGTTTTTCGAGATGTTGAGCGAAGTGAGTTTCACACCCGAAGCAAACTTAACCGAAGTCAAAGCGTTGCTTTGGCAATCGAGAACGGCGAGTTTCGATTGAGCCGACAGGTCGAGAGTCGACAGGTTGTTGTGGAAGCAGTAAACTTGCTCAAGTTTGGTGTTTTTCGAAAGGTCGAGAGCGCTCAAGCCGTTGTAGTAGCAGTGGAGCACTTTGAGCTCGGTGTTTTTCGAGAGGTCAACCGAACCAACATTGTTGTTCGAGATATAGAGCTCCTCGAGTGCGGTCAGGTTCTCGATACCTGCGAGCGAGGTGATACCCATACCCTCATAACGGAAACCGGGGGTCAGCTCTTTGCCACGGATGTCAAGAACTTTGATGGCTTTGAGCTCGTCCATCGACAGTGAACCGTCCTCACCTGCATATTTAGCAGCCAAGAACTCGCGGAAAGCCTCGTCACCAAAGCTAACTGCATCGGGCTCACGACGGAGAACCTCCAAAGTAGCGGTAGCCTCACGGCCGATGTTATCAACACCAACAACGGTTACTTTACCGGTAGCAGCGCCATTAGCGTCAGCGGGAGCAACAACGGTCAGCGAGCAAACATCGTTCTCGGTGTCGATGGTATAAGTTGCGGTCCAACCAGCGGGTGCGGTTACCACAGCCTCGGTACCCTCAACTGCGCCACTGATAACGTGCTCCAGTGCGAAGGTTTTGCTCTCACCGAGCGAGTAGAATACTTCTACATCTTTGGCACCTACCACTTGAACGGTAGTTTTGCCAAGGTCTTTGGTAACTGCTTCAGGCTCGTCGGGTTGACAAGAGATGAAACTTGCGCTCACCAAAGCAAGCGACAGAATTGCTGTAAAAATTCTTTTCATATTCATAAGATTTTTAATAGTTTTTCGTATTTGCAAGTCAAAATTAAGTCGTGCCAATCGCCACAACTATATATATAACAGCGAGTTCCGACGAGCGCGCCAACTCTCGAAGGCACTCCCGGGACACCGCATTACACATAAGGTAGCATGCAAAGATAACCATTTTTTCGAAAAAAGAGCATAAACAGCACTAAAAAATAGCATCAAAATAACATGTTTTTTATTTTTGTTTCGAAACGACCTCATCGCAATTGGCGAGTGCCACGCCATCTTGGGGCTTGTTTTTGGGCATCATTTCGTCGCCCCCGCCTCCGTTACACCATAAAATATACATAAGGCATCCTATATTTGGGCGGATTTATTGAATTATTGGCAAAAAAATTATAATTTTGGGGCGAAATATGCATTCATGCAAACACATAACATAAACCATATCAAACAACAAAACACTATGAAAGAAGCTATTGCTATCCTTACCGGTGGTGGTCCCGCACCCGGTATGAACACCGTAGTCGGCAGCGTTGCCAAGACTTTCCTCAACAAAGGTTTCCGTGTGATCGGTCTGCACGAGGGCTACTCGGGTCTGTTCCACACCAACCCCCGCATGGTTGACATCGACTTCCCTCTGGCTGACGATATCTTCAACCGTGGTGGTTCGTTCCTCCAAATGAGCCGCTTCAAACCCACCGATGCAAACTTCGAGAACGACTTCAACCTCGCATTCTTCACCGAGAACAACATCAAACTGCTTGTTACCGTAGGTGGTGACGATACCGCTTCGACCGCAAACCGTATCGCAAAATTCCTCGAGGCTAAACAATACCCCATCGCAAACATCCACGTTCCCAAAACCATCGACAACGACCTTCCCCTGCCCAAAGGTACTCCTACCTTCGGTTACGAGTCGGCTAAAGACAAAGGCGCAGTTATCGCTCGCACTGTCTATGTAGACGCTCGCACCAGCGGCAACTGGTTCGTGCTGGCTGCCATGGGTCGTAGCGCAGGTCACCTCGCTTGGGGTATCGGTGCTGCTTGTCACTACCCCATGACCGTAATCCCCGAGATGTTCGACAAGACCACTATCACCGTTGACAAAATCGTTAACCTTGTAGTTTCGTCGATTATCAAACGTAAGATTATGGGTATGGACTACGGTGCGGCTATCATCTCGGAGGGTGTATTCCACGCACTCAGCAACGAGGAGATTGCAAAGAGCGGTGTTCACTTCTCGTACGACGACCACGGTCACCCCGAGCTCGGTAAAGTATCGAAAGCTCACATCTTCAACGAGATGCTCGAGAACAAACTCAAAGAGCTCAAAATCAAAGTTAAGAGCCGTCCCGTAGAGATTGGTTACGAGGTTCGTTGCCAAACTCCCGTAGCTTACGACCTTGTTTACTGCTCGCAACTGGGTATGGGTGTTTACCAACTCTACTCGGAGGGTAAGACCGGCTGTATGGTTTACGCCGACAGCGAGGGCAACATCACTCCCCTCTACCTGAAAGATCTCCAAGATCCTACCACCGGCAAGATTCCTCCCCGTTTGGTTAACATCGACTCGGACGAGTTCCGCGCTATCGTAAACAACATCCTCTGCTACATCACTCCCGAGGATTACGAGGCAGCTAAAGAGTATGTTGCTAACCCCGAGGAGTACGACTTCCGCAAAATCCTCAACTGGTAATAACAACATACCATACAAA
>JAZQXR010000087.1:0-33099 GCA_045632975.1 Rikenellaceae bacterium
AGCTCGCGCTCCTCCTCGAAAATCTTGATGTGGGGTTTGCGCGTGCGTGCGGTCACATTCCAATCAATATCGCGGACGTCGTCGCCAAAGCGGTATTCGCGCATCTCGCTGAACGACATACCTCGGCCACGGAAGGCACTATGGTACTTTCCGGCAAAGATGTCGTTCGACAGGCCGCGGCTCTTAATCTCGATTTTGCGAACCTTGGCAAGCAACTCTCTCTCGGTTTGCATGGCGAGCAGATTAGGGGACGATTACGTTGTTCAGAATCTCGGTGATAATCTCCTCGGTGGTGATGTTCTCGGCCTCGGCCTCGTAGCTCAAGCCGATACGGTGGCGCAGCACATCGTGGCAGATGGCGCGAACATCCTCGGGGATAACATAGCCGCGGCGCTTGATAAAGGCGTAGCTCTTGGCAGCCTTGGCAAGCGAGATGCTCGCACGGGGCGAACCACCGTAGCTGATAAGGTTGGACAGACGGCCCAGACCGTACTCGCTCGGCTCGCGTGTGGCGAAGATGATATCGACAATATATTTCTCAATCTTCTCGTCCATATAGACGCTCGACACTACCTCGCGGGCGCGGACAATATCCTCGGGAGTAATCACCTTGTTGGGCGAGGGCATACCCTCACCTGCGAGGTTCATGCGGACGATGTCGCGCTCCTCTTGGCGTTTGGGGTAGGTGATTTTGGCTTTGAGCATGAAGCGGTCGACCTGTGCCTCGGGCAGGGGGTAGGTACCTTCTTGTTCAAGCGGGTTCTGTGTAGCAAGCACAAGGAAGGGGTCGGGCAGGCGGAAGGTCTCGTCGCCGAGGGTTACTTGTTTCTCCTGCATGGCCTCGAGCAGTGCGCTCTGAACCTTGGCGGGCGAACGGTTAATCTCGTCGGCCAGCACGAAGTTGGCGAAGATGGGGCCTTTCTTGACGGTGAACTCCTCGCTGCGTTGAGAGTAGATGAGTGTACCCACAAGGTCGGCAGGCAGAAGGTCGGGGGTGAACTGAATACGGCTGAACTTGGCGTCGATGGCTTTGGCAAGGGTTGTGATAGCCAGAGTCTTGGCGAGGCCGGGAACGCCCTCGAGCAGAATGTGGCCGCCCGAAAGAAGGCCGATGAGAAGCGAATCCACAAGGTGTTTTTGTCCTACGATAACCTTGCTCATCTCCATGTTGAGGGAGTCTACGAACACGCTCTCGCGCTCAATCAGTGCGTTGAGCTCTTTGATATTTACAACTTCACTCATAGTGTGTTTATCGGTTGTTATATTGTTGGTTTACGTTAAATGCGTTATATTAAACGGTATAATCCGCAAATTTATTACTTTTTTTCGGGATTTTTTGTGCTTTAAGCCCGATTTTGGTTATTGTTGAAAACTTTTGGCTGTGGCGGGCGGATTTTCAGCGGCGGAAACACTATCTTTGTAGCTCGCAAAAAAAAGATTTTCCGACGTGTCAGACTTGTTATCCAAACTCAACCCGGCACAGCGAGAGGCTGTGACCAACTTCGACAAAGCATCGCTCATAATCGCGGGTGCAGGCTCGGGCAAAACCCGTGTGCTCACCTCGCGCATCGCATACATGCTTCAGCAGGGCGTAGCGCCGCAATCTATTCTCGCACTGACCTTTACCAACAAGGCCGCACGCGAAATGAGAGAGCGTATCGCGCTGGTGGCAGGGCCCGAGGCAGGGCGTGTGGTGATGGGTACGTTCCACTCCATTTTCTTGAGAATACTGCGTGCCGAAGCCGACAAAATCGGGTTCGACCCAAACTTCACAATCTACGACACATCGGACAGCCTGTCGCTTATCAAAAATATCGTCAAAGAGATGAACCTCGCCGACGATGTCTACAAACCAAAGTCGGTTTACTCGCGCATTTCGAATCTCAAAAATGAGCTGGTGACACCATACAAGTACATGGAGGACGCAGTGGCCGTGTCGGACGACCGCAAGCGACAACAACCCATGTTCGGCGAAATATACAAGCGTTATGCCGAGCGATGCAAGGCCAACAGCGCCATGGACTTTGACGATATGTTGCTCTACATGAATCTGTTGTTGCACACTCGAGAGGATGTGCTCGAAAAGTATCAGCAGGTGTTCCAATACATCCTCGTGGACGAGTATCAGGATACCAACTACGCCCAATATCGCATCGTAAAGCTGCTCGGAAAGAGGCACGGACGAGTGTGTGTGGTGGGCGATGACTCGCAGAGTATCTACTCGTTCCGCGGTGCGCGAATCGAGAATATTCACGGCTTCAAGCGCGACTTCCCCAATGCCGCAATATACAAGCTCGAACAGAACTATCGCTCGACACAGACCATCGTTAATGCCGCCAACAGCGTAATCGCACACAACCCACAACAAAAAGAGCTCAAAAAGGAGTGCTTCTCGGAGGCCGAAGTGGGCGAAAAAATTCGCGTTATTCGCGGTTACACCGACATCGAGGAGGCCGAACTGATAGCATCGGACATCCGTGCAAAGGTGCGCGAGGGGTGTGGCTACGATGACTTTGCGGTGCTGTATCGTGTGAACTCGCGTTCGCGTGTGGTGGAGGATGCTCTGCGACGCAGGGAGATTCCCTATGTTATCTATCGAGGTCACTCCTTCTTTGACCGCAAAGAGGTGAAAGACCTTATCGCATATATCCGTCTGGTAGTCAATCCCAAAGACGACGAAGCTCTGAAGCGCATCATCAACTTCCCGGCGCGTGGAATTGGCGATGTGAGCGTGCGCAAGGTTGAGGATTTTGCCAAGCTCAAGGAGCAAAGCATGTGGGAGGTGCTCGACACCATGGACTATGAGCGCGCCAAAGACAAAGCACTCGCCAAGAAAGTGCTGGTTTTCACCGAGTTGATTCGTGAGCTGTCGAAGATGCGTACCGAGCTCGACGTCTATGAGTTCGGTCTTCAGGTGGCCACTCGTTCGGGGTTGCTTGCGGCCTACAAGAGCGAGGACTCGAAGGACAGCGATGCGGCAGTAGACAACATCTACGAGGTGCTCAACTCCATTCAGCAGATGGCCGAAGAGCGTCGTGCAGAGCAGATGGCACAGGGCGTCGAAAAACCCGAGCCGCTGGCTATCGAGGATTGGTTGCAGAATGTGGCTCTGATGAGCGATATGGATGGCAAAAATGGCGAGGATGATGATTCGCCCAAGGTGACACTGATGACCATTCACTCGTCCAAAGGTCTGGAGTTCAACCGTGTTTACATTGTCGGTGTCGAGGAGGAGCAGTTCCCCGGAATAAAGGCCGAGCTGGAGGGTACAATGGAGGAGGAGCGAAGGCTCTTCTACGTTGCCGTTACGAGGGCCAAGAAGGCTGCCGTGCTGTCGTTCTGCGTGAGTCGTTTTGCAATGGGACAGCAGATGTGGTGCCATCCGAGCAGGTTTATTGAGGAGATTGACGAGAGATATTTGAGTGGCAATGTCGAGGGATTCCGCCGCGGAGCACAAGCGGGTGGAATGCAAACGGGTGGAATGCAAACGGGTGGAGCACGACCTTCGTTTGGCGGTGCGCGACCCGGTCAGCCGACACAGGGCGGAGTGCGTCAGACCTACATGGGGCGTCCCATAGTTCAGTCCCAACAGCCTCGTCCCGTAGCACAACCGCGACCCCAACCGACCGTTATTGATGACCGTTTCAAGCGCGTGGCCGTAAGGCGTGCCGTGGAGCCGGAAGAGGGTGCGGCAGTAGCCGTATCGTCGGGCGATTATCGTGTGGGGCAGAGGGTCGAGCACTCGAAATTTGGCGTGGGCGAAGTGGTGGCTGTGGAAGCGGCAACTTCGGATGTCAAAATCACCGTCAATTTCGCCAATCCCGCCTATGGACAGAAGTCGCTCCTATCGAAATTTGCTAAACTTAAAATCATCGGATAGTGACCCTAAAAGAGAGATACGAGGGCGTTGTGGCGTGGTTCGAGCAGAATATGCCGAACCCCGAGCCCGAATTGGTCTATAACTCGCCATATCAGCTACTTGTGGCGGTGATTCTCTCGGCACAATGTACCGACAAGAGAGTCAATATGGTGACGCCACGACTTTTCGAACGATACCCCTCGCCCGAGGCTATGGCAGAGGCCTCGCCCGAAGAGATTTATGGCTACATCGCAAGCGTGTCGTACCCCAACAACAAGGCCAAAAATCTGGCAGCCATGGCGCGTATGCTCGTGGCCGAGTTCGGGGGTGAAGTTCCCGCTTCGGTCGAGGATATGCAGCGACTGCCGGGCGTGGGACGCAAGACCGCCAATGTGGTGGGCGCGGTAATCTTTGGCTCGGAGGTTATGCCCGTGGATACTCACGTGTTCCGCGTTTCGGCGCGTCTCGGGCTTGTGAGCGGAGCAAAAACGCCACTTCAGACCGAGATGCAGCTGACCCGGCACATTCCCTCACAGCTACTCCCCAAGGCGCATCATTGGCTGATTCTGCATGGTCGCTATGTGTGTACGGCACGCGCTCCGAAGTGCGATAAGTGTGGTATTCGGGAGTGGTGCAAGTCGGCGCCCAAAGCGTAGCTTTGTAGAAAAAATACCAAAAATGTCGGGATTTCCGTTTTAATTCCATATCTTTGTAAAATTCAGAATACAAAACGCGAAAATCCTGTATGAAAAATCTGATTCGAAATATAGCATTTGTGCTTGTCGTAGCGTGCGCCGCCATCGGATGTAATCCCGAGGTGGACTATGGCGACAACGACCGCACATCGGTAGTAACCCTCTCCAAGCGAAGTGTGAATATCGGCTGGGAAGAGGGTAGCAGTGTTGAGGTTACGGTTACCGTGCCGCGACTCGGATGGAGCGCCGAGAGCGATGCATCGTGGCTGGAGCTCTCGCCCGCATCGACTACCGACCTTGGTAGCTCGACACTCAAAATCAGTGTGGATGAGAATGTGTCTACCGAGCCCCGTACAGCCCAAGTGACAATCACCTCGGGCAACGTTTCTCAACAACTCACCGTGCGTCAAGTAGGTTACGGACAGACCGCAAGCGATGTGAATCACCCCGATGGCAATGCCAACAAGTGGATGTTCGAAACCCTCAAAGAGTGGTATCTGTGGAACGGACTGCTCGAGAATGTATATCCCGACTACGCTTGCAACTACAACAACTTCCTCGAAAATACACTTATCCCGCTACGTGGCAACGACCTCGATGGTGGTGTGAGGGATGGCGCTCGTTATCTCTACTCGTATGTCACCCGTTCGAAGAGCCCTGCTACTCGCTCGAGCGCACTGCTCGAGACAAGGTACCCCTCGTATGGTTTTGCAACGTTGGTACCCGTGAGCATGGAGGGTAATGAGGTGTTGCTGCGTGTGACAAGTGTCAATACCGAGTCGCCCGCCGAGCGTGCCGAAATCAAACGTGGTGAGTATATCTGCAAAGTCAATAACGAACCTATCACAAGGGTCAACTACGCCCAAATGTATGATATGCTGATGTATCCCGAGTCGGGCTCGGTGAACCTCACCATGATGAGCTCGATGGAGTACAACGGCGAGTTCTACTTCAGCGAGGATCGCAGGGTGACCCTCTCGACTGCCAGCATCGGCAACAACCCCATCGTGGCGTACAACATAATCGAGCACCTCGACAAGAAGGTGGGCTATGTGGCCTACAACTCGTTTGTGAGCGGTCTGACCACCAACCCTTCGTACTATGACAGTAAACTGGAGAATATCTTCTTTGAGTTTGCCGAGGAGGGTATCGACGAGCTGGTCGTGGACTTGAGGTACAACGGAGGCGGACTTGTGTCGAGCGCACAGCGAATGTGTAGCATGATAGCCCCCAAAGAGATGCTCGGAGAGGTGGTCGCAAAGTTCCGCTACAACGATACAAAACAGCAGGAGTTGGGCGATGATGATAAGGAGCTGAAACTGCTTACCGAGCTTGCGGACTGCAATGTGAATATGAAGCGCGTCTACATCCTTGCCACCGACCAATCGGCCTCGGCAAGCGAGATGGTGATTGTCGGTCTGCGTGGACTGAATGTGGATGTGACCGTTATCGGTCAGCTCACCGAGGGTAAGAATGTGGGTATGAGAGTAATCTCAAAACATATTGATGGATATGACTATGTGTTTGCGCCCATCACCTTCCAGATATACAATGCACAGGACTACTCGGCATATGGCTCGGGTATTAAGGCCGACTACAAGGTGGACGAGTGGGAAGATATGCGCTCGGATGGATGGAAACCGCTCGGCGACCCCGAGGAGGTGATGCTCCAGATGGCACTCAACCTCATAACCGGCTCGGCAACACGCTCGGAGGGAGCTGCGAGTGTAGCACCCGCGCCCATGAAGCGACTGCCCCTGCACGATAAGCGCAAGCCCTATGGAGCGATGTGTGTAGGAGGAGAGCTCGAGTAGTATCAAAAGGGGGATGTATGACACATCGAGGCCGATGGCAGATGTAGTGCGCGAGATTCCCTCAAAAATTATTAACTTTGCAAAAAGGAGAGAAGTAGAATGGAGATTTCGGATAAAAATATTGCAAAACTTGCCGAGTTGTTGGATTCGGCTACCCCGCGTAGGGTGGTTGTCGTGTCGCACTTCAATCCCGATGGTGATGCTATCGGCTCGGTGCTCGCATGGCGACGACTGCTGATAGGTATGGGACACAATGTGGAGTGTATCGTGCCCAATAACTTCCCGTCGTTCCTTGCGTGGATTGAGGATGTGGACAAAATCAGAATATTCAAAGAGCAACCCGATAGCTGTACAGAACTTATCGATAATGCCGAACTGCTCTTCTTCCTCGATATGAACAACATTTCGCGTCTGGAGGAGATGTCCGAGCCGCTCAATCGCAATAACCATGCTCGCAAAGTGCTTATCGACCACCATCTGAATCCGCCCACCGACTACTTCGATGTGATGTTCTCGCATCCCGAATCGTCGTCGACCTGCTACTTGGTCTACAAAATCATCGAGCGTATGCGTGGCGTGGAGGTTGTTGATACGGCGCTGGCAAGTGCACTCTATGTGGGTATGATGACCGATACCGGAAACTTCACCTTCAGCTTCCTCACCCCCGACCTGTATCGCACCATCGCTGTGCTGGTCGAAAAGGGTATAAATATTCCCCAAATCAATGTCGAGATATACAACTCGCACTCCGAGGGAAGATTGCGACTGCTGGGCTATGCGCTCGGCCCCAAAATGGAGGTATTCGAGGAGGGGCGCGCGGCGTGCATATCGCTCAGCGAGTACGAACTCAACAAACACTCCTACCAACCGGGCGACACCGAGGGCTTTGTGAACTACCCCCTCTCGATTAAAGGGGTGCTTATCACGGCAATGTTCACCCAGACGCACAAGTACATCCGCGCATCATTCCGCTCGAGGGGAGATATGGATGTGAATGTGTTTGCACGCCAATACTTCAACGGCGGTGGACACAAAAATGCCGCGGGAGGTAAGTGCTACCTGTCGCTCAAACAGACTGTAAACTATTTCAAAGAGAGCGTGGCAGAGTATTTTGCCGAGCTCGGAATCAAATAACCCAAACCTACACACGCAAAGCTATGTCTTTTGTCTACAAACCCGAAGGGTACCGAAACCTGCTCGGAACAGAGGAGAATACCGAAAAAGCCATCAAACTTGTCAAGGATATGTTCCAGACAAACCTTGCTGCACAACTCTCGCTGTTGCGCGTAACTGCGCCTATGGTTGTGCTCAAAGGTACGGGTCTGAATGATGACCTGAACGGCATCGAACGCCCCGTGACATTCCCCATCAAGGATATGGATGACAGACCTGCCGAGGTGGTTCACTCGTTGGCAAAGTGGAAACGTATGAAACTCGCTCAACTCGGCGTGGAGCCCGGACGTGGACTCTATACCGATATGAACGCACTGCGCCCCGACGAGGAGCTTGATAATATTCACTCGATATATGTCGACCAATGGGATTGGGAGAGGGTTATTCGCCGAGAGGAGCGCACCCTCGACTTCCTTAAAAAGATGGTACGACGCATCTACGAGGCGGTGAAGGTGACCGAGAACCTGCTCTATGTGGAGTTCCCGCAGATTGTACCTGTGCTGCCCGAGGAGATTCTCTTTGTGCATGCCGAGGAGCTTGCGGAGCGTTGGCCGGAGCTGACGCCCAAGGAGCGTGAGAATAGAATCGTCAAGGAGAACGGTGCGGTATTCATCATCGGTATCGGTGCAGTATTGAGCGATGGCGCACCCCACGATGGACGCGCAGCCGACTACGACGACTGGTCGACCCCCAACTCTGATGGTTATCTGGGACTGAACGGAGATATTCTGGTGTGGAACCCCGTGCTGGAGCGTGCATTCGAGATTTCGTCGATGGGTATCCGTGTGGATGAGGAGGCGTTGGAGCGTCAGCTCGCCGAGCGAGGTCAGGAGTGGAAACGCGAACTGCTCTTCCACAAGATGCTGCTCGCAGGTGAGCTCCCCTACACAATCGGTGGCGGTATCGGACAGTCGCGTCTGTGTATGCTGTTGCTGCGTAAAGCCCACATCGGCGAGATTCAATGTAGCATTTGGCCCGACGCTATGCGCGAGGAGTGCGAACAGGCGGGCATACATCTTGTATAACATCAGCAAGTGAAACTATCCATCGTCATAGCAACTTATAATCGGGCGGCCGACCTTGTTCGTACGCTCGATTCGCTTGTCGGACAGAGCTATCCTGCCCGCGAGTGGGAGTGCGTTGCGGTCAATAACAACTCGAAAGACGATACCGAGGAGCGATTCGCACAGTTTGCGAGCCAACACCCAGAGCTCAACCTGCGCATGGTGCGCGAGGAGAATCAGGGGCTGTCGTGGGCGCGAAACCGAGGTATCGCCGAGAGCCGAGGTGAGATTATTGCAATCATTGACGATGACGAAACTATAAATCCGGAGTTTGTTGAGGGGTACATCTCCTTTTTTGAGCGCCATCCCGAGGCTGCGGCTGCGGGTGGGCGAGTAGTACCACACTATATCGAGGGGCGTCCCGAATGGATGTCGCCCTACACCGAACGCCCCATTGCCGGAACGCTTGACTTGGGTGCCGAGGATAAACCCTTTACCAAAGGTTATCCCGCGGGTGGCAATATGGCTATCCGCCGTGAGGTCATAGAGCGATTGGGCGCATTCGACACCCGACTCGGCCGCACGGGAGCAAACCCGATGGGAGGCGAGGAGAAGGAGATTATGCACCGTATTGCCGCAAGTGGAGGTGCCATTTGGTACACCCCCGTGCCGGTAATCTATCACTATATCCCCGCTGCGAAACTCACAATGGAGTATTTCGACCGCCTGTGTAGAATGTGTGGTGCAAGCGAGAGAGTTATGGCTACCTCCGAGGGCAGATTAGCAAAAGCTCGGGTGATGGAGATAGTGAAATGGGGCGCAACGCTGGTTATTGCCGCTGGGTATCTGTTGGGCGGTAGTGTGAGTCGCGCCAAGATGCTCGTACGTTTGCGCCGAGGTGTATCTATGGGCTTGTTCTCTGAATAATAAGTGGTTAGCCGTTCGGCTGACCGTTCCGATTTTCTACATTTTTTGAAATTTTTGGTTCACCTCTTGACAAGGGGTGTTTGGGTGTCGTATATTTGCACTCGCAATCGGGCCTTAAACTCTTCGAGCAATTCTGATGCTCACTACCGCCCGAATGGTGCACTCCGTCTCTCTTGTAGGGGGTGCAATTAACAATCTTATCAACATACCGCTCTGCTGACGCCATGTGCGTCGTGCTTTTCACACCCTTTTCCACAGTTATGGGCGGTTATTAACATTGTTTGACAAGTTATTAACATCCGACAGCCCCCGTTTGTTAGGAACTCTCTACTCCGTGGCCAAACTCGGCTCTTCTCGGCTCTATCCGGGGGTGTTGTCGGGCAAAATCTCTCTACAATGGAAATTCAACTTCTCACATCGACCGTCGCCGCGGCCGCCGAACAACTCGGCTACGACATGCTCCTTGGCGACATCACTCAAGTGTTAGCAACACATCCCAACCTACCTGCGCTCTGCCTTGAACCACCCTCGCTACGCAGTAAAAGTGGGCACCGACGTGGTACGAAGACCTATCGGATTGAGTGTGCGCTGGTGGATAGTGCCCCTTTGATTGAGGCGGTGGTGGCAGACCCGACCCATCAGCAGGATGACATGGCACAACTCCAAGCTCTCTACGACAATGCGCTGGTGGTGGTTGAGGCAATCGACCAATTAGCCGCCGTGTGCGAGGTCAAATGCAACTCCTCGATACCCACCAAAGGCAAACAACTGCCCGCAGGGGTTATGGCGTTGCGAATCTCACTGGATGTAAAACTTAAATACAGCAAGTAGCAATGAGTGAATTTAGTGTTCCCACGATGTATAGCTCGGTTTGCGATGGGGTTGTGTTCGGAGTGTATGATGCTGCACTTGACGAGGCGGGATGCGCCGAGGCCCATATTCTGGTTGGAGATTCGACCGAGCCGTTTGCCGTCAAACGATATTACGGCTACCCATTCTTTGATGTGGATGTCACTCCCTATGCCCGAATGATGATGAGCCTGCGACCCTCGGTGGGGAGTGTCGAGCTTCGTAACGATTTCGAGCGAACAGCCATAATGTCGGTCAGAGTGGGTGATGAGCAGTCCGAAAAGGTGATTATCTCGGCTGCCGCACAGCGCCCTCCGCTCAACACCCTGCTCTCGGAGATGGACGAACGCGTAATAGCGCAGGGTGAGTATGACGAGATAGCCTTTATCACCGACCAAGCCGATATATGGTCGGAGGTGACCGTAAGGGAGAGTACGGGGCGCAGCTACTCATGGCGCAGTGCCGTGTTCTCACCGAACGGAAGGGTTACAACCTATGGAGTGAGCGCAACTCGTGTTGTGGTGCAGGCCAAGGCGCGAGGAGGTATTGACCCCGACAAGGTTACTGACTTTGACATCTCGATTCTGCTCGGTGCCGAAAACCCGATTGTGGTACACTACACCCTTGTGCCGCCGAGGGTGGGTACTCGAGTTATGTGGCTCAATAGGTTTGGCTCGTTCGAGAGCTTCACATTCTCGGGTGCGGTGCACCGAAGCCTGAAGGTTGAACGCTCGGCGAGCAATGTTAGCCTTGTCACCTCGGCAGAGTATCTTATTAAGTTGGTGTCGGGGGTGCAGCCCTCGCATGTGGTGGAGTGGTTATCAGAGATTTACACCTCGCCCTCGGTGTGGATTGTCGATGATACCCTCGCCACCGAGTGCAGAGTGCTGAATCCGGAGGTGAAACTCTACGACCGCGACTTGCCCACAAGCCTCGGCGTAACCCTTGCCTATGAGTGTGAACCTTTAGCGCAGAGAGTATGAACAGGTGTGTGATTATCCTCGAAGGCATGGCGCTGGAGTGCGATGCCAAGACCAAGTTCGACATTAAGTCCGACTTCGTATCCACCTCGACAGATAGCAAGCGGGCGCTCTCTGTTGGGCGTGTGACAATCCCCGCAACGAGCCACAATAGCTATGTGATGGGATTTGCCGAGCAGAGTTCGGCGCCTCCGTTCAACGAGCGTGAGAACCATGGCGCACTCTACATCGACGACAGGCTGGTGGCCGATGGACGCATCGTGTTGTGTGGCGTGGAGCGCTCGGCGGGCGAAGTGCGATACATAATAGAGCTACAAGCCGAACAAAAAGGGTGGCGCGAAGTGCTCTCGGAGCGTAGCCTGACGGAGTTGAATATCGACTGTGTGGTTGGCGTGGATGGCGAGAGCGTGCAGCGAAGTTGGAGCGAGCCGAGCCCCGTCAAAATGCTGCCCGTAAACCGAGCTATCAAACAAAGCGAGATGTCGAGCGCATCGCTATCGGAGGTGGTATCGTCGATGTCCCTCGACAACTACCATCCGTTCCTCAATGTGGCGAGCGTTGTGGAGCAGATATTCGCGGATGCGGGCTATACCACAAACTCAATCTTTATGAATCAACCCTCGTTCCGCAAGCTCCACATGAGTGGAGCGTACAACCTATCGGGGCATCGCCGCTATGAGCAGAATATGGGTTTTCTGGCTCGCAAGGCCGAGAGCAGCACCGCCACGGCCGACTACTCGGGTAGCGTATACGCCTCGCCACTGGCCGTAGAGGGCTCGTTGGGCAATCCGGTCGATGTTGATACCGCGGGCAAGTTCGGAGATACCTATTCGAGGGGTGAATGTTTGAGGCTGGACTCGACAGGCAGGCTTGTGTTTGTGCCCAAGAGTGCCGTCTCGGTCAGCTTTGTCTACGATTTGCGCTACCGCACCGATTACCGAATCCTCTCGCGAACGCGACTCGAAGGATTCGACCGTATCTGGATGACCGCCTCGGACAACTATTCGTTCCATCTGACCAACAACTTTGTCGATTATCGTGACAACATCGTTGCGGGCGTTTACTACAATCTGATGGTGTTTGACCATCTGCCCTCGCAGCTCTATCGTGTGCGTTACCGCTCGGGCGAGCAGATGCTCTACACGGAACTTGTCGGAGAGCGTATGGCAACGGTCTGGTTTGGGCACTTGGGCGATAAGATTGAGATTGAGGGGTTGGAGGTTAGTCGGGATGGTGGTGTGAGCTACGAGCCCTACACCGAGGATTGGGCTCTGTATGGTAGCTATGTGGATGAGTGGGGTGCGACAGATGTGGCCCTGACCCTGCGCTCGACACCCGAGGTAGTTACCCCCTCGTCGCCAAAGTATTTCGACAGCATGCTCTTTGATGGTGCACGCGAGGGCATGACCCTGCGTCTGGAGGCGGGAGTATCCATCAGGCCGATATTCTACGATACACCATTTGCCGAGGGCAAACTATCGTGGGCGGATGTTTCGGCGGTAGAGTGTTCGCAGCTTGATGTCGTGGATGCGCTGTGTGCGATGTTCAACCTGCGCGTGGTGGTCGATGAGCAGCGCAGAGAGGCTCGAATCGAGTCGGAAGAGTATCTGTTGGGGCTCTCGCGTATGGTCGATTGGAGCGAGCGTATGGATACCACACGACCATGCAGAGTGTATGAGCCGGCCGAGGGGTTGGCACAACGGGTGGCGCTCTGTTATGCCGATGGTGATGCCGCCGTCAAAGAGTGGGATGAACTGCACGATAGCGACCGATATGGATATAAGGAGTACTACATCCCCTCTTCAACCTCGGCGGAACCGTTGGAGTATCGCAAAGTGAAGCTCTTTACCCCAACAATAAACCGCACGAACATCTGTCCGACAGCGCCTGCGGCATCACTCATAAGGGTCGATGACGGAACACCGACAGGGCAGATGGAGAACCTCTCATTCCGCCCCAAAATTATAAGCTATGAGGGAGTTGTGCCGCTGCCCGAGGGACAATATTGGGGCTGGCCGTCGTATGGAGCACACTATCCTCGCGCGGTGTTCCACTCGTCCGAGAGCGGATTTACACTCTGCTTTGAGGATAGGGATGGAGTGGAGGGTCTTCACCATCGTTTCGAGCGTTCGGCTCGTCTGTGGCGTTCGGCCCGTCGAATCGAGGCCTACATAAGGTTGGAGGCGTGGGAGGTGGCCGCTCTACTCGAAGCCTCGGCCGAGGAGGCCCCCGAGCGAAACCTATATGTAGTGAGGGTGGATGGCGAAATGGCCGTGTGTACGCTCGAGAGGGTAGAGTACACCACCGGTGAGGAGAGTGCCAAATGTACGTTTATCAAAATCAACTAATCTATGACACGTTATCAGAGAGAACTGCGCGAGCGAATCCTTGCGCGTTATGGGGATACCTCGCCCGAGGAGTTGTTGGACAAGCTCTTCGAGATGGGAGTTGTAGACCAGACACGTTGCAAGGTGCTGGCCGTAAGGGATGCGGTCGAGGAGATGGTGCGTGGCGGACGACGAAAGGTCGATGCCATGTACCAAGCAGCCGACAAGTTTGCATGCTCGTATGAGTATGTCCGAAAGTGTATGTACTACTATACCGATGTTAATATGGTCTAAAAAGCTATGAACAATCCAAACCAAATCAAAATCAAAAACACCAGCGCACACACAACAACAATCGACATCGAAGGCGAAATCGGGGTTCCCGAGGAGTGGCAGTTTGATGAGCCGGAAAGCCGAGTGGCGACCTATCGCAAATTCAAAGATATGGTAGGCTCCATAAGCCGAATCCAAACCCCCGAGGTCGTTGTCAATATCCGCTCGACGGGTGGCGACGTGGGTGATGCAATGCTTATTTACGATGCCCTGTGCTCGCTCGATGCCACAATCACTACCCGTTGCGCGGGGTATGTGGCCTCGGCTGCGACACTCATCGCACAGGCGGCATCGGAGGGGCGCCGACAGATTACCTCGGAGTCGCTCTACCTTGTTCACCGCTCGGTGGCCTCGGTGGAGGGCGATGTGGAGTCACTAACACACTCGGCCGAGCTGTTGGCCAAGACCGATCGCCGAATAGCCGAAATCTATGCCGAGCGTTCGGGTCGTGACGTGGCGCAGTTCGAGAGCCTTATGGCCGAGAACGATGGCGCGGGTCGTTGGCTGACACCTGACGAGGCTGTCGAGATGGGACTTGTCGATGTGGTCGTAACTGCCCAGCGTCGTAAGCCGAGCGTAGTGGGGCGTATAGCGGAGTTTGCTCGCAAGTTGGTTGGCCGTGGGGGAGAGTCGGCCGAGCCACTTCCCGACACCTCCGAGGTGCGTTCTTTCATTCGCGCACCCAAGACCCAACCCCACACCACGCCCCTCTTTGAGCGACAAAGACTCTATGAGCCGACAGTGCTTCGCCCGCGAGAGGACCCCGAGGTGTGTGACGTAAAACGCAGTTTCAACGAGGCAGCCTATGCCCGAGATGCCGAAAATTTCAAAAATCAGTAACCCTTTTTAACCAAAACCTTTAACCTTTAAGAAGCTATGAGCAAGATTGAACAAGCAAAATCCTATGTGGCAAACGATGCAGAGTCGATTTTCTTCCGTCCCATGCTAACCGGCCCGAGTGCCGAGGCTCTCGGTATCCGAGTGCTCTACAATATGCCTATGCCCACCACACTCAACTTCTGGCGTCGCAGTGGCGATGTGTTGCAGAAGTTCAAAACCAATGGTTGGAGCGGTGGCTCGTCGGCAGAGCGCTACCAAAAGAGCATCGAGATGAGCAAGGTCAAGGCCGAAGCGAGCTACTCGGCTATCGACTACTACTCCCTGGTCTATGAGCAAATCTGCAACCGTGCCGACATCAACATGCAGGATTTGAGCGGCACCGAGCTTGAAAAGGCCGAGACCGAACTCTTCAGAGAGGCTATTGCCGAGAGTATCCGTGCCACAATGTGGGTAGGTGACATCAATCGTACCGCAAAGTACAACACCTTTGACGGATTCATCAAGCGCATCCACACCGACGCGCTCACAGGTGGTGGCGAAATCCCCACTTACGACTTCGGTTACGAGGCCTTTGACGAGCCCAATATGGCTTCGGCGATGCTGGATATCGTGTGGGCAAGCGCCTCGGAGCATCTCCGTTCGCTCAAGAGCGAGGGTAACCTTGTATTCTTCGTTACGGGTAACATCTACAACGCCTACGAGGCCGAACTCGACAACTCAACCCTCGAGGCGGCATATCTGGCTCGTCAGAATGGCCGTGCATCGCTCTGCTATCGTGGTATTCCCGTCGAGAATATGCAGATTGGCGAGTATCTCCGCGAGTGTGGCGACCTACCCGAGGAGATGGTTATCCTGACCGACCGTCGAAATCTGGCCCTTGCGGTCAATACCGCCGACTTCCCCGGCACCGAGGTGAGCATGTGGTACAACCCCGACGAGATGGAGAATCGCCAGCGTGCCGTATTCATGGCCGGTTGCGACTATCTGTTGCCCGAGCTGGTGTCGTACGCATACATCAAAGAAGAGTAGTAAGCCATGGAGAGTGTCGTAGATGTTGACATCAGGGGCGGCCTCTCGCGCATCCTGCTGGTGTCGGCCAATGAGGTCGGCACCGTGCAGGGTACCGACAATGGCATTCGGATGGAGCTGCCCGAAACAGTCGTCGAGACAACCCCCGTGGAGGATACGGCCGTGTGGCGCGAGAGTCTGCAAAGGGTCGATGGCGCGGATAGGGTAGAGCACATCGTGGAGTGGTGTGTCGAGGATGGTGACCCTGCGCTCGGTATGATAGACAAGGCTGTGGATGGTTTGGTTGCCATCGTCGAGCGGCGCTGTGGCGGAGCGTGGATGGTGGGCCACTCTTCGATGCTCGGTGTGGCTTATCCGTTGCGCTTGCTCTCGGTGGTTCGTGATACGGGAGTGTCGAGGGCCGATGACCCCGTTTGGCGAATTAGGCTCGGTTGTGTGACCGATAGCTACTCACAGCAGATCCAAATCTAAAACTAACAAACTATGCAAAATACAAAATACATAAAACGTGTGGCGGTGGCGGGTGTGAGCTCGCGTCCGCTCTTCGAGGTTAGTGGTCGTGGTGTTGCCGATACGCGCTTTTGGCGTTGGGGTAGCGATAACCTGCTGCCCGAGGCGCTGTCGATTGTGGCTCGCAATTCGACCATCCACCGACGCATCATCAACGACAAAGCCGACTACATCTCGGGTAAAGGATTTGCGTGGGATGAGGAGTGTGGCGTGCTTGGCGAGCTTGTGGAGCATATTAACGGCTCGGGCGAGAGCTTGCGCCAGCTCTTCAATAAGGTGGCTTTCGATAAGGTGCTCTTCGGCAACGCCTTTATCGAGGTTGTGACCGATGCCGAGGGCTCGTTCCTCTCGCTCTACCATGTGGACACTTCGAGGGTGAGGGTGGCGCGCGATTCGGCACATGTGATTCTGCATCACGATTGGTCGTCGTTCAGCTCGACCGATGCCGTAACGCTTCCGCTCTATCCTACGTTTGAGCCTATGGAGGATGGCACGCTACGTAGTGTGATTCGTTATGCCGACTACGAGCCCGGCTTTGCACACTACGGTTTGCCCGACTACATCGCCGGAATGAACGCCAGCGCCATAGTCTACAAGACCGACAAGTGGAACATCACACGTCTGGACAACTCGTTCCAGCTGTCGGGTGTGATGTTGCTCGATGGCGTGGCCGATGGCGAACAGCAGGCTGCCGATGTGGTGCGTCTGGCCGAGCGCAAGTTTGCCGGAACGCCCGGACAGGTGATGTTCATCATGAGGGATTCGTCCGAGGGCGACAACTCGCGCTTTATCCCTATCAACAGCCCCTCGGAGGGCGATTGGCGCGAGCTGCACGATCAGGCCACATCCGATATTGTGGTGGCACACTCGTGGTTCCGCGCGTTGAGCGGATTGGACTTCAGCGCTGGTTTTAGCTCCGAGCGTATACTCCAAGAGTACGAACTCGCGCTCAATACGGTGATTCTCGGCGAGCAGGCCGAACTGTTGGAGCCTATCCGATTGGTCATAGAGCGTGTGCTTGGCATTGACGCTTCGTCACTTTCGGTGGTCAATCATCCGCCCGCACAGTCGCGCCCCGACTATATGAAGGTGTGGGAGGCGCGTCGTGCCGAGGGGCTCGACTACGACGAGAGTGACCCCTTACAGAACCTATTTCTTGCACAACTTTCAAAACTTCCTTCGCAATGAAAACTCTGATTACACCCGCCGAGGTGGTCGAACTTGCTTTCACCTCGGATAGCTGCGTGAGAGCTTCGCAGATACCGCTTGTCGAGATTGTTGCGGCACAGGAGGAGCAACTGAGTCCCGTGTTTGGCGCTCTGCTCGATGCTATGCTCGAGGGGCAGTACGAGGACGTGCTCGGAGAGTGGATTAAACCCGCTTTGGCCGAGTTTGTCCGTTCGCGTGTGGTGCTCTCGCTCGGCATGGTCAGCTCCTCCGGCGTGGCGGCACACAGCCACTCGGGCACACGTCCTGCAACCTCCGATGAGCTACTCCGCGTATCGCGTGAGGCGGCAGCCCGCGCCCGCACTCTCCGCGCCCGCGCCCTCGCCATCGTCGAAGCCTCACCCGAACTCTTCCCCGAGTACAGTTCCGAGAACAATATCCTTAACCGCATCCACATCGTTGGAGGCATAATCGTATAGCGAGTATGATGTGGGGTAGTGTTGAGCGGTACATTTCGGGCTTGATATGTGCTGCGGGAGCGCTTTTTGTGCCTGTCAGACCGTTGATTGTGTGTGCGGGTCTGTTTGTGATGGTCGATTTTGTGATTGGGATTGCGGCATCGCGCTATCGAGCCATGCGTGCGGGGCGGATGTGGCAGTTCGAGAGTCGCAAGGCTTGGCGCACGGTCTACAAAGCTGTATTCTCGATGACGGGAATCTGTTTGGCGTGGTTGATTGACTCTATGGTGCTGGATTTTGCCCATCTGAATCTGGCCAAGATATTCACGGGATTCGTGTGTGGCGTGGAGTTTTGGAGCTATCTGGAGAATGCCGCCGAAATATCCGACCATCCGATGTTCCGCGGGCTGCGCAATGTGATGAAAAACAAGATGGAGCAGACGCTCGGAGGGGGTGATAATGGCCAAAAGTAGAGGTTTGCGAAATTGTAATCCGGGCAATATCCGTCACGGCTCGGTGCGTTATCGTGGCGAGGTGGCATCGACGGACGAAAGTTTCAAGTGTTTCGAGAGTATGGCGATGGGCTATCGGGCCATGTTCGTTCTGCTGCACACCTATCAGTGTCGTTACGGCCTGAAGTGCATTGCCGAGATGATTGCTCGATATGCTCCACCCACCGAAAACAACACGACGGCCTACATCGAGGCCGTCGTGCAAATTTCGGGTATTGCTGCCGACTATATCTTGGATACGCTCTCCGACGAGAGTATGCTCGCCGTGGTGTCGGCAATGAGTCGTGTCGAGAATGGTGTTGGCGCCTGTCCTGCCGATGTTATCGAGGGTTGGGAACTGTTCCGCAAGGACTACTCATCATCCTCGTCGTCCATTCCGATGTAGAACTCATCCATCAGGGTGTCGATTTGTCGGCGTTCCTTCTTGGTGGGTCGTCCTGCGCCTCGCTCGCGCACCATGAATATAGTCTCGCGCGGAGCATTGAGCTTGTCGCGTTCCGATTGTGGTGTCACGTCGAGCGCATAGTCGGGAACATTCTTTGCGGGTTGGCGGTTGCCAATCTCCGACAGTACCTTATAGTGGTAGTAGACTGCGCCCTTGCGAATGACAATGATTTCGCCGGGGCGCACCTCGTGTGAGGGTTTGACGCCACCACCGCCTATGGTTACGCGGCCATTCTTGCACGCCTCGGCAGCATCCGAGCGAGTTTTGAAGACGCGCACAGCCCACAGCCATTTGTCGATTCTTACACCCATAGCACTCTCCTATTTGCAGTTGTAGCGGGTCATAGTCAGCTCGATGCCCTGCGAGGCAAACGACAGACAAGCATCAGCCGCATGGCGCAGCTTGTCGGGCAGGAGTTTTTTCTCCTCGTCGGTCCACTCGCCGAGCACATAGTTCACCTGACCGCCCTTTTGGAATGCGTTACCCACACCCATACGCAGGCGAGCATAGTCTGCACTTCCGAGCAGCTCGGTGATGTTCTTCAGTCCGTTGTGTCCTCCGTCGCTACCTTTGGCACGGATACGCACAGCACCGAACGGAATGGCAATATCATCAACCACCACAAAGACCCTCTCGACGGGAATCTTCTCGGTCTGCATCCAGTAACGCACGGCCTTACCGCTGAGGTTCATATAGGTCGACGGTTTGAGCAACAAAAGCTCGCGGCCACGGTGTTTGATGGTGGCCGTATCTCCGTAACGGGAGGTACTGAAAGAAGTATTGGACACCTCTGCGAGAGTGTCCAATACCTTGAAACCTATATTGTGACGGGTCTCGGCGTACTCGGCGCCGATGTTACCCAGTCCCACTATCAGATATTTCAACTTACCTTACTATTTTGCGTTACGAGCAGCAGCTTGAGCAGCAGCAACGGCACGAGTGGTACGTACGGCGCAAACTGCGGTAGTTGCGGGGGTGAGGATGTCGATGTTGTCGTATTGGAGGTCGCTTACGAAGATCGACTTGCCAATACCGAGCTCGGTGATATCAACCTCGAGTACGTCGGGCAGATTCTCAACCAGTGCGCTAACGCGGAGTTTACGACGGCTTTGCATCAGTTTACCACCGAGTTTAACACCTGCCGAGTTACCAACCAGACGAACGGGAACCTCAATCGAAACGGGTTTGCCCTCTTGTACGCGGTAGAAGTCGATGTGGAGGATTTGCTCACGAACGGGGTGGAATTGAACCTCGCGCATAACGCCGATCTCTTTTTTGCCCTCGATGTCGATCTCAACGATGTAAGCGTTGGGAGTGTAGATAAGAGCTTTCAGGTCGCGCTCTGCGATAGCGAAGTTAACCTCCTCGGTGCCACCGTAGATAACAGCGGGAACAAGACCCTCACGACGGAGAGCTTTGGTGTTTTTCTTGCCGAAAGCCTCACGCTTTACAGCAGTCAGTTGCAATGTTTGCATAATTCTAAATGTGTTTAATATGTTATAAAAACCTTCAACACTACTCAGAGCAGCCGTCGCAGCGCACAAGGTGCATCTCGGCGAGCTGTTCCCCATAAGTGTTTGCGGGCGCAAAGATACTTTTTTTATTTGGGTTGTGCAATAGTTTGCGGCTTTGTGATTTATTTTTCAAACCTTCGAAAGGGATAAGTGTCGGTAAATTAGTGTGTTAGATGTGTTTGGCGGGCGCTCCGATAAAAAATCTGACAAAAAAGTTGCTCGAAAATTTGTCTGTTTCGGAAAAATAGTCGTATATTTGCACACCAATTCGAAAAAATGGTACTGCCCAGGTGGCGAAATTGGTAGACGCGCTCGTTTCAGGTGCGAGTGCTGAGAGGCTTGCAGGTTCGAGTCCTGTCCTGGGCACAAAAAAAGGGAAATGCGAAAGCGTTTCCCTTTTTTTGTGCCCATTAGGGCACTTTCTAATACGACCCCTCCCTACCTCCCCTGCGAGGGGAGGCTTGCACCTGCGGCGCGGAAATGCTTTTGCGTTTCCCTTTTTTCGTGCCCATTGGGGCACCTTTCAATCATAAAAGAAGAGCCTGCCTAACGAAAGTTGGGCAGGCTCCTCTGATTTCTATTAGTAGGCTGATTCTACTTTGCCAACAGCGTACGCGCGGTTTTGGGCGCGGCGTAGGCGAGGACAAGGGCGCGCAGTTGTGCCCACTCCGAGGGGTAGATTATGCTCTTGCCGATAGCGATAGTGCGAGTGATGGTTGCGGTGGCGCCATCTACCTCGATGGTGTACGAGGCTTTGCCCACGCTATTCTTGACGCTCTCGGTGCGCGGTGTGGTAAGGAACTTGCCACTGTCGAGAGTGATGGTGTAGCTCTCCTTGCGATTCACGGCATTGTATAGTTCGAAGGGCTCACGGCGCAGGGTGTTGAGTGTGCCGAGCGAGCTGATGCCGTCACTTGTGAGGGGAACTGCAATCTGCATCACACCGGTAGTGCCATCCACCTCGACAATCCCCACCTCTCGTTTCGAGGCCTCGTTGCCGTTGGTTGTGATGACCGCTTTGGAGCCCGCAATGGCGATGTTGTAGCTATTCTCGGCGATGTCGGCCTTGTGCTCAAGGCTCTCTGCTTTGCCCGAAATCATCGAAATCCACACATAGCGGTCGGCCTTTGTTGTGGGGTCGAACGACGAGCCATTGTGGTCGAGCCATGTGGTCTTGCCGTCGATGGTAGCCTTGACGGCCACGGCCGTATGTCCCGAGAGGTTCTTTACAGGGCAGTCCACGGGGTATTGCACCATCAGGTCGCACTCTGCGCCCTCGGCCAATAGCATTTTGTTGAGCATAAACACCTTGTCGAGCGACGAGCCATAGCAACGTGCATCCACCACTCGTGCCGGAGCATGACGATAGCCGGTGAGGGCGGGGTTGATGCTGATGGTCGCTACCATATCGCGAACGTACGTTGCTACCGAGCTAACTTTGTCGTCCCCCATGCGCGCGGGGTCGAGTCTGAATATGTCGCGGGTGTCGTAGTACATGGTGCGAATGGCGTCGTCGAGGGTGCGGAATGTGGTCGCGTACAGACGGGCCTTGCCTATCTCTGCTGGCGCACCCGACTCGCGGTAGAAACCCTTCAGGTCGCTGAAAGTCCATGTGTAGCTACCCTTAATTACCTGCGTTTTGCACTTGCCGGTGGCGTCGATGGTTGCGGCGCGCAGGGTCTTGCCCTCGGGCAGGTTTACGGTGATGGTTATCTTGCGCACGTCCGATGCGTATTGGGGCAGAATCTCGGTGAAATCCAGCTCGCCATCCATCATCTCGGCCTTGCTGGTCAGCGTGTAGTCGAGATAGGCGGTTGCACCCAGCTCCATACCTACGTGTGTTACGACCATCTCCTTGAGGTGGTTGTATGCCGGAGCACCTGCGGCACTGCGGGGCAGTACCTCGTTAAGGGAGTTGGCCGGGGCCTTGGTTATTGTGCCATCGGCTTGTCGGGTGTACGACTCGTTGATTGTCAGACTCTGATACTCGGGGTTGTACTCGATGAAGCTCTCGCCAAACATCGAGAAGAACGACGAGTGGGTGTTGTAGGTGCGACTCATGCGAACGCGCAACTCCACCGAGCCGTCCTCGCCGAGCGTGTAACACTTGTCTATGTAGGGGAGTGTCGTCTCGGCAGGTTGAGCCGAAGCCGCGAGCACACAGCTCACAAGCGCGACAAACGAAAGAAATATCTTTTTCATACTGTTCTATTTGACAAATATCAGGTTCTGTTCTGCCGAGTGGTGGATGCGGAGTGCTTCGCGCACCTCGGCCCAATCCTCGGCCTCGTATACTCGTTTGCCCATGGTGAGGGTGTTGCGGATGTTGGCGCTGCTGCCCTCGGCTGTGATGCTCATCGAGCAGCTTGCGGCTTTGCCCGTGGCCTCACCCTCGATGGTGCCGCTCTTGAGTGTCCAGCCGCGGGGTGCGGTGATGGTCTCGGTGAGTTCAACAAGACGCGAGCAACCATCCTTGAAACCATACTTGCGGCTCTTCTGTGCGGGGTTGAAGCGGTTGTAGGTGCGCACTTGCGAGTAAAGGCCGCTCATGCACATTGGCTGACATACCATTACTCCCTCGCCGATGGTTGCATAGTCGGGAATCTCGAACGATATTACGAGCTTGATGGGACCGTTCTCGTAGGCATAAGGCTCTTTGATGTCGGTGAACTTTGTCATGCGAGCCTTGGGCGAAACCTTCAGCAGCTCGTTCTCCACGCGGTTTCGGATTTGGCTCTTCAGACCCGTTGTGAAGGGCGAGCGAACGGCTTTGTCAGATTGGCCGTCGGCGCTTACGGTGAGCGTTCCGCGCAGAGTACCTTTGGTGTCGAGCGCACTTGCGATGTCGATGCGCAGGAAGTGGTTGATGGGGGCCGAAATGGGGGTTATACACAGGTCGCTGCCCTCGGGAATACCGGGCAGGTAGTTCTGTTGTTGCTCGGCGCTCGACCATAGCTCACGGCTGTAGGGTACCCATGTCGGGTCGAGAGGCATGTATGTTCCGTCGGCGAGTTTAACCACGGTTACGCAGTGGTTGAAGTGGTCGGCGGGGATGCTCTCGATGCGCGAGCCGGCCATGGTCATTGCTGGATAGGCCTCGAAGCCTGCCATGCGCAGCATAGATATAAGAAGCGCAGCTTTGTCCTTGCATACGCCACAACGGTCGTCCCAGTTCATCTTGGTGGGGTGGAGCGTGTAACCCTCGCCCTTGCCCATCGAGATGCCCGAGTAACGCACGTTGTCGGCTACCCAGTGGGTCAGACGCGAAATCTTCTCCATGTCGTCCTTCGCGCCTTTGATAAGCTTGTCGACCATCTTCTGTGCCGGCTCGTAGGGCTCGAAACTGCCAAAATCCTCGTTCACACCATAGAACCATAGCGACTTGTCTTTCCACTCGGGGGTTGACGAGAGCATCAACTTGGGTGCTGCATCGTAGAGGTCTACCATGTAGCTCTCTTTGGCGATGGGGGTGGTGTTGGTAACCTCGAATGTAAGCACCTTGCGGTCGCCCGCCATGCGAATCGACGAGCGGCACGCACCCTGATAGAACTCATATTGTACGGGCTTGGTGGCGGGTACGCTCAAAGTGTAGCGCTTGATGATGGTGGGGTCGCTCACCCAGAAGGGTACGATGTCGTAGAATTGGCCTCGCATCGGGGGAACGAAGCGCTCCTCGTCGTCGGCCAGCAGTTGGGCGTCAGAGAGCAGTGCGTAGGTGAATCCCTTCTTGTCGATGGTGTACTCCAACACATCGCCTGCAGCCAGACGGCCCACCTCAATCATGATTTGGCGTGCGCCCCAATAGATTTGGCGTGCGGGCGCAGCGTAGTCTACTGCGGTTGCGGGGTCGATTTGGTCAACCGAACCGTCGGCACGATGGATGGTTATGCTGCGGAACTCGGCAAATGCCGTCAGCGGGTCATAGTCATATTTGATTATGCGGTTGGCCATTGCTCCGCGGTCGTTGTTGATGCGGATGGCTTTGTGTATCACAAACTTACCCGAGCCGAGGTCATTGACCTCTACCGATGTCTCGTCCAGCAGACACGTTGCGGGCGATGTTGCAAAACTTCCGCCCAGCGCATCGGCTTCGGCCTTGAGTTTTGACAATTCTTGAGCTTGCGCCCCCGCTATCGTAAGCAGTAGAGCGCAAGCCAATATGGTTATTTTTCTCATAATTGGTGGTGTGTGTTTCCGGTGAGGATTATTGTGCTACTTGAGGGCACTGTGCTTTCGGACACTCCGATTTGGGACACTCTGACTTTCGAGCACACTCTGCCTTTTGAGCGCACTCTGCTTTAGGACACTCGGTCTTGGGGCAGTCAGCTTTGGGACACTCGGTAGCGCACTCTTTTTGGCAGTCGGCTTTAGGGCACTCTGCTTTGGGGCACTCCTCGGTGCAAGCAGCCTTCGGGCACTCTGCCTTTTGGGGGCACTCCATTTGACACTCGGTCTTGGGACACTCTGCTTTGGGACACTCTGTCTTTACGCACTCGGTTTTGGGGCATTGTGCTTGGGGGCACTCTTGGTTGGGGCGTTTGCAGAAAAGATAGACTACTACACCTACTACAACGGCTACTACCACGATGAACATTACGTTCATGAACGATTTGTTTGTACAGTTTTTCATACTCTTTATTGTTTTGTTGTTGTTATATTTGCGCTTCGAAAAAGGCTTATACATCAACAAAGATAGTAAATAATGTCTAAATTTGAGCTATATTTGTCCTAAATCTTATCAAAAACGACCATGACCCTCTCTCTTGTGGTGCTTGTCATCACTCTATACGTTGCCTTTGTGCTGTTGATTTCGGCCTTTGTGTCGCGCCGCGCCACAGCTTCGACCTTCTTTGTGGGCGACCGCAACCAGAGCGTGTGGATGGTGACCCTCGCCATGATTAGTGCTGCGATGTCGGGGGTGACCTACGTTTCGGTGCCGGGAATGGTGCTGCAACAGGGGTTTACCTATCTGCAAATGGCGCTCGGCTTTGTGGTGGGTCAGGCGGTTATCGCCTTTGTGCTCGTTCCGCTGTACTACCATTTGGGCGTAACATCGGTCTATGAGTACCTTGAGAGCCGATTCGACCTTGCTACCCGCCGCTGTGGTGCATTGCTCTTCTTTGTGGGTAAACTGCTCTCGACGGCCGTTCGCGTGATGCTGGTGTGTGCCGTGATGCAGACCCTGATGATGGATGCGCTGGGTGTGCCCTTTGGGCTGAATGTGGCGCTTACGATGGCTGCCGCGTGGCTTCTGACTATGCGAGGAGGTGTCAAAAGCGTAGTGTGGACCGATGTATTCAAAACCCTTGTGCTTGTCGGTTCAATCGTGGGTGTGGCTGTCGTCGCGGCTCGTGGTGTGGGAGCTTCGTTGTGGCAGATTGTGGCCGATGGGGTGGGGCAGAAGCCGATTATAGACACCGATGTCACCTCGCCTACCTTTGTGGTGAAACACTTCGTGGCGGGTGTGCTGGTGGTCGTTGCCATGACGGGTCTCGACCAAGATATGATGCAGCGCACGTTGAGCTGCCGAAACCGCACCGAGGCACAGCGCAATGTAATGATTTCGGGCGTGTTGCAACTTGTGGTTATAGCTATGATGCTTGCGCTCGGAGTGGTGCTCGAACGCTATGCCGTGGAGATTCTGCCCTCGGGCGAGATTCGTGGCGATGAGCTCTTTTTGAGTGTCGCATGTGCGCCGACTATGCCCGCCGTGGCGGGAGTGCTCTTTGTGCTGGGTGTCGTGGCCTCGTCGCTCTCGTCGGCAGGCTCGGCCGTGACGGCGCTTACCACCTCGCTTGTGTATGACCTCGGTGGCGGTGATGTGCGCCGCCGACGCGTGGTGTTGCCTCTTGTGGCAGGGCTGATTGTCGCCCTTGCGGTGGTGTTGCGTGCTGTGGCCGATGGGAGTGCCATCGACCTTGTATTCCGCCTTGCTGCCTATACCTATGGCCCGATTCTCGGTCTGTTTGCCTTTGGCGTGTTGACCCGCCGCCGTCCGAGTCCTGTGGCTACCTGCCTGATGGCTGTTGTGGCTCCCCTTTTGACGCTCCTCGTAGACCATTTTACTCCCGTGCTGTGTGGCGGATACCGCTTCGGACACGATATTTTGGCGGTTAATGGCCTAATTATGTTTGTCGGGATGTTGATTTTCTCACAAAAAAATGTAACTTTGCGAAAACAAAACCATAGAAAATGACTCTCGAACAACAAATCAGCCAAGCCATCATGGAGGCCATGAAGGCAAAGGACAGCGTCCGTCTGATGGCACTGCGTAATGTCAAGAAATATATCATCGAGGCCAAGACCGCTACCGGCGGTATTGATGTTCTGCCCGATGCTGATACGCTCAAAATCATCCAGAAGCTCTGCAAGCAGGGCTCCGATTCGGCCGAGATTTATCGTTCGAGTGGTCGTGAGGATTTGGCGGCCGAGGAGCTGGCCCAAGTGGTTGTGCTCAAGGAGTACCTTCCCAAACAGATGAGTGACGAGGAGCTTACCGAGGCTATCCGCGCAATCATCGCCGAGGTGGGTGCCACCTCTATGAAAGAGATGGGCCGCGTGATGGGCATTGCCTCCAAGACTCTTGCGGGTAAGGCCGAGGGCAAGGCTATCTCCGAAAAGGTGAAACAACTTCTATCATAGCTGATTATGGGCGGATATGGACGAACGGTGTCGATTCTTGCAGCAATACTCTCCGGAGCGTTGCTGTATAAGGTACTGATGCCTATCACCTTCCTTATGCCCTACCTTATCTTCATTTTGCTGTTTATCCCATTCTGCGGAATCTCTCCGAGTCAGATGCGATTCGGCAAACTACATATCTCGCTGGCGCTGTTCCAAGTGGTGATGTGTGTGGCGGTGTATGCTCTGCTACGCCCGCTTGATGATATTGTTGCGCAGGGTGCCATGATATGTGTGCTTGCACCGACTGCTACGGCGGCGGTGGTTATAGGAGCACTGCTGGGTGGACGGGTCGAGGTTATCGTTAGCTATACGGTGCTGATAAACTGCATTGTGGCAGTGGTGGCTCCGCTTATATTTACCTATATCGACGCTACGGGCGAGGCTATATCGTTCGGGGTGTTGTTGCTTCAGATTTTGCGCCGTGTGATGCCGATACTGCTGTTGCCTCTTGTTATGGCGTTGATTCTGCGCCGCGTGTCGTTGCGATGGGCAATGGCGGTTAATCGCCTGAAAAGCTATACGTTCTATATTTGGCTCTTCTCGTTGGTGCTCACTATGGCTTCGACGGTCAACTATATCGTGGAGAAGGGCATGGACTATATAGCTGAATACCTGCTTCTTGCGGCGGTGGCTCTGGTTATCGCCATATCCCAATACCTTATCGGCTGGAGTATCGGCAAACGCTTTGGCCGCCGTATCGAGGGTTGTCAGCTGCTTGGGCAGAAGAATACCATCCTCACTATCTGGATGGCTCAAAACTTCCTGAATCCTCTGGCAAGTATCGCTCCTGCGGCCTATGTGCTCTGGCAGAATATCATCAACGGTATCGAGCTTGGCATTGCCAAAGGTGGCAGTATCGCACCCGAGGACGATCCTAACCATGTGATTCCGCAATAGCACTCCAACCCCCAGGCGGGTTGTTGAGGCTGTGCAAACTATATTGTTGGTAATAGTGTATAATAGCCATCGTTATATGGCTAAAGAAATGTGAGTTATGAAGGATGTAAATGTGAAAATCTACTGCGTGAACGACTCCGCCGAACACCATGTTCCGTTTGGTACCACCCTCGTCGAGCTCTCTGCTCTTATCGGAAAACCAACCTCGCGCCGCCCTCTGGCTGCCTATGTCGATAACCGAATATGCTCGCTCGACTATCGAATCTTCAACCCTCATCAGGTTGAGTTTGTGGATATTACCCACTTCGAGGGTTGCCGCGTCTACCAACGTACCCTCTTCTTTGTGCTGCACAAGGCTGTGAGCGAGCTCTTTGAGGGTTGTCGCTTGAGCGTCAAACACTCTGTGTCGAAGGGTTTCTACTGCGAGATTATCGGCCGTAAAGACCTCTTCCCCTCGGATATTATCGCCATCAAACGCCGTGCCGACGAGATTATCGCCGCCGACATCAATATTGTCAAGGAGCGTGTGCCCCGCGCCGAGGCCGAACTTATCTATAAGGAGTGCGGCTATGAGGATAAACTCACACTGATGAAGACCCGCCCGAAACTTTATGAGTCGATTTGCCGTATCGACAAGACCGTGGGCTACTTCAGCGATGCACTTGCCCCCTCGACGGGCTATATCGAGCTCTATGATGTGCGCCCCTACGATGGCCAGGGCTTCTATGTGGCTGTCCCCCGCCGTACCAACCCCGATGAGCTGGAAGTTATTGTTCCGCAGGAGAAGATGTTCGATGTCTTCTCGGAGTATGCCGAGTGGGTCAATATTATGGGCGTGCCCAATGTGGGAATGCTCAATGACAAGATTCTGCAAGGCCACATGGGCGAGCTTATCAAGATTGGTGAGGCCTTCCACGAGAAGAACTTTGCCCGCATGGCCGATATGATTGCCGAGGCTAATGCACGCCACGGTGCCAAGTTGGTGTTGATTGCAGGCCCCTCGTCGAGTGGTAAGACTACAACCGCCAAACGCCTTGGTATTCAGCTCCGTGTGCTCGGTCTTAATCCCGTGCTCATCTCGCTCGACGACTACTTTGTGGAGCGCGATAAGACCCCTCTCGACGAGAATGGCGAGTACGACTACGAGGCCTTCGATGCCATTGACCGCGAGACCTTCAATGAGCACCTCCAACGACTCTATGCCGGTGAGAGTGTCGATATTCCGCGCTATGACTTTATTACAGGCAAACGCGAATGGCACCCCGAACCACTCCGCTTTGACGAGCGCTCGGTGCTGGTTGTTGAGGGTATTCATGCGCTCAATCCCGCACTTACAACGGGCATTGCCGATGACAAGAAGTTCAAGATTTATGCCTCGGCACTTACCTCTGTGTCGATGGACCACCTCTCGCGCATCCCGACTACCGACAACCGCCTTATCCGCCGCATCGTGCGTGACTGCTATACCCGCGGTAACGACGCGACAGCCACCCTCCAACGCTGGCAGAGTGTGCGCCGTGGCGAGGAGAAACATATATTCCCCTATCAGGAGTATGCCGATGTGATGTTCAACTCGGTGCTCTTCTACGAGATACCGATCCTCAAACGCTTTATCGAGCCTATGCTGCATACTGTGCCCGATACCGTGCCCGAGTACGCCGAGGCCCGTCGCTTGTTGGAGTTCCTCGACAACTTTGTGAGCGTTGCTCCCGACGAGGTTCCGCTGAACTCTATCCTGCGTGAGTTTATAGGTGGTAGCTCGTTCAAGTATTAGAGTTGTCCAAAGATTTGATACCTACCACATTAGGCCGTCGATACGGTGTAGCTGTTGTGTAGTATCCAAAAAAATGGTATTTTTGCGCCGATATAGATTTATTAACCGTAAAATCCCTTAATAAACCTACCTCCGATGAAGAAAATCCTTCTTTTCTCCATTTTCCTTATCCTTGGCCTTGTCGCTTCGCAGACTCTTCCTGTGCTTATTGGTGCGAACTATGCCGAGATGAAGCACGGCTTCGATGTGATGCTCTACATCTGTCTGGCCTACATTATGATTAACGTGGGACGCGAGTTCGAACTCGACAAAACCAAATGGCGCTCCTACACAGCCGACTACTTTATCGCTATGGCTACGGCCGCAGCTCCGTGGCTGTTGGTCTGCTTCTACTACCTGTCGCTGCTGCCCGAGGGCTACTTTGGTGATTGGAGTGCGTGGAAAGAGACTCTGCTGTTGAGCCGTTATGCTGCGCCAACCTCGGCCGGAATCCTCTTTACGATGCTTGCCGGTGCGGGATTGAAGAACACTTGGGTCTACCAGAAAACGCGCGTGCTGGCAATCTTCGACGACCTCGATACCATCCTGCTGATGATACCTTTGCAGATATTTATGATAGGTATGCGCTGGCAGTTGGGCGTGGTTGTGCTGGTTATCTTTGTCTGCCTGTGGGTGGGCTGGAAAAAGCTCAATCGATATAGCATCCCTCAAACGTGGAGCTCGATTCTGGGTTATGCTGTGATTCTGGTGTTCCTCTTCCAAGGACTCTACGTCGCCTCCAAAGCCATGTTTGGTACCGAGGCCGCAATCCATATCGAGGTACTCCTGCCTGCATTCGTGCTGGGTATGATTATTAAACCGAACCACCTCTCGACCCGTTTCGAGGAGGGTGTCTCGACCACAATTTCCTATCTGTTTATGTTCCTTGTGGGTATGAGTGCGCCGCTGTTTGTGGGTGTGGACTTTGCCGCAAATGCGGGCGATAGCACTATCGCTGCCGTGGGTGCAATGTCGTGGGGCGAGATAGCCATCCATGTGGCTGTGGTGACACTGCTCTCCAATGTGGGTAAGATGGTGCCCATGCTCTTCTACCGCGACCGCTCGCTCACCGAGCGCCTTGCGTTGAGTATCGGTATGTTTACCCGTGGCGAGGTGGGTGCCGGAATCATCTTCGTGTCCATCGGCTATGGCTTGGGTGGAGCGCTGCTTGCAATCTCGCTGCTGTCGCTGCTGCTCAACCTTATCCTTACGGGTGGCTTTGTGATTCTTGTAAAACGCCTTATCGCCAAGGCCGAGCCCGCTCCCGTTGAGGCCTAATTTTATTACGAATACAAAGAGAGCCTGTCAAACAAGTACGTTTGATAGGCTCTCTTTGTTGTTGAGCTACCTGGACTCGAACCAAGAAAAACAGATCCAGAGACTGTTGTGTTACCATTACACCATAGCTCAAAATGCGAGGGCAAAAGTATGGTTTATTTTGGTTGCGTGCAAGAGTTTTTCCGAAAAAAAAATGTAACTTTGTGGTAATGGCAGGGGAGTGTTGAGCCTTTTTGCCACAACGCCATCTCCCCCGAAACCGATAATTATATTATACCTTTAAAATATATGAGACACCTATCACTCCTTGTGCTTGCCCTCGCAACCTCCATGTCGCTCTTCGCAGCTCGCCCCCGTAATGTCGCCAATATGCACGATGTAGACCTTGTGTACTATGGTAGTCGCCTGCGCTCCATCGCATGGGACAAGGATTGGGCTCGAACCCACGTTGCCTATACCGACTCCACCGGCCGCACCCAATATCTGTTCGATACATTCCTGCTGCTCGAACTCCATACCGGTACGGGTCGCTTCTTTGAGCCGGCTTTTCGTCCTACCCACCCACGTAACGAGATTGGTACGACCAAGGAGGATTGGATACGGATTCTCGATACCATGCTCATGGTGCCCGTGCGTAATATCGACCGTGCGCTCGACGATGTCGCCCGCGAAATAGGCCGTCCCAAGTATCGCCGCCAAGTGGTTATGTTTATACCTGTGCCCACCGAGGGGCAGACCAATTGGGGTGAGATTGATGGCCGAGCCCTCGACTTCAACTCTGTCGAGGACCGTATCGCCGCCTGCCGCTGGTTTATCGACCTTGTGCGGGAGCGCTTCAAGGAGGAGCGATTCAAACACCTCTCGCTCGCGGGCTACTATTGGCTGGCCGAGGATAAGAACTCGGGACTCACCATGTTGCCCACGTTGACAGACTATGTCCGCTCGCTCGGCATGAAGACCATCTGGATTCCCTATTTCAATGCACCCGGTGCCGCCGAGTGGCGTGAGATGGGCTTCGATGCTGCCTACTATCAGCCCAACTACGCCTTCCCGCGCCGCGTGGTCTACCGCGAACGACTCTACCAAGCTGTCGAGTTTGCCAAGAAACACGGAATGTTCATGGAGCTTGAGTATGATATGCACGCTGTCAAAGCCTCCAACCCCGATCCGCTGTGCGACGACCGCCTTATGGACTACATGGCAGTGTTTACCGAGACGGGTATGGCCGATGGCCCCATTGCCTACTATCAGGACGAGGGAGCGCTCTACGAGATGAAAAACTCTCCTAATGCCGACGATGTGGCTCTCTATCACCGCTTTGCCCGCTTTGTGGCTGAGCGACAACAACGCCTTGCCGAGCGCAAATAGGGGCTCTCGGCAGGGGAGCGGCCTCTTTTGTGTGATTTTTTTCGAAAAAAAGCACCGTACTATTTTGTAATCCGCAAAATAGTTGTACTTTTGTGGTCGATTTGTTAGGGAGATTTTTCCTCAAACAGATCAGAAGTTCTTCGACTTAACCGCAAAAACAAAAAAAATCGGCTGAAAGTTTGCAGATTCAAATATTGTTCGTATATTTGCATGCTCAAAAACAGATACGCCGATGTAGCTCAGTTGGCCAGAGCAGCTGATTTGTAATCAGCTGGTCGGGGGTTCGAATCCCTCCATCGGCTCAACACCGTGCCAAACGGATTCGTGCTTTGATGCTTATCAAGGTGTTGTGCGGCGCAAATATGTTTTGGGAGAGTACCAGAGTGGCCAAATGGGACAGACTGTAAATCTGTTGGCGACTGCCTTCGGTGGTTCGAATCCAAGTCGGAGGCCAAGCGGTCTTAGGAAGACAATACTCAGGAACAACTCCTTGGCTCACAGAACGACATGGCTACGATCCGACTTGGTGTTGTGCGGCGCAAATATGTTTTGGGAGAGTACCAGAGTGGCCAAATGGGACAGACTGTAAATCTGTTGGCGACTGCCTTCGGTGGTTCGAATCC
>JAZQXR010000088.1:0-9813 GCA_045632975.1 Rikenellaceae bacterium
CACGGTGGCAAACGTTTCTCGTTCTACGCTGTGGTTAATGGCAAGGAGGTAAAACTCGGTAGCAAGAAGATTCCCGCAAGCGGTCTGCCCGCAGGTGCAAAGGCCACCATCGACCTCAACGTACCCGCAGTTGACTTGAGCACTGATGGCACTGCAAACTGCTACATTTTGAGCAAGCCCTCTACTACATATAAGTTTAAAGCAACCGTTATGGGTAATGGCGCTACCACCGTAGGTATTACTCCTTCGGCACTCAACCCCACCACCGCAGACCTTCTCTGGACCAGCGAGTATGGAAATGCAGGCAAATTCAACTCGTTGAATCTTACCGTAGAGTACAACGACGGCTATATCTATGTAACCACTCCCGACACCTTTGTCAATGGTAATGCAGGTGTTGCGGCATACAATGAGTCGGACGAGATTATTTGGAGCTGGCACTTGTGGTGTGTCAAAGACTACAACCCCTACAAGACCGCTATCGCCAGCACCAAGAAGAGCAATATCAATCAAAATGCTGTGCCCGCGCTGTGGATGGACCGCAACCTCGGTGCTACCACCCCCACATATCCCGACATGAGCGGTTATGATAAGTTGAGAGCCTACGGACTTCACTATCAATGGGGACGTAAAGACCCGTTCGGTGCATACAACTCGCATGTATTCATGAAAGATGGTGGAAAACCCGTATTGGATGATCAAGATTTCAACGGCGATTATACAACCACTGCCGAGGATACTTTCGAGGCTACCATCGCTAAAACCATCAAGAATCCTCACCTGTTCATCAATGCCGACAAAAGCGGAATCAACCAATGGACATCAAGAACCAATACCGCAGCTGAAGAGGACAAAGGTTGGGCATGCTTGTGGGGTAACCCTACCGGATATGCCAAGACATACGGTCCTGGCTCAATAAACAACGAACAAGGTTCTAAATCAATTTATGACCCGTGTCCCGTAGGTTGGAAAGTTCCTTCGCACCAGATGTTTGCGTTTATCACCAACACCGGAGAGGACCGCACTGGTACATATCACTACAGCGACGCATATAAATTCAATGTTCGTGAGGTGATTCAGAATAATGGGGGTGCTCTCCAGTACCTTGCAGATGCTCGTATCAAATCTTCTGGTAACAAATCGGAAACCTACCCCATCGACCGTACCCTTTCATTCTTCGTGGATGATTGCAACAAAGAGGGAGTACCCGCAGATCCCGAGACCGCAACAATGCTTACATTTATGTTGAGCGGTTCGCGTAGCTATGGTATTGGTTACCTCAATGAGGTTGGTAATATCGGCATATATGCTACCAATGCTCCTACCGAGAAAGGTTCGACAACGGGTGGTACCGCATTCTTCAACCCCAGCAACTGTAACTACTATTTCAAAACTATTGGTCGTGGTAACAACGCATATCAAGCAAGCGGTATTTCGGTTCGTTGCGTACGTGATGTAGCAGTCCAAATTACCGACGAGGAAAGTTGTATTGATTTGAGTGCAGAGGGCACCGCCAACACCTATATCGCAAACATGCCCGGTATTACCTACAAGTTCAAAGCTACCGTCAAAGGTAACGGTGCAACCGGCAGCTATGACTCTCAACGCTACACCTCGAACAAATGGACATTTGTAGAGGGTGTTGCCGGCGAGAAACAAACAAGCGTAACCATTGCTCCCGTCGCTGCAAAATTGAGCCACTTCCAAGCATGGGCCTACAAAAATGAGACTTACACCACAACAAGTCCCATCGTAAGCGAAAGCGTAAAATACGAAAATGGCTATATCTACTTCTCTACTCCTGCCGAGTTTGTGAATGGTAATGCAGTCATTGCCGCGTTGGATAATAACGGCGACATCGTATGGAGCTGGCACATCTGGGCCTCGGAGAACTATACTCCCGCCGAAATCAAGGTTGATAACAACTACTATGTAATGGACCGCAACATCGGTGCAAACATCAGCAAAGAGTCGGCCGAAACCGACGCATCAAGCTGGTATGCAGCACAAGCTGTAGGTATGATGTATCAACACGGACGTAAAGATCCCTTCCCCGGTCCCCTCGACATTAGAGCTGGTGACGGTCACCGTGGTGGTGTTGGTATGGCATTTATGAAACCCGATGGCACACTGATGTATGGTTCTAATGCCGGTGGCGGTGCTTACATTAACGCAGCCAGCACAGATTATGCTATCGGACTTGCCGAGGTACTTACTTCGCCTTGGACATTCGAACAAGCTACCGCCATTGCGACTCAACACCCCGAAAGCATCATTAACAACAACACTAAAAGCAACAGCAGTGATAAAAATGACTGGTGGGGTCGACGAGTTGATGGCGCTAAAGAGTTTATGTACTATTGGGGTACAACCAACTGGGACAGTAACAACAAGACAAGTCTGATTAAGAAGACCATCTACGATCCCTGTCCCGCAGGTTGGATTACTCCGGGTCACGACATCGGTAAATACATTTCGGAGGGTACAATCTCGGCTAATACTTATGGATGGACCGTAACCTTCGCAAATGGAGCACAAGCATATTTCCCCAAAACCGGTTTCCGCAAAGAGAATTGCTCTTACACAGAGTGTAACACCCACGGTTACTACTGGATAAACGGTATTGGTGATGGTGGTTGCGCTTCGTTCAACTTCACCGACACGAACACTATTAACCACTTGGGTCTTGCTAATACAAATGATGTTATCGCCGCAGGTTGCACAATGCGTGCTATCCGCTGTGTAAAAATCAAATAAGCAGAACATTTGGGAATAGCACAAAAAGTTAATGTCGAATTGCGGCTCCTCGCTTGGCGAGGGGTCGCAATCTTTTTTTGTGGATTAGCTACAAAAAAGAGTTGCGGGCGCCCTCTTGTTATATTTTTTAGCGACTCCGAACAACGTAACAAATAAGTCACTATATTTGTAGAATATAGGATGCGGTTCGGAATAAAAGCTTAAGTAAACTTGCTTTTCTTCACTCACCTTTCACTATATTTGTATTCCACTAACCGACTAATCACACATGATTGGAACTTTTGTTAATATGGCTGCCGTGGGCGCAGGTTGCGCCGTAGGCATGATGCTCGGGCGACGCATGTCCGAACAACTCCAAGAGATACTATTCCAAGCGCTCGGGCTCGCCGTGTGCGCCATCGGAATATCCATGGCTCTCGAATCCAACAACATGATTATCTCGGTGGTTAGCATCGCACTCGGCGCTGCCACGGGACACGCCATTGGAATAACAAAAGGGCTGAACCGCGCATCGGAGTGGGTTCGCCACAAGATTCACATTGGAGGTGAGCGTTTTACCGAAGGGTTGGTTGGAGCCACCCTACTCTACTGCGTGGGCAGCATGACAATTCTCGGCTCGTTTGAGGATGGGTTGGGCGAATATCCGAGATTGCTCTACACCAAATCGGTGATTGATGGAATATCGGCCATTGTACTCTCGTCGGTTGCCGGTATCGGCGTACTATTCTCCATCGTACCGCTCCTACTATATCAAGGCACGCTAACCCTCTGCGCCGAGGCGTTGAGCCCCATAATGCAGGAGTGTATGATTGGCGAAATGACGGCCGTAGGTGGGCTTATGCTGATGGGCATCGGACTATCGCTCCTACGCATCAAAGAGGTGCGCACGGCCGACATGCTCCCCGCTCTGGTGTACGCTCCGCTGTTGGCGCGAATTTTTATGTGTTAAAATCTAAACATCGTGTTGGTTTTAAAAAATATTTTGTAATTTTGCGATTAGTGAAATAGAATTAACCCTAACTAATAATACCTATCATGCCTAACATTAAGTTCTACAAGCTGGGCAATATGCCCCTTGAACTGCATAAAGTTCGTGTAGTCCAAAAACTTCACCTCGTACCCATCAACCGCCGTCTCGACGCAATGAACGAGGCCGGATTCAATACCTTCCGCTTGAGCACCAAGGATGTATTCCTCGATATGCTCACCGACTCGGGAACCAACGCCATGAGCGACAACCAAGTGGCTGCAATGTTCCAAGCCGACGACGCTTACGCAGGTTCGCAATCGTTCGAGCGTCTGCAAAAGGCCGTTTACGATGTGCTCGGCAAAAAGTATCTGCTGCCCGTTCACCAAGGACGTGCCGCCGAGAATGTAATCTGCCACGCTTTCGTTAAACCCGGCATGGTCGTTCCCACAAACTACCACTTCACCACTACCCTCGCACACGTTATGGAGCGCGGCGGTACCATCGAAGAGCTCTACCACGACCGTGCTCTCGTACTGCACAGCGACCACCCCTTCAAAGGTAACATGGACATCGACAAACTCGAGGCTTGCATCCAAAAACATGGCGTCGATAAAATCCCCTTCGTGCGTATGGAGGCCTCGACCAACCTTATCGGTGGTCAACCCTTCTCAATTCGCAACATGATGGATGTTCGTGCCGTGTGCGACAAATATGGTATCATGCTGGTGCTCGACGCATCGCTGCTCGGCGAGAACGCATTCCTCGTGAAACAACGCGAGGACGCTTGGAAAGAGAACACCATGGGCGACATCCTCAAAACTATGACCAACTTGGCCGACCTCGTATATTTCTCGGCGCGTAAGTTGAGCTCGTCGCGTGGTGGCGGTATCTGCACCAACCGTCGCGACATCTACGCCAAGATGGAGGCTCTGATTCCTCTGTTCGAGGGCTTCCTCACCTATGGAGGTATCTCGGTACGTGAGATTGAGGCTATGGCCGTAGGTCTGTACGAGACTCTGGACGAGACCATGATTTCGCAAAGCCCCACCTTCATCAAATATATGGTCGAGCAACTCGACGCTGCGGGCATTCCCGTTATCACACCTCCGGGTGTACTCGGTTGCCACATCGACGCAGGCAAGTTCTGTGAGCACGTTCCCCAAGCGGAGTACCCCGCAGGCGCATTGGCCGCTGCACTGTATCTGATTTCGGGTGTTCGCTCGATGGAGCGCGGTACCATGAGCTCGATTCGTGACGAGCAGGGCAACGATGTGCTGGCTGATGCCGAGCTGCTGCGTCTGGCTGTTCCTCGCCGTGTATTCACCCTCTCGCAAGTAAACTACGTTATCGACCGCATCCAATGGTTGTGGGATAACCGCCAACTTATCGGTGGTCTGAAGTTTACCTACGAGCCCCCCGTGCTGCGTTTCTTCATGGGCGGTCTGGAGCCCACAAGCGATTGGCCCGAGAAATTGGTTGCCAAATTCCGCAAAGACTTCGGCGATTCGCTCTAACAAACAATCTTCATAAGGATAAAAACAGCGCAAAATACTCTTTTGCGCTGTTTTTATATATAAATATGTGTATCTTTGTGTTTAGAAAACAAAACTAAACAAATAAAACACAACCAAGTTATGATTAAACGAATCTGTATGGCACTGCTCGGAGTAGTTCTGTGTGGCGCCATTAGCTCTGCCCAAGCAGGCCCGAGAGTCGTATTCATGGGCGACTCTATCTTTGCAGGTTGGGGCGAGGACGTACCCTCGTTCTTTACCGACAACAACTTCAGCAACAAAGGTCGCAGCGGTCACACCACCGGCGATATGTTGCTCCGTTTTGAGAGCGACGTGCTCAACCAACGTCCCCAAGTATGCGTTATTCTGGCCGGCACCAACGACGTGGCACAGAACGACGGCGTATTCGTGTCGATGGAGCAAATCAGCATGAATGTAATCGAGATGGCCGAGCAATGCAAAAAAGCCGGCATCAAGGTTGTCATTTGCAGCATCCTCCCCTCGTCGGGCTACGGCTGGACCTCAATCAGCCCCACAAACCACATTCCCCGCATCAACACTCTGCTCGAGGAGTATGCGCTAACCAACGACTGCGGTTGGGTAGATTTCTACGCCCTCTTCTTCCAATCGAACAGCTCGATGGACCCCAAATACTCGTTCGACAACTGTCACCCCGAGCGTCCGGGTTACTACGTAATGGAGCAGGCACTGATGCCCGTTTTGGAGCCCATGTTGAAATAATGTTTAACCCGACAAATCAGCATATATCATGAAAAAACAGATACTTATAGCAACCGCAGCCCTGCTCGCAGGACTCGCTGCATGTACCCCCACCACTCCCGAACAAGAGAAGGAGCCCTCGACGCTCACCCTCTCGCCGGTGGAGATAGTATTCGAAGCAGGTGCAGGACAAGCCACAATCAACATCGAGAGCAACACCAAATGGTGTATCAGCGACATCGACGAGGCTTGGGTTAGCGCCGAGCCCTCGCAAGGCGACGGCAATGGCACCGTAACAGTCACCTGCCCCGCCAACACCGATTACGACTCGCGTTTGGCATGCATCACATTCACCACACTCGACGGAGCTGTATCGAACGGCGTCAGCATTATGCAAAACGAGGCCAAAGGTCTGCTGGTTGAGCAAACCGTCTATGAGGTAGGTGCCGAAGGTGGACAAATTACCATTACTCTGCAAACCAACGCCGAGATAACATGCAAGACCGACGCCGAGTGGATTACCGAGGCTTCGACCCGCACTCTCAGCGAGAAAGAGCTCACATTTGACATCGCCGCAAACGAAGCATACGAGCCTCGTACCGGAATCATTACCATCGAGGGCGATGGACTCTCGGAGGAGATTACCGTAGTTCAAGGCGAGAGCGGTATTATCGCCGTATCGAAAGAGGTTGAACCCGTAGCTGCCGAGGGTGGCACATTCAGCATCGACGTACGCACCAACATCGACTTTGAGGTTTCGATTCAGGAGGGCGCCAGCTGGCTGACCGTAGCCGAGACTCGCGCCGTTGTTGACACTGTAGTAAACTTCAGCGTGGCTGCCAACGACACCGTCGAGGAGCGTTCTGCCGAGATTTACTTCACCTCGGAGCTCGGTACCGACACCGTAAGCGTAAGCCAAATCGGCAATCGCAATGTAAACGTAACTTTCTCGAACGACGACTTCAAGGCATATCTGGTTAAACGTTTCGATAGCGACAAGGATGGCGAGCTGACCCACATCGAGTTGGACGAGGTCAAAGAGCTGACTCTGTGGCAACGCAACAACCAAAGTAACGGTCTTATCTACAAGCCCGCAACTATCTACTCGTTCGAGGATTTGGCGCTCCTGCCCAATCTCGAGTATCTCGACATGCAGAGCATGGACAAACGCGTCACCAAAATTGACGTAACCGCCAACACCAAACTGCGCGTACTGAATGTAGCTAACTGCAAAATCACTTCGCTTGACGTAACCACTCTTACCGAGCTCGAGGAACTGAACATCTCGGGCACCGGCATCACCACCATCGACCTGTCGAACAACAGCAAAATCAAGAAACTTCATGTCGGTGGTTCGCGCCTCACCTCGCTCGACATTGCACACATGAGCGAGCTTACACTGCTCAACTGTGCTTACGCCAAGCTCCAACAGCTCAACGTGAGCGCCAATACCAAGCTCGAGGCCATCTACTGTAATGGTAACGCTCTGACCGAGCTCGACTTGTCGGCACTCACCGCACTGAAACGTCTGAACTGCGACCATAACCGTCTCACCGCGCTCGACCTTACGGCCAACACAGCACTCGAGTATCTGAACTGCGGTCGCAACCAGCTCACCTCGCTCAACATCAGCGGCCTTGCAAATCTGAAGAACGTAGCATGCAGTAACAACCTTAAGTTGAGAGAACTGTCGCTCGACGGTCTCACCTCGCTCAACTTCCTGCACGCTGCATACACTACACTCACCACACTCGACGCATCGCCCGCGCCCAACCTGTGGATGATTAACGCCAATAACTCGAAGCTCACCTCTATCAACATCGAGCAAAACAGCGCTCTGCGCGGTCTGCGTGTGAACAACAACGTCCTCACCGAGCTCGACATCACCAAGGGTGATTTGAGATACCTGTTTGCTGATTTGAACTCAACTCTCACCTCGATTAAAGTTCCGGAGAGTTTCAACCCCGCAACCGCAGTTACATTCTTCAAGGATGCAACCGCATCGTGGGATGGCGGCCAACGAAACGAGTATATCGACTTGAGCGCCAAGGGTACTGCAAACTGCTACATCGTAAACGAGGCGGGCAAGAGCTATAAGTTCAAAGCCACCGTCAAAGGTAACGGCTACGACCCCATCACCGGCGCTCAAGCCGAGGCCATTGCTCCCGCCAAAGCATATATCCTCTGGGGGTTGAAAAAGACCACCGCGCTGGGTAGCGACAACACCCAACTCAACACCTCGATTCTGCGTCAATCGGTCGAGGTGGACAAGGATGGCTACATCTGCTTCACCACTCCCGAGAAGATGGAAGATGGCAACTTTGTTATCGTTGCGGCAGACAAGAGCGACAATATTCTGTGGAGCTGGCACATGTGGTGTGTTCAGGGTTATGACTACGAGAAAACGGCTGTCAATGTGACCGTTCATGGCGACAACTACTACATCATGGACCGTAACCTGGGTGCATACGCCAACCCCGCGGCCAAAGCGGCTCCCACCGAGGAGGATTATCACTATGCACGTGGTCTGTTCTACCAATGGGGACGTAAAGACCCGTTCGTATGTGGCAACTCTCACATTCCCGATGCATCTTACGGCTACATGTCGTGGATTGACTGGTGCGAGGCAAACGGCACTCTGCTGAAATCGCCCACCTTCAGCATCGCAGGCAACAACGCCTACAAGTATAACGCCTACATTGCAGGTCACAACTTGAGCGAGCTTGGCGAGATTCTGGCGCACTCGATTAAGAACCCCATGCAGTTCTACAAATGCGACGCAAACTGGGCAACCACCGAGAGCAATTCGAATGGCCAAACCTCTGATTGGGGCAAACTTTGGGGTAACCAGAAGGCCGACGGCAATGGTGTGAAAACCATGTACGACCCCTGTCCTGTGGGTTATACCGTTGCTTCGCCCAACCGCCTGAAATTCATCACTGCAACCGGCGAGAATACACCCGTAGGTGCAACATGGCAACTCAACTCGACCGTCGAGGATATCTCGAACGCCGATCCCAATCCGCTGTCGAGTGCTCCGTGGGGTCTGGAGTTCTACACCAAAGGTCTTCGTACCGAGAGTGGCGCTCCTGCCGACAAGACAACCGTGTTCCTGCCCAAGCAGATTTGGGTACGCCAAAACGCATCTATCATGGACAATAACTTCATCTGCGCCTACACCAACGCACCGAGCGCCGAGGCTGCGTGGGGTGGCCAACCCTACAAACTGCTCGTAACCTATACGGGTCACGCTTCGTCGGGCATGGCATCGTGGACGAATGCTGCCGAGGCCGGTAGTGCATTCCCTGTGCGCTGTGTGTCGGAGGCAAAATAGTTTTTCCGCACTACCTAACACTAACTAACCGTTGCGGGCGCTCCAAAGATTTGGGGCGCCCGCTTTTTTTGCGCAAAAACGGACTAATTATTTTATTTTTAAATATTTTGGTTACCTTTGCTCGGATAAAAGCACCAAACTTTAGCACCAAACGAAATATTGAATCTTTTCTATTCAGTTACTTTTAGGGCTGTTTAGAAAAGAAGTATAACAAAGGCAGCTGCCTTTGTTATATCAGTGAGCTCACTGATAATTTTCGATTGATTTGCGTAAGTTAGGGGCTCTTTTGTGTGCTATAACAATTTAAATTACAATAACTTATGCAAACCAAAAACAAAACCTTAATCAACCACAACGAGCGCTACTCGGCACCCCGAATCGAGGTCGTAGAGCTGGCCGTGGAGTGTGGGTTCAGCATGTCGTCGCTCGACCAATTCGACTCGAGCGATGCAGACCCAATTGACAAATTAGACAAATGGACCGATTGGGAAGACTAACGCAAAATCTATCAAAAATCA
>JAZQXR010000089.1:0-1567 GCA_045632975.1 Rikenellaceae bacterium
TAGCTCCCAAAGGTTCGGGTACCTCGCTCCGTCGTATGTTCCTCCAAGGCCGTGGCCTCAACTCGAGCTACGCTATCTTCCAAGATGCTACCGGCAAAGCTTGGGACCGCGTAATCGCTCTGGGTGTAGGTGTAGGTTCGGGCTACCTGTTCGAGACCACCTTCAAGAAAGAGGTTTATAGCGACCTTACCGGTGAGCGTGGTACTCTGATGGGTGCTATCCAAGGTATCTTCGCAGCTCAATATGACACCCTCCGCGCTAAAGGTCACACCCCTTCGGAGGCTTTCAACGAGACTATCGAGGAGCTTACTCAAAGCCTTATGCCTCTGGTATCGGAGAATGGTATGGACTGGATGTACGCTAACTGCTCGACCACCGCACAACGTGGTGCTCTCGACTGGTGGAAGAAGTTCCGTGACGCTACCAAACCCGTATTCGAGGAGCTTTATAGCGAGGTTGAGTGCGGTAACGAGGCTCAACGTTCGATTGACTCGAACAGCCAACCCGACTACCGTGTGAAACTCGAGGAGGAGCTCAAAGAGATGCGCGAGTCGGAGATGTGGCAAGCAGGTGTTGTTGTTCGCCAACTCCGTCCCGAGAACAACTAATCTTTTTGTACCTTTTATATATTAGAAGGGGTGCCTACCAAAGTGGGCACCCCTTCTTTTGTGGAGTTTGTGGCTCGGTGTATGAATTTCAGGGGGTGGTGTGGTGAATTTTGGGTGATTTTGAAAAATAACCCCCGAAAATTTGGTGGTTCTGTGTGAAAAATGTACTTTTGTCTAATTGATTTAATGTAGACAGACCAAAATTATGGAATCTCTTCGTTTTAAAGCCATCGAACAGATGTTGCATCACAAACCCGTCGAGGCGGCACAGCCCGAGGGTAAAGTTTCGGACTATTTTGGTGTCGATGTGTTCAGTATCGATAAAATGCGCGACTATCTGTCGAGCGACGCCTACGAGAGTGTGGTTAGTGCCATCACCGAGGGACGACGCATCGACCGCAAAATTGCGGACCAAGTGGCTAATGGCATGAAACGCTGGGCCATGGAGCGCGGTGTTACGCACTACACTCACTGGTTCCAACCGCTCAACGAGGCGACTGCCGAGAAACACGATACCTTTGCCGAACCCGTGTGGGGTGAGAACCGCGCGCTGGAGAAGTTTGGCGGAGCTGTGTTGGTTCAACAAGAGCCCGATGCATCGAGCTTTCCCAATGGCGGATTGCGTAACACATTCGAGGCTCGCGGTTATAGTGCATGGGACCCCTCGTCGCCAACCTTTATCATAGATGATACACTCTGTATCCCGAGTATCTTTATTGCCTATACAGGCGAGGCACTCGACTATAAGACTCCGCTGTTGCGCTCGATTGCGGCTATTGACCGCGCTGCCGTTGCGGTTTGTCAGCTCTTTGATAAGGATGCTGCGACAAAGGTTGTTCCGACGCTTGGCTGGGAACAGGAGTATTTCCTTGTAGATGAGGGTATGTATCGAGCACGTCCCGACCTTGAACTTACGGGTCGTACGCTGATGGGACACTCGGCATCGAAGGACCAACAGC
>JAZQXR010000090.1:0-7102 GCA_045632975.1 Rikenellaceae bacterium
TCAAGAATGATAGCCTTGAACTCGGCCAACTCTTCGTCATTGTATCTGGTTTTCTCAACGTCTGCCATAATCTTGTAGTTTTAAGGTTATGTAAAATTAAGCATTATTTTTAACAATGCAAAATTTTAACGCTTTTTTCTCGCATTTATTCTTTCGTAATGCCAATTTTGAGCGCAACTTCGTTAATATCCGTTTGGCAAACGAAAGTTCCACATGCCTCCTTGTCAACCGAAATGCTCAATGCAAGGGTTTGCGACGCAATCAGACCACCGAACGACTCGACACTCTCGGCAACTTCATCAGTATGCTCGATAGATACGCGAATCTTGTCGGTAACCTCCAGACCGCTATCCTTACGGATGTTTTGGATACGGTTGATAAGCTCGCGAGCAGTACCCTCACGACGAAGTTCGTCGGTGATGGTAATATCCAGAGCGACGGTCAGCTTGCCCTCCGAGGCAACCAGCCATCCGGGCATATCATCCGAAGTAATCTCGAAGTCGGCACGCTCCAAAGCGAGATCCTCGCCACCTACGTTGAGGGTATAGTTCTCCGAAGCCTCGATTTCCGAAATTTGCTCTTGGCTCATCTGTGCCACAAGTGCGGCAATCTGTTTCATATATTTGCCGTAGCGAGGGCCGAGGGTCTTGAAGTTGGGCTTGATACGTTTGGTGATAAGACCGGTAGTATCTTTGATAAGCTCAATCTCCTTAATATTAACCTCACCCATGATGAGCTGTTTGACAGCCTCGATGTGCTCGCCAAGTTTCTCATCAAGCATCGGGATAATGATTTTGGAGAGGGGTTGGCGCACTTTGATATTGACTTTACGACGCAGAGCGTGTACCATCGACGACACTTGTTGTGCCACTGCCATCATCTCCTCCGAATCTTGATTGATATAAGCAGCATTGCTCTCGGGGAAGAGCGCCAAGTGTACCGACACATCGCTGTGACGACCACTTACGGCATTCAGGTCGCAGAAGATGCGCTCCGAGATGAACGGTGCAAAGGGTGCTGCAAGTTGAGCCACGGTTTCAAGACAGGTATAGAGGGTTTGATATGCGGCCAACTTGTCCTCATTCATCTCACCAGCCCAGAAACGCTTACGATTCAAACGTACGTACCAGTTCGAGAGATCCTCCATAACGAAGTTCTGAATCATACGAGCTGCGGGGGTGGGGTCATAATCGTTCAGCGATTTGGTCACATTCTCAACAAGGGTGTTGAGCAACGAGATAATCCAGCGGTCGATATCCGAGCGGCGCTCAACGGGTACCTCTGCCTCCTTGCCTGTGAAGCCATCAATATTGGCGTACAGTGCGAAGAAGCTATATGTATTATAAAGTGTACCGAAGAACTTGCGGCGAACCTCATCAACGCCATCAACGTCAAACTTGAGGTTATCCCACGGTTGCGAGTTCGAGATAATGTACCAACGAACGGCATCAACGCCATATTTGCTCATAACCTCAAACGGGTCAATAGCATTACCCAGACGTTTACTCATCTTGTTGCCATTCTTGTCGAGCACAAGACCATTCGAGATGATATTCTTGAATGCTACCGAGTCAAAGAGCATAGTACCCAGCGCGTGCAGCGTGAAGAACCATCCACGAGTTTGGTCTACACCCTCGGCGATGAAGTCCGAAGGATAAACCTTGAGGAACTCCTCTTTGGACATCTCGAAGGGGAAGTGCACCTGTGCATAGGGCATAGCGCCGCTATCGAACCACACGTCGATAAGGTCGCTCTCGCGGTGCATAGGCTCACCCTTGCTCGAAACCAATACAATATTATCGACATAGGGACGGTGCAAGTCTATTTTGTCGTAGTTCTCTTTGGAGAAATCACCCACATTGAAATCAGCATAGGGGTTCTCGGTCATCACGCCAGCTGCAATCGACTTCTCGATTTCGGCTTTGAGCTCCTCGACCGAACCTATACACTTGAACTCCGAGTAGTCGTCGGTAGCCCAGATAGGCAGAGGAGTACCCCAGAAGCGCGAACGCGACAGGTTCCAATCTTGCAGATTCTCGAGCCACTTACCAAAACGTCCCGAACCGGTCGACTCGGGTTTCCAATAGATGGTCTTGTTGAGCTCAATCATACGCTCACGACAAGCGGTGGTGCGGATAAACCAGCTATCGAGCGGGTAGTAGAGCACGGGCTTGTCGGTACGCCAGCAGTGGGGGTAGTTGTGGGTATGTTTCTCGATTTTGAGTGCAGTGCCGGCATATTTCATCTCCATACAGAGGTGGATATTCAAATCCTCGGCTTTGGCAGCGGCAGCCTCATCATACTTACCATCGGGGTTGAACTGCGGGTCGTATGCATTCTTGACATAGGCGCCCTCGTGACCCTTATACTCCTCTACATTAACGCATGCTCCGACAAAGGTATCGTCGCACTCCTCGAGCAGATAGTATTTACCGGTCATATCAACCATGGGACGAGTCTCGCCACGTTTGTTAATCATAAAGAGCGAGGGTATTCCTGCGGCCTTTGCCACTTTGGCGTCATCAGCACCGAATGTAGGTGCAATGTGAACGATACCGGTACCATCCTCGGTAGTTACATAGTCTCCGGGGATTACGCGGAAAGCAACCTCCGACAGCTCTACAAATTTATCTTTCTGAACACCGAAGCACTTCTCGGGATGAGCCTCGGCATACTGTTTAATCCACTCGGCAGCGTTAGCATCAACCTTCTCCAAAGGTTTAACCCACGGCATCAGTTGTGCATATTGCAAACCTACGAGGTCTGCACCCATATAGTTAGCCACGATGCGATAGGGGACAATCTTGTCGCCCGCTTTGTACTCATCCATAGGCAGCTCTGCACCCTCGGCTTTGAAGTATGCATTCACACGAGCCTCGGCCATCACGATACTAACCTTCTCACCATTGTAGGGGTTGTAGGTTTGAACGCAAACATAACCGATTTTGGGGCCTACGCACAGCGCAGTGTTCGATGGCAGAGTCCACGGAGTAGTAGTCCATGCTGCAAAGCAGGGTGTACCCCAAGCGGCCATCTCCTCTTTGGGGTTGAGGATACGGAACAGCGCGGTAGCAGTGGTATCCTTAACATCACGATAGCAACCGGGCTGGTTCAGCTCGTGGGTCGAAAGACCGGTACCCGCACCGGGCGAGTAGGGCTGAATGGTATATCCCTTATAGAGGAGTCCCTTCTCGTAGAGCTGTTTGAGCATCCACCACAGGGTCTCGATATACTTGTTGTCGTAGGTAATGTAGGCATCGTCGGTATTAACCCAATAACCCATCTTGCGGGTCAAATCACCCCAAACATCGGTGTACTCCATAACGGCCTCACGGCAGGTGCGGTTGTACTCCTCGATGGTGATTTTGGTTCCGATTTCGTCTTTGGTAATTCCGAGTTTCTTCTCTACGCCAAGCTCTACGGGCAGTCCGTGGGTATCCCATCCCGCTTTGCGGTGAACCTGATAGCCCTTGCCTGTCTTGTAACGGCAGATAATATCCTTGATGGTACGCGCCATCATGTGGTGGATTCCGGGCATACCGTTAGCCGAGGGGGGACCCTCATAGAAAACAAATGCAGGCGAACCTTCGCGTTGAAGGACGCTTTGGCGGAAAGTGTCGTCGCGGTCCCATTGCTCGAGAACCTCGTCGGCGAGTTGGGTCAGATTAAGAGTTTTGTACTCTTTGAATTTGGTACTATCCATTTTATCGTTGTTATTTGTACTTATCTTCAACTAAAGACGCAAAGATATAAAAAAGTTTAATTGGAGTGAATAATTCCAAGATGTTTTTTATACCTTTGCATCCAAAAGTATTTTATCAACCCATACTAAAAAATGACAATTGACGACTTTGTAGTTGTGGTTGCGTCTGAAGAGCACACCCCGTACGCCAAGGAAATTTGCGACGAAATGTCCGAATCGGCCAAAGCTCGCGGAACAGGTATCTCGAAACGCACACCCGAGTACGTTGCAGGCAAAATGCGTGACGGAAAGGCAGTTATAGCCCTCCACAAGGATGGCACATGGGCCGGCTTCAGCTATATCGAGTGCTGGGGTCACGGCAAATATGTGGCAAACTCTGGTCTTATCATAAACCCCAAGTTCCGCAAACTCGGACTTGCCCGTGCCATCAAGACCAAAACTTTCTTCTTGTCGCTCCGCAAATTCAAGGGCGCCAAACTGTTCGGTCTTACCACTGGTCTTGCAGTCATGAAAATCAACACCGAATTGGGATACCACCCCGTAACTTTCTCGCAACTAACCGACGAGGATGAGTTCTGGGCAGGATGCAAGAGTTGTATCAACTACCCAATTCTGGAGAGCAAAGAGCGTCACAACTGCTTGTGCACTGCTATGCTTTTTGACCCCGAGGTCGACAACATCACCGTCAACATGAGACCCAAACAGCTGTTTGACCTCATGGAGGAGCTGTCAACAGTTGAGCCGGTGGACATCACCACACTTTAATCACCCGAATAAACTAAAAACAATATATCACTATGAGCAAGAAAGTAGTTTTGGCGTTCAGCGGAGGTCTTGACACTTCGTATAGCGCCGTCTATCTCGCAAAAGAGATGGGTCTTGAGGTGTATGCCGCATTGGCAAGCACCGGTGGCTTCTCGGAGGCCGAACTCGCCGACATCGAGCGTCGTGCTCGTGCGCTGGGCGTAAAAGATTATACTGTACTCGATGTAACTCAAAAATACTATAACGACTCGATTCGTTATATGGTTTATGGTAACGTGCTCAAAAATGGCGCATACCCCATCTCGGTTAGCTCGGAGCGTATCTCGCAAGCTACTGCCGTTGCGGAGTATGCCAAGAGCATTGGCGCCGACTACCTCTGCCACGGCTCGACCGGCGCAGGTAACGACCAAGTTCGTTTCGACATGATTTTCAACATCGTAGCTCCCGAGATTAAGGTCATTGCGCTGATTCGTGAGAAACGACTCACCCGCGAAGAGGAGATTGAGTATCTGCGTGCTCATGGCGTAGACTTCGACTTCAAGAAAGCCGAGTACTCGATCAACCAAGGCGTTTGGGGTACTTCGGTTGGCGGTAAAGAGACCCTCACCTCGTCGGAGACTCTGCCCGAGAAGGCATACCCCTCGCAACTCACAGCTACCGAGCCCCGTCGCGTAACTCTCTCGTTCGAGAAAGGCGAGATTTCGGCTATCGACGGCGTGAAATACGAGGATAAAATCAAAGCTATCCAAGCCCTGCAAGCCATCGCCGCGCCCTATGCTATTGGTCGCGGTATGCACGTTGGTGATACCATTATCGGTATCAAAGGCCGTGTAGGTTTCGAGGCTGCAGCCCCCATCCTTATCATCAAGGCTCACCACATGCTCGAGAAACACACCCTTACCAAATGGCAACTCTTCTGGAAGGACCAAATCTCGCAATTCTATGGCAACTGGTTGCACGAGGGTCAATACTACGATCCCGTAATGCGCGACTTGGAGTCGATGCTCGAGTCGTCGCAACGTATGGTTACCGGTGATGTGTTCGTAGACCTCTACCCCTATCGCTATGTGGTTGTTGGTGTTGAGAGCGAGCACGACCTGATGAGCAACAAATTCGGTGCTTATGGCGAGGTTATGAGCGATTGGAGCAGCAGTGACGTTGAGGGCTTCGGCAAAATCTTCGGTCTGCAAAACGTAATCTGGCACAAAATCAACCAACAATAATTCTTTCGAATGATTGGAGCAGCTATCATAGGTGGTGCGGGTTATACCGGCGGAGAGGCAATCAGATTGCTTCTGAACCACCCTGCGGCACAGTTGCGCTTCGTGCAAAGCACCAGCAATGCGGGCAACCTATTGAGCGATGTCCACTCGGATCTGTTCGGCGATACCGATATGCGCTTTGTGGCAGTGCCCGATTTCAACGGTGTTGATGTTGTATTCCTGTGCGTGGGTCATGGTGACGCACGTAAATACATGGAGGCTCATGACATACCCTCGTCGGTACGCGTTGTGGATTTGAGCCAAGACTTCCGCCTTGCAGCCACTTCGTCGATTGGCGAGCGCAACTTTTCGTATGGTCTTCCCGAAGTGAATTTCGACGCTATCCGCGAAGCTAAAAATATCGCCAACCCCGGTTGCTTTGCCACCTGCCTGCAACTCGGCATGCTGCCTCTGGCTGCTGCCGGCGTGCTCACCGACGATGTGCAAATCACCGCTACCACGGGTTCGACCGGTGCGGGTCAACGCCCTTCGGCCACTACTCACTTCAGCTGGCGTAACAACAACTTGAGCCACTATAAGGCCTTCACCCACCAACACCTTGGTGAGATTGGTGAGACTATCACCCGACTGCAACCTTCGTTTGGTGGCGCAATCAACTTTGTGCCCATGCGTGGTGCATTTGCTCGTGGTATCTTCGCCACCATCTACACCAAGACCGACCTCTCGGAGGCGCAAGCAGTGGAACTGTATAAGGAGTTCTACCGCGACGCTGCATTTACCCACGTGAGCGACAAAGCCATCGACATGAAACAGGTAATCAACACCAACAAATGTCTGGTTCACGTTGCCAAACATGGCGACCAACTGCTCGTAAGCTCGACCATCGACAACCTCGTAAAGGGCGCGAGCGGTCAGGCTGTTCAGAACATGAATATCATGATGGGTATCGACCAGATGACCGGTCTTCGACTCAAGCCGTCGGGATTCTAATCGGGTAGGGCGACCTTGCTCCATTATGTTACAAAACTTACCCGAGGTGCTATCACTTCGGGTTTTTTAAATAAAAGGTAAATAGTATGAAACTGTTTGATGTTTATAGCCAACACGACATCGCCATTGTTCAAGGTAACGGCATGTATGTGTGGGACGATAAAGGACAAAAATATCTGGATATGTATGGCGGTCACGCCGTAATATCCATCGGCCATAGCCACCCATCGTATGTTATTCGTGTTGCGGACCAACTCGCAACCATCGGCTTCTACTCCAACGCAGTAAAGCTGCCCGGCCAACAAGAGCTCGCCGACAAACTCGGTGCACTGTCGGGTCACGACGACTACCAGCTCTTCCTTTGCAACTCGGGTGCAGAGGCCAATGAGAACGCAATGAAACTTGCCTCGTTTGCTACGGG
>JAZQXR010000091.1:0-5708 GCA_045632975.1 Rikenellaceae bacterium
TGCTGTTGAATTTTTGTTACTTTTTGATCAGTGTGTAGGTTATCGCAAGACGCATCGGCTTGCTACTTAAGCCGTTGAGTGCCACTTGTCCGTAGCCCATAAACTCATAGGCCGAAGGGGCGATAAGTATATCCTTGCGAAGTGTACCTTTCATGATTTGTTGGATGTACGACGAGATGTTCAGCTCGTAGTATCCGTTGCTACGATTCATGTAGCCGTTGTAGGGCAATACATAGCTCTCGTCCGAGATTTGATAGTTCTTCTCGATGTCGTACAGATAGTCGGGGATGGGCGAGGGGGTATAACCCTGACGGCCCGAGCTGCGCATGTTCAGGTATGAGCCCAGACGCTCGGGGGCAGCGTCCATCACATCGACGGTAGCCATATCACCCTCCACATAGTCGCTCATATCGACATAGAGCATAGCTTGGTTAATCATAATCGAATTCTCGATGCTGTTGCCTGCCTCATCGGTGGTGTATTTCAGACGGTTGAGCTGACTTACCATACTTTCGGGGAAACGCAGACGACCAATCACACCACCCCACGATTGAACATAGATTGTAGGTTGAATGGTCACCGTGTCGGTAAAGTTGTTGGTAGAGGCTTGAAGCGCTCCGAGGGTCGAACCCTCGTAGTCGTATTTAGCCGCGTTAATCGAAAGGCTTTTGTACTCGTTACCGTCGTAGAAGTAGTACCACGAGGTGAGGGTATCTTTGATTTTGGCATGGTCAATGGAGTCGTGGTCGCGGAGCCACAATTGCATATAAGCGTCCTCCAGATTGAACTGATAGGTGGCTGCATCCGCAGGCGAGCTCTCGTCGGGGGCGATGTAGAAGCCCTTGAATCTCTTGCGGAACAGTGTGTCGTTGTGATATACAGCGGTGTCCACCTTAACCAGAGTCTCCATCAGCTCTCGTCCGAGGGCGGTGGGCTCCAGCTTGGTTGCGATGTTGCCGCGTCCCGAGTAGTCGAACGTGAAGAGCAGGTTCTCCTTACGGTAGTATTTCTCCGCGTCGATGTTTGCATAGTAGAGCGAGTCGTACGACAGTTCGGCGTCATCGTTAATGGCGTAGATGTTGAATCGCTGTTTGACGGTTGTATCTCCGTCATACGAAGCGATAGCCACACGCAGGAACATCGAGTCGATGATGGGGGCGATACCGAAACCACCCTTGTAGGGCATCGACACAGGCAGGTAGTGCACAAAACAGCTGTTGGTGCGCTCACCAAAGGTGGGGTCTTCCTTTCGTCCGAGGAATACGTAGCCCGTATTGCTCGACAGCACCGAGTCATATCTGTATAGATATGTTTCGACTCCGGTCAGGGTGTCGAACTTGAGGGTCATGCGTTGCGACTCGGGTACAAAGTCATACCCCAAATCGTAATTGACCTCGGTACATCCCACGGCCGAAACGATGGCTACAAGGATAGCCATCACGGTACGTGTAATGCTTTTAATGCTGCTATTTAAGCTCATTGTAGAATTTCTGATATGCGTCCATGTACTCGTTTTGCTCGGCAAATTGGCTCTTATCAAGGGTGGGTTTTCCGCTTGCCAGAGCGTACTCTTTGAGCTCGGCTTTGACACCCTCGCTCTCGAATACCACGCCATCGGCATAATCAATAACGAGTTTCATGAGGTTTTGGTATGAATCGGCACCGATATTTCCGAGATTTTCGTTCGCGATACCGGGATTCTCTTGCTCGATTTTGTCGCGCAGGGCGTCGCCATATTGGTTGGTGAAGGCGTCGTCGTAGAGTGAAACTACGATTTTTGTGCCATCAAAGATGGGATCGTCCGAGAATGCGTGACGGATGTAGAGCGGCGCGATAGCCGAGAACCATCCGTGGCAGTGAACGATGCCGGGTTGCCAGCGCAGTTTCTTGACGGTTTCGATTACGCCACGTGCAAAGAAGATTGCACGGTCGTCATTATCCTCAAACTCCACACCCTCGGCATCAACGGTGGTCGCCTTGCGGGTAAAGAAGTCGTCGTTGTCGATAAAGTAGACTTGGAGGCGTGAGGGTTGCAACGAGGCCACTTTGATGATAAGTTGGTGGTCGTTGTCGCAGATAATCACGTTCATACCCGACAGGCGGATAACCTCGTGAAGTTGGTGGCGTCGCTCATTGACGCATCCGTATCGGGGCATGAAGGTTCGGATTTCGAAGCCACGCTCCTGCATAGCAGTGGTCAGCGTTTTGGTTGAGATGCCCATGGGGGTCTCACCGGCGATGTAGGGCGAAATCTCCTGACAAATATATAAAATTCTCTCGCTCATGATTTTGCGGCGCTAATACTTTGCAAATATAGTGATTTTTCTGGGTTTATACAAAAACTTTTCTCTTACAGAATAAGCATGGCGTCACCGTAACTTCCTATCTTGTAGCCATTTTCGATAGCCTCTTTGTAGGCCTGCATGGTGAGGTCATAGCCACAGAACGACGAGACCATCATCAGTTGGGTCGAGTACGGGAAGTGGAAGTTTGTAATCATGCAGTTGGCTACGCTGAAGGTATAGGGCTCGAAGATAAACTTGTTGGTCCAACCCTCATAGGGCTTCAGCTCTCCATTGGTCGAAACCGAACTCTCAATGGTACGCATAACGCTTGTGCCCACAGCACAAATCTTCTTGCCGGCGGCCTTTGCAGCGTTCACCTTTGCGGCCTCCTCGGCGGTGATACGAATCTGCTCCGAGTCAACTTTGTGTTTGGTGAGGTCCTCGACATCCACCGAGCGGAAGCTGCCAAGACCGATGTGCAGGGTCACCTCCGAGGTGTTGATGCCCTTGATTTCCATGCGTTTGAGCAGGTGTTTGCTGAAGTGAAGACCCGACATGGGGGCTACCACTGCACCCTCCTCTTTGGCGAATATGGTTTGGTAGCGGTCGGCATCGAAGGGTTCAACCTTGTGGCGAATCCACTTGGGCAGCGGGGTCTCGCCCATGCGGTAGAGCAGCTCCTTGAACTCGTCGTGGGGACCATCGTACAGGAAACGCAGGGTTCGTCCGCGCGAGGTGGTGTTGTCGATAACCTCGGCAACCAGCGACGAGTCGGCACCGAAGTACAGCTTGTTGCCGATACGGATTTTACGCGCCGGGTCTACCAGCACGTCCCACAATTTGAGCTCGGGGTTGAGCTCGCGCAACAGGAAGATTTCGATTTCGGCACCGGTCTTCTCTTTGTTACCGTAGAGGCGCGCGGGGAAGACTTTGGTGTTGTTGAAAATCATCATATCGCCTGCACCGAAGTATTCGATAATATCTTTGAACTTGCGGTGTTGGATTTTGCCTTTGGCGCGATTGATGACCATAAGTTTCGATTCATCGCGGTTGGCAGCGGGGTATTGCGCTATCAACTCGGCGTTGAACGGGTAGTTATATTGCGAAAGTTTCATAGTCTTCTTGTGTTAAACGACAAATAATACCTATATTACGTTGTCTTTGAGATTTTGTTTCAATTCCTGTAAATTTTTTAGCAATTCATCGAGGTTATGTGCCTCTTCGACGCTATGAGTGCCGCTTTTGGTTCGGCGCAGCATGGTGAGGTGTGCTCCGCTGTCGAGTTTTTGACCAATCTCGTGAGCCAGCGAACGGATATAGGTGCCCTTGCTGCACTCCACACGGATGACCAATCGGGGCAACTCCATTTCGACAACCTCTATATTATATATATTTATAAGTGTGCTGCGACACTCCATAGCCAGCTCCTCACCTTCGCGGGCAAAGTCGTAGGCTCGGCGACCCTCAATCTTCTTGGCCGAGTAGATGGGCGGGGTTTGCAGGCGCTCACCGGTGAGCTCTTGCAGCGCCTTTGTGACCAACTCGGGAGTGATATGGTCGGTGGGGTAGGTCTTGTCGATGGGGTGCTCCAAATCGTAGCTCGGAGTGGTGGCGCCCAGCATTACCTCGGCCAAATACTCCTTGCGCTCGGCTTGTAGCGACTCGGCTATCTTGGTAGCCTTACCCACGCACACCAGCAGTACACCCGTAGCCAGAGGGTCGAGCGTACCGGCATGACCAACCTTGAGTTTTCGTACTCCGCTGATTTTGGTTAGCAGGAATTTGAGTTTGCGAACCACATCGGCCGACGTCCAGCCATAGGGTTTGTCGATGGAGAGCACTACACCCTCGGCGATATCGGTTGTGGCTGTGATAGTGTACTCCATGCGTTATACAAAGTAGGTTACGATGGATACAATACCTGCAATTGCGCAGTATGCTGCAAACCATACGAGTTTGCTACGTTTAACAATCTCAATCATAAAGCGGCAGGCAAATGCACCAGCAACAAACGACGAGATGAAACCAGCAACGAGGGGCCAAACTCCAATCTCGGCACCCAGGCTCATCTCTCCGCTGATAACCTCGAGGAAAGCCTCACCCAGAATGGGCAGAATCACCATCAGGAACGAGAAGTGGGCCACGCTCTCCTTCTTGTTGCCGAGCAGCAGACCTGTTGCTATGGTTGTACCCGAGCGGCTCAAACCGGGCATGGCGGCAAGTGCTTGGCCAAGACCGATGATAAATGCGTCGCGGTACGAGATATTCTCCTTTTGGCGGGGTTTGGCATAGGTTGCAAAGGTGAGCAGGGCAGCCGTGAGCAACAACATAGCACCCACGATAACCAGAATGGCGGGCGATGCAAGCATCTCGTTGATTTGGTCTTTCAGCGCAAAGCCCACGATGCCGATGGGAATCATCGACAGCAGGATTTTGAGCATGTATTGGGTCTGCTCGTTGTATTTGAACTTGAGTACGCCGCACAGCAGGCTTCCAATCTCCTTACGCAGGATTAAGATGGTGCTCAATACGGTGGCTACGTGCATTACAACGTCAAAGGTCAGGTTCTCCTGAATCTCGACGCCCAGCAGAGCTTTGGCGATTTGGAGGTGTCCACTGCTGCTTACGGGCAGGAACTCGGTCAATCCTTGGACGAGTCCAAGAATGATGGATTCGATAATACTCATGTGAATGTGGTTTATTATTTCTTCATTATTGCATAAATCTCGAACGCGAAGCCACCGATTACCAGAATCGGGGCGAGTGTGATGCGGCGGAAGCTGAACATCTCATAGTTGAATACATTGGGGTCGTCGCTACCACCACCGGCCATAAGCACAAAGCCGAGCGCGATGACTGCTACACCAACAAGCATCATTATGAGGTTCTTTTTGCCGAGAGCCATTTTGCCTTCGCTCTCTTTGTTGTCGATAGGTTGTGTTGCCATATTCTTTTGTATTCTGTTTTTTTAGTAGATGTAAAGCTCGCCACCCTTCATGCGAATTGCACGGCGCACGGCCCCTGCGGTGAAAGCAAGCGAGAGTAGTATGCCGAGCAGAATCATGCCGCCACATACGGTTAGCAGTGCGATGTTGTCCACGATGAATGCAAACTCGGGCATGCCTTTGCCGAGGGCTACGACCATGCTCGTGAGCAGTAGCGAGGCGATGGCGCCGGCCAGCAGACCGCCTACGATACCTCGACCGAGGAACGGACGCATGATAAACCAGCGGGTAGCACCCACAAGACTCATGGTGTTGATTAGCTGTATGCGGGTGTTGATACTCATGCGGATTGTGTTACGCAGTAGGATAAGGGCAATTACCATCAGTGCTGCGGCCATCATCACAACCACGATATAGAAGCGCGAGACGTTCTCCTCGACTATCTGCAATGTGTTCTTGGGGTAGACCACCTCCATCA
>JAZQXR010000092.1:0-8781 GCA_045632975.1 Rikenellaceae bacterium
GGTGAGGAGTTTGCGCCTGATATGGTTGCTGGACACTCGCTTGGCGAGTTCTCGGCGCTTGTTACTGCTGGCGCACTGTCGTTTGAGGATGGTTTGCGCCTTGTAGCAAAGAGAGCTGCGGCTATGCAGAAGGCTTGTGAGAGCACACCCTCGACTATGGCTGCGGTGCTTGGTCTGGATGATGCAAGTGTTGAGAAGGCTTGCGAAGAGATTGATGGTGTGGTGGTTGCAGCAAACTACAACTGTCCTGGTCAGCTTGTTATCTCGGGTGAAATTGAGGCAGTTGATGCGGCTTGTGCTCTACTCAAAAGCATGGGTGCGCGAAGGGCACTCCGCCTGCCTGTTGGTGGTGCTTTTCACTCGCCGCTAATGGAGTCGGCTCGTGTGGAGTTGAGTCGCGCCATTGACGAAGCGGAGTTCACTACCCCACTCAGTCCTATTTATCAAAATGTGGATGCCAAAGCCTACACCGACCCCGTGCAAATTAAACAAAATCTCATTGCACAACTCACCTCGCCGGTGCGTTGGACTCAATGCGTTCAGAATATGATTGCTGATGGCGCAACCGAGTTTACGGAGCTTGGGCCCGGCAAGGTTTTGCAAGGTCTTATCTCGAAGATTAACAAAGAGGTAGCAGTTGCATCTAAAGAAACACTTTAATACTATAAAGTGATACTCATTGAAGAGTCGTACGGCCCGAATGGGCGGTACGACTCTTTTGTTATTACACCCGTGAGAGTGAAGATATTTTAAAAAATATTATTTGGGGTGTTGTAATTCCAAAAAAATATTATTAATTTCGCATTAACTACCAAACTAATTAAACCGAACGAAATGACTTCACTCAAAGAATTTTTCAACAAACACGAAGATGATATAACAAAGGGTATAACCCACAAAAACAACATCATCAAACGCAATATCGTAGCATACATGGCCGTCAATGGCTGCTCTACACTTGCCGAGCTGACCCAAAAGCTCCATGTGAGTGTGCCCACCATGACAAAGCTCGTTCATGAGCTTGTGGAGGAGAAACTCGTGGTCGAGAATGGTAAAATCGAGACTACGGGCGGACGTCGTCCCAATGTTTTTGGCCTTACCTCGTCGGCAATCTACTTTGCGGGCGTTAATATAGGTCGTGACTCTATTCAATTTGTGCTGACCGATGTGCAGAACAAGACCATCTGCGAACAAGACAATCAAGACTTTGTGCTCACCGACAGCGACAAGTGCCTGCGCACAATATGTGAGTTGATAGACAACTTTTTGGATAACTGCGGTATCGAGCGAAGCAAGATTTTGGGTATCGGAGTCTGCATCGCAGGTCGCGTGAACCCCGATACGGGTCGCAGCTATATGTACTTCACTTCGAGTGACAAGTCTTTGCGCCAAACCATTGAAGACCACACTAATATCCGCACTCTGCTAGAGAATGACACCCGTGCTCGCTGTTATGCCGAGTATTGCAATGACAATCAACAGGGCGGACACAATCTGCTCTACCTGCACTTGGGTCGTGGTGTGGCAATCGGTATCGTAACTAATGGCAAACTCTACTACGGTAAGTCGGGATTTGCGGGCGAGTTCGGTCACACCCCTTTCTTCGACAACGAGATTATATGTGCGTGCGGCAAGAAGGGCTGTCTTGAGACCGAGGTTTCGGGAATTGCCATCGAGCAGAAGATTGTGCGTCGCATCGAGCAGGGTGTAAATACCATCCTGCGCGAGAAGCACGATTCGGGCCAGGCCATTCACATTGACGATGTTGTCAATGCCGCCAAGAAAGATGACACCCTCTCCATTGAGCTAATCGAGGAGGCGGGCGAGAAGATTGGTAAGAGTATCGCATTCCTTATCAATATCTTCAACCCCGAGACCGTAATCATCGGAGGAAACATGGCCAAGGCGGGCGAGTTTTTGATGTTACCGCTCAAATCGGCAACCAATAAGTTCTCGCTCAACCTTGTGTATAAAGATACCAAATTCCGCTTCTCGCAGATGAGCGAGAATGCCGGAGCGCTGGGCGCAGCAATGCTTATTCGCAACAGAATTATCGGAGTGCAATAATGAACGATCAATCCATCAAACTGCGCTGTGCAAACTTCAATGATGCACAGACTATTCTGCGCTGGGAACAGATGCCGGAACTACGAGGTGTAACCGACTCGGAAGAGGCTCTTACGCTGGACTTTGTTTGTCGTCACATGCTCTCGGCGACAAACATCACTACCGATGGGCAGGTACGTTTCATTATTGAGCGTGCAAATGGTACGGCAGTGGGTACGCTCGATATTTACAATGCTTGTGACGGTGCAGCCGAGGTGGGTGTTTTTGTAGACCCATACTACCGCCGCTCGGGACATGCGCTCGAAGCTCTGCGCTTGGGTGCAGAATATGCCCTCTCCCACTCCTTGCACACCCTTTCGGCTACGGTGTACACCTCAAACAAAGCGAGTGTAGCCCTCTTCGAGAAGGCTGGATACAAAGTCACGGAGCAGAGCTCGGGAGATACAATTCGCCTAATACTTTCGTTGTAGCTGCACTCTTGGAATAGTTTTTGAATCCTACCCGACAAACACACGTAATGCGAGTTGGGTATGGATACAGTATTAGTTATAGGTGGTGCGGGTGCGGTAGGCTCGCAGTTGTGTAGTGAGCTATACATCGCCGGATACGATGTCCTGTGTATGGACATCGTCGATAAGAATTGTGCGCAGGGCATTCGTCACCTGCTTGATAAACCTCGTTTCAAATATATACGACATAGCGCGACACATCAGTTTCGCGCTAACTGTCGTTATATCTATAACTTTGCATCTCTGACCGATTCGCTCTACACCAATCTGGAGCTGCCGGTCGAGGTGATGAAGACCGAGTGGCTCGGAATGATGAACACGCTTGAGGTGGCGCGTCAGAATGGTGCAACGGTAGTATATGGCTCATCATCAAGCGTCTATGCCTATCAGAATGGGCGTTACGATGTTGCCTTTCCGAGTGCACACATCAAATCGGCAACCGAGTCGTTGTGCTACTCCTACTACAAGGAGTACGGTATCGACATTCGCGTCGCAAGACTCTTTGAGTGCTATGGACCGGGGATGAGTCCCGACGACCAGCGTATAATTCCGCGAATGGTGGTTGCCGCGCTTCAGAATAGCGATATTGTGATTCGTGATGCGAAAAATATATTGCGAACATTCTGCTGGGTGGGCGATATTGTTCGTGGTATCATAACGCTTGCGGAGAGCCCTCGATACAGCAAAAACTTCGAGGTCGTAAACTTCGGCGGAAATGAGCCAATCACCCTCGACGAACTCGCCCGCAAGATAGTGAGCATGACACACAGCCACTCTCGCATAATCCACGAGCCACGCACGTCGCGCCATTCATGGTCGAAGATTGCCGACAACGAACAGGCAGAGCGCCGTCTGGATTGGCATCCAACGGTCACTCTCGACGAGGGCTTGAGCCGACTTATCGAACACCTCGACAAACGGCTGAAAATTGAGTCGAGTATCTATAAATGCGAATCGTGGATTGAGTTCTATTAGACTTATGGTGGATTCTACTCAATTCGGAGAGCTGATAGGTGGCGACGAGTTGGTAATCGTGGAGTTCTGTGCGGCGTGGTGTGAGCCATGTCGCACGGTTCGTGAGATACTGCGCGAATACACCTCGGCGGAGGGACGCAATATACGTATCGTTCGGGTTGATATAGATATTCCCGACAACTATCATATCACTCGCTGGTACAACGTCTACGCCGTACCTACGTTGATGGTGTTTCGCAGGGGAACTGCATTGTGGCGTGAAAGTGGCGTGGTGACTCTCAAACAAATTCACCGCACGGTGGAACGTCTGCGGCGTGATGTATTGCCGGCGCTATCTAAAGATTGATTTTAATTGGAGTGTGATTACTCTTCCAATATGTAAATCTCCTCGTCTATCTGTTTGTGAACTTCGAGGTTAGAGGCTCTTATCTCGCCTATTGCTTTAGCGATATGTTCGTTCTTGTAATTGGCCGAAAGAGTGGTTGCCAGAACTCGGATTTCGGTTGCGCTGGGGGTGTTGCAAAGTCTTTCGACATACTCTGCTACGGCCTTTAGCGCCCTGCTTTCGCGCGATTTGGCTGCCGCAAGTAGTGCGCAGTAGCGGATATTTACATCCTCTGCATGTATCCACTCCTCTACAAATTGACCACACTCGGGCGAACGTGCAATCAGAGTCGACAGCTGTTCGGCCATCTCTCCACCACATATAATAGCGCGCCAAATATCCTGCTCGGCAAAGAGCACATCGCACGGGTCTGCAATGTAGCATGCCATAATCTGGAGGTCACGCACCTGTTGCTGGAGTAGGAATTTGGCAAGTTTGGTATCAGGTGCATAAAGCGATGCAAGCTCCTTGAGTGTATGAATAGCCACGCCATAGTTGAGCGCATAGTTCACTCCGTGGGCAGCCATACGTTCCGAGACCTCGCCGTTCATGTTTTTGCGCAAACGGCCGATAATCTCAATCATTACACTTGTGCTCATTACTTTTTGGGAGCTTGAACTTCAATAATTTGTCCGTGTTGCAGCACAGGTATTACCTTCTCGGAAAGGAGTTGCTCATCGAGGTAAACTGCCGTCTGCATATTCTCGGCTACAGCATAGCGATCGATGGGTGCTTTGGGATTAGGCGCAGGGAGCGATTCGAATGTTGTGGGAGTGCCGTTCACGGGCTTGAACTTAACCGCAACGGGAATGCCGCTCAAGTTTTCGGTACCGAGCAATCCAAGTGTTTCGTCAAAACGACATACGACACACGTGCGACGCGAAGCATTGACTGCATAACGAACGGTCTTATAAGTGGTTATCTCGCATCCCATAAACAATTCCATTAACTCCTCTTCCATCCTATCGAGAGCTTTGAGTGCATCGCCCAAACCGGCTCCAAAGACATTCTCGCCCGCTACTCCCGAAATCAAATCATAGCGGCATTTGCGAATCTCAAAGATACGGTCTGCAGCACGACGTGCCATCTCCTCGGGCGAACTAACTTGCGCCGACATACGGTCTACGCCGAGTTTGCATGCACCGGTCTCATCATAGGCCAAAACCGAGGTCTTCTGCTCCGTTTCAGAGGGAAAACCATCCTCCAGGGGGGTAATCTCGGGAACGATTGGGCATTGTTTGTAGCCGAGCGAAGCGCCTACAATCGCCCAGCGGGTCTTATCGACAACAGGCACGGTGATACCCAATAGCTTTTGGGCATATCGGGCGTATGCTCCAACCTTAATTTGGGTCTCTGCGATACGCAAATCCACCCAGACCGAGGTCGTAGGGTTGTACAAGGTGAATCCGTCTGCGCTTTTTACAAGGCCTACGGGGTATATAGTCGGCTGTTGTGCCATAAGTTGCATGGCGGCAAGGCAGCACACAAAAAATGCAATCAATCTTTTCATAACTTGCTTGTTTCTCACAAAATTAAGCATAATTATAAACTTTTCAAAATTTAAGATAGAAATCGGCCGTCAGTGCGCGATACTCCTCGGAGTAGTCGGCACCGCTGTGTATGCATAGCTCCGTTTGGTTGCACGATACTATCTCGGAGGTCTTGACAAACTCAACAAGACGGCGAATTTCGCCCTTTCGCACCGTAGATGATACTCTGCATATCCTACTTGGTATCAAACCATATACAGCCGATACATAAACCATAGCTTCAGCCTCGGGTGAGGGCAGAACAACGGCCAATCGACCACCATCAACGAGCAACTCGGAGCTATATTTGAGAAGCTCCTCGTGGGTTAGAGTATCGCAATGGCGGCTATTGTTTCGTGCAGTATCCGGTGCTTTGAGCGAATCGATAAAGAATGGCGGATTAGACACAATAAGGTCGAACTTCAGGGTTGTGGTGTGAGCGAAATCTTGTAGCGAAGCGTGCATGGCGTGAACCCTTTCGCACCAACGCGATGCGGCAATATTCTCACGTGCCTGCTCACAACTATCGGCATCTATATCAATGGCACAAACCTCCGAATCCAGGCTTTCGGTGCGCTGTGCTAACATCAGGGCTATCAATCCGCTACCTGTGCCTACGTCAAGCACTCGTCGAGTATGGTTATCTACGGTGCACCACGCCCCTATCAACACTCCATCTGTGCCAACTTTCATGGCGCAACGGTCGTGATGAATGCAGAACTGTTTGAACTCAAAGTGTGTATTACTCATGGCTTTTCAGATAACCATCTATTCCGGCGCCAAAGAGCGCAAAATCATACTTAACAGGGTCATTGGCATCGAACTTTCGGAGCGAGGCTGTAATCTCCTCGACCGCCTTCCAATCTGACTGTTTGCGGCAGAGCAAGCCAAGCGCGCGTCCCATATTGCCGCTATGCACATCGAGCGGAAGGTACAATGCCGAAGCGGGAATCTTGTTCCACATACCAAAATCGACTCCGCGGTCGTCCTTGCGCACCATCCATCGAAGGTACATATTCAATCGCTTACACGCAGCACCTTTATCAATACTCGAAATGTGCTTGCGACTGTGAATGGTATGTTCGGCCATGAAAAACTCGCGGTAAAACTCCGACAAGACCACACGCATATCGCCGTTTTGCAGATAGCTTTGAGTAAAGAACTCTCCAACCGAGCCATGGTGCTCTGTCATACGACGCATGGCTCTGACAAACGATATGAAGTCTTCGCCGTTGAATGTGCGGTGGACATAGCTTTTCAGGTGCTCAATTTCGCGCTCGGAGGCCTCCGCGACAAATCTGGCAGGCTCGCCACCCATATATTCAACCATGCGGCGGGCACTCCGCACAATAGCCTTGCGATTGCCCCATGCAATGGTCGAAGCCAAAAGTCCACTAATCTCTCTGTCTGCCCTACCCTCGAACATGTGAGGTATGGAGATGGGGTCATCTGCGATAAACTCCACGCGGTTATACTTGTCGTAGAGGTAATCGAGTGTATCTTTCAGCAGTTCAGGAGATTGTTTATTGCAATATTCGGCCATCTTTCATTACAATTTTGCGGTCGGCCATATCGGCCAATTCCTCGTCATGGGTCACAATTATAAAGGTTTGCCCGAGGCGTTCACGAAGCTCAAAGAAGAGTGCATGAATTTCGGCCTTCGTTGCGCTGTCGAGGTTGCCCGAGGGCTCATCTGCGAGCACAACAGCGGGTGAGTTAATAAGCGCACGGGCAATAGCAACCCTCTGCTGCTCACCACCCGAAAGCTCCGAGGGTTTATGTTCGAGGCGATGTCCCATGCCTACTGCGCGTAGCAACTCCTCGGCCCATTTGTCTACTTCGGCTCGGTCACCACCCGCAATGTATCCGGGCAAAGCGACGTTCTCTTTGGCTGAAAACTCGGCCAGCAGATGATGGAACTGAAAGACAAAACCAATCTTTGTATTGCGCAGTGCCGAGAGCTGTTTATCGCCCATGCCGCGCACATCTACACTATCAATCAGAAGTGAGCCCGAATCAAACTCCGAAAGAGTGCCAACAATCTGTAACAGAGTGGTTTTGCCCGCACCACTTGCACCTACGATTGATACCACCTCGCCCGGGAAAACCTCGAGCGAGACACCTTTGAGCACCTCAAGCGAGCCATAGCTCTTGTGGATATTATCTACTTTAACGATTGGCTTCATATATTTGGAATAGTTTTACGATTTGAACGGCCTCGTGTGTGTCGTGCACGCGCAGGATTCGACATCCGGCACGCAGGCACTCCCAATTCAGAGCAATAGTTCCGGTAAGGGCATCCTCTTGTGTGGTATTCAGCGCTTTATATATCATTGACTTGCGTGAAACGCCAGCCAATATGGGGTACCCGAGAGTGGTTAATTTGGATAGTCGGGCAAGCAGCAAATAGTTCTGTTCAAGGCTCTTTGCAAAGCCAAAGCCGGGATCGAGAATGACCTGTCGTACACCCTGCTCTTTAAGCCACTCCGCCCGACAGCGAAGATACTCTATGACATCACTTGCAACGTCCGTATAGTCGCTACATTGTTGCATATTCTGTGGCGTTCCGCGCATGTGCATAGCAATATAAGGAACTCCTGCGCGAGCGACAACCTGCACCATTCGGTCATCTAATTCTCCTGCCGAAATATCGTTTACTATGACCTTCCCGAATCGCTCCAAAATATGCTCGGCGACCTCACTACGGAACGTATCTATCGAGATAGGCATTTCGGGGGCTACGCGGCGGGCAATTTCAACGCCCATAGCCACTCGCCTACACTCTTCATCCACAGGCACTTCGGCTGCACCCGGGCGCGAAGAGTAACCGCCAATGTCGAGGATATCACAACCCTCACTAACAGCCTTGCGGATACGAGCCTCTACCTCGCCCTCATTCACACTGCGAGAACCCTCGAAAAAAGAATCGGGGGTTACATTGATAATGCTCATTACGAGCGGTTTATCGAGATTCAGCAGCATAGTCCGAAATGGATGTAAGTAGTTGGTCTATTTGTGCTTCGAGATTGTTGTCTGCGCCGTTATTGATAATAAAATCAGATTTTAAGCGGGCTTCGTCACAGCGTTGATTGGCTATGCGGGCCTCAACATCCGCCCTACTCCGTCCATCACGCGCCATAGTTCGAGTTATACGCAGTTCGAGTGGTGCATCCACAAACAAAACTGCATCTACACGGCTATTGAATCCGCTCTCAAACAGAATAGCACTCTCCAGAGCCACTATTGGGCATTGTTGTTCGGCGGCCCACTGCTCAAAATCCACGCCCACTGCGGGATGAACAATGGCATTAAGTGC
>JAZQXR010000093.1:0-9999 GCA_045632975.1 Rikenellaceae bacterium
TACTCGCCATTAGCCACATCGACCGACACAACATAGCCGTCGGCAGGAGCTTTAATAGCAATACCCGACTCTGCATCCGTAGCAAGAGCCTCGTAGCGGCGCAAAGCCACCTCATAGGCCGAGTGCAGGCGGTCGTACTCCTGCTCGGAGATTATCTTCTGCTCCACGAGTCGCCCGGCACGTTGCCACTCCTTGAGCGCAAGTTCATAGTCGATACGCACCTGCTCGGCGGGGTCACCCTCGGCGATATTGCGGCCCGAAAGGGTTGCGATAGCCTTACCCCCACTGATGCGACTACCGGGGTAGACACCCTTGAACGAAACCACACCCGAAGCGGGGGCTACGATAGTGGTGCGGCTACCCTGCGCCGACTCAACCATACCCGAAGTTGCAATTACCTCGGCAAACGGACTCGCATGGAGCACCTCGGTTGCGACGCCCGCAGCAGCTGCCTGCTCGGCCGAGAAGTGAATCTCGCCATCAGCATGAGCATGCTCGGCATGGGCATCTTCGTGAGCATGTTCTGCGTTAAGTTCGTGAGCATGTCCTTCGTGAGCCTCGTGCGCATGCCCCTCATGTTCATGCTCATGCTCGTGCTCGGCATGGTCGTGTGCATCGTGATTATGCTCCTCGTGAGCGTGGTCGTGAGCCTCACACGCGTGCTCGGCGTGAGAATGGTCATGATGGTCGTGGGCGGTGTGATTACGTCCACCACAAGCTGCAAACATTGCGGCAGCAGCCAACAATGCAAGGTGTTTTATCTTCATATTCTACAAATTTATTTGTGCAAAAGTATATCACAGCGCCATACACAGACGGATGCAACCCGTTGCGCACGCGCGCGATTTAGCCTACAAAGTTAGATATTTTCTTTGGTTTTGACAATAGCAACAATCGACTTTCGACAAACGAACGCGGCCGACCCTGCTTTATTACGCAAGGTCGGCCGCAAAACATATCTAATCTACAAAACAGAGCTACTCGCCAAAGCCAAACAGAGCCTCAACCTTCGCCACAACCTCCTGCGCGGGAGCATCCACGCGGAACACAATATTAGGCGTTAGTTGATGCATCTGACGACCCATTTTGCACAGGCGCTCGCCGCCACCCGTAATGTTAAGCATAATGGTTGCTTTGGGGTCCACCGCCCCACTCTCAACACTCTTTGCAAGCGAAGCCACAGCCACAGCCGCAGCGGGGTTAATATCCACACCCTCAAGCTGTTCGAAGAGTTGCGCTGCCTTGCGAGCCGCAGCATTCGTAACCGTCACAACATCACCATCGGTATCCTTCAGCGCATCATACAAACCACCCGCAATTCCATATGGCGGACGGCGATTCGACAGCACTTTGGCATCAATAATCGACGCATCACGACGGGCACGGCGCTCATCATAGGGGAGCATCTCGCGCGAGTCAGCACGCCACGCATCAAAAATCGGAACAAATGGAGCATTCTGCGAGACCACAAGGCGCGCTTTATTGTCACCATAGCGACCATCCTCAATAAGGCGCAGGTTAGCCTCCCATGCCGCAATAGCACCCGTACCACTGCCTACGGCTTGGAAATAGTAGTCGGGAATACGACCTATGGTTGTCACTGCCGAGAGGAATGTCGTACCCATGCCGTCGCGTCGGGCAACATTCTTTGCACCACCCTCGTTGTAGAAGTGGCGACTATCCAACACCTTTGTACTCAAATTGATAGCATCATAGTAATCTGCACCGCTCTCCACCGCAATGAGCTTCACGCAGCTCGATAACGGACGCTCAAACCATAGGGCCGAGAGGTTGTCCGAGGGGACACACAGCAATAGCGGAATCTTGTTGTCCGAGCACACCTTGGCAAAGGCCCTTGCGGTATTGCCCGCCGAGGCCACGACCAACACTCGATTCTCGCCCTCGGGAATACGCGCACACACCGAGTAGGCCTCGGTCTCCTTGAACGAGCAGGTACGCATATCGGCGCCAATCATGGGATTAAAACCACTGAAAGTTATATACAGATTTTCCAGCCCAAGATGGCGAGCAAGCCCTACACTGCGATAGGTGACAGGCGCCGACGAGCCCTCGAGCAGGCGACGCACGGGCAGCCAATCGGCAAAGCGATAGAAACCAAGTTCGGGACGCACGGTGAGTTGTTTGCTCTCATAAACGGCCCTTACGAGCGACGGCGCATCACACTCCTTATCATCAAGCGTCCAGCCCGCATCCTCAAAAGTGCGACCCGTAGCCACACATTGCAACCTGTATTGAGTGGGGGTAAATTCCATAATATCTGCAAATTATTTGTTCTTTGTACCACTCGGCGACATAGGCCCTCGCCCGTGCCATCCGCAATACAAAGATACAAAAGAATTCGGACAATGCAAGCCATCGCCGACCGCACGCCATGGACTCTGCAAGGGGATAAATGCATTTTTTTGAACTTTTTTTGCCCGAAGTTTTGGAGAATTAAAAAAAGTGCGTATCTTTGCACCGCTTTTGAGGATGAAACCTCGGAAGAGGAAGACGATGATTCTGTAGCTCAGTCGGTAGAGCACATCCCTTTTAAGGATGGGGTCCTGGGTTCGAGCCCCAGCAGGATCACGAAAAGAGGAGTTGAGAAATCAACTCCTCTTTTTGTGTCTTGTCTGGGCGCGAGAACCCGGACGGTCGCCTCCCTCGGGGGAGGTCGGGAGGGGGTATTAAGGGAAAAGACACGATTGCGACAGGCCGTGGCGCAATCGAGCCCCAGCAGGATCACAAGAAAAGGAGTTGAGAAATCAGCTCCTTTTTTTGTGTCATGTCTGGGCGCGAGAACCCAGACGGTCGCCTCCACATCGCAACTCAAAATGCTCCTCGAAACACACCTCAAAATTCCCCTCAAAATACGCCTCGGAACCCACTGCCACACCCCTACTCCACTGCGTCACAAAACTCACAAATTGGCGAATATTTGTTTGTTTTTTCCTTATTTTCACACCCTTTGACGAGTTCTATTTTCCTCAAAAATCATCGAAAAAAGGAAGTATCTTCTGCACCAAAACAAGTCACAAGAGGAAAATACCAGAAAATACTTATATGTCGAGATTTCCCGCAACGCTCGCAAGTTGCTATATTTCAGCATTTTACAGCATAGGGGGGGGTAATACCTTATTAAAAAAATATTTTATTCATTGCTTTTAAATCTATTTTTTTATAGCTTTGCATGTTGGAAGATGTGGGCCTCACAAGCAGATGTGAGAGGGATAAACGGCTGTGGTAAGCGTGCAAAATGACGCAAAAACGAACTGCCACACCACGGTGAAGAAGAATGGTCTATACTTCCACACCCTGATTATGCGAAGAAGAAGTCTCAAAGTTGTTGTACGGACAGCCATGCTATTGGTGGCTACCATCGTGACGTGCGTTGTTGCGCATGCCACGCCGTACACGACTGCGGACAACCCAAGCTCACCCGCAGACCGAGGTGCGACGCACGAGGTGACCACACAGGCCACCGATACTACAGTCCGTGCAGGCGCAATTCACACCCACTTGATTCGCACCGAGATTCACTTCCGTTGGGACGACACTACACTCGACACACTCTACATGGGCAACTACAAAGCCTTTGCCCGTCTACGCAAGGCCATTGACTCTGTTGGTCTTCGAAACATCGACTCTATCATAATTGTTTCGCAATCGTCGCCCGAGGGTCCGTTCCGCCACAACCAGGAGCTGTCCCAGGGTCGTGCTGCCGCCATGCGTAGCTATATGGAGGCCGAGTACCCCATGCTCTCGAATCGCACCTCCATCAACCCCGAGGGCGAGTCGTGGGAGCAACTGCGCGAATACATTGCAAACGACCCGAAGCTCAAGAACTCGTCTATCGAGCGTCTGCTACGAATCATCGACGACAACTCTGTGCCGCTCGAAACCAAGAAGTGGCGTATCGCCCATGACCCCCTGCGTCGCTACCTCTACACCACCTACTACCCCCGAATCCGTAACTCGAGAATCTTCACGATATACGTTCGTGAGCGCTTTGTGCAACCCACGACCAAACTCGCACCCCAAGTGCGCCCGATGGCTGTACCCAAAATCAAGAGCCGAACAAAAGTGACTCCGAGCACCGCGCCCGAGATTGTACCCCCTGTGATTATCCAGCCCGAGATTATCCAACCCGAGGTCGTCAAACCCGAGATTATCCAACCCGAGGTGGCTGAACAAACTGACGCTACGACCAAGAGCCAAGATAGCTATCAAGAGAGAGATTCGCTCACCTTTGCGCTCAAGACCAACATGCTGTACGACGTGGCTACGGCGCTCAACTGCGAGGTTGAGATTCCCATTGGCCGCCACTTCTCGGTGATGGTCGAGGATGTATTCCCGTGGTGGGAGAAGGGCAACAAATACTGTATGCAGATGTGGGAGATGGGCATCGAGGGTCGCTATTGGTTCCGCAATAACAGCTGGAATGCCGACAAACTGCGCGGCCACTTTGTTGGCGCCTACGGTATGTCGTCGAAATACGATTTTCAGTGGGACCGCGAGCTGTGCTACCAGGGCGAATATTGGTCGGTGGGCCTGACCTATGGTTATGCGCTGAAGGTGGCTCGCCATCTGAACTTCGAGTTCTCGCTGTCGGTGGGTTACCTATCGACTGCTTATCGCCACTACTACCCCGCCGACGACTATAGCGTGCTGTGGCGCGACGAACACAAACAGGGACGCCTCCACTACTTCGGCCCGACCAAGGCCAAAGTATCGCTGGTGATACCCATACATGTACCCTATAATAAAAAAAGACGTTAGACGGTGAAACGATTTGGTTACATACTGCTCGTGGTGATGCTGGCACTTGGTGTCGGCTGTGAGCGTCGTGAGCTTGTGGATCCCGACTCGTCGGCTCTGCTGCGTGTGATTATCCGCACGGAGAACATTCCTAACGTCACCGAGGGCATCTACAACCCCGATGTGGAGATTCCGTCGACCAATACCGAGTCTATGCGTGTGCTGATGTATAGCAAGAACGAGGGCCGACTGCTGTCGCAAGGCTTCCTGAACAACCGAAGCATCAACGCCGAGGGTAATCAAACCTTCAGCGGCAACCTGCGTCTGGGCCCGGGCGAATACTCGATGGTGGGTTACAACTTCGATGCGGCCAACACCATCATCAGCGACGAGATTAACGCCAACACCATCAAAGCCTACACCTCGGAGATTTCGGCCGAGCACTATGCCCGTGTGGGAAGCCGCGCCGACGAGCTCGACTGCATCTACTATCAGCCCGATATGCTGTTTGTGTCACGCGATATGAACCTCAATATCGACTCGCACACCGGCGTACGCACCATCGAGGCCGAGGCACACCCCGTGGTGGATACCTATTATATACAAATACGTGTGAAGGGCGTAGAGTATATTGCGGTGAATGCTGCGGCATCGGCTGTGATAACAGGTATGTCGCCCTCGAACCTTATCGGACAGGGTCTGCGCAACGAGGAGGAGTCGTGTGGTATCTACTTCGAGATGAACAAGGGCTACGACCAACGAATCCGCAGCAAGGATAATGAGGTGCTGTGTGCGGTGTTCAACACCTTCGGTAAGATTGAGGACGCGTCGAGCGACCTGACAATCACCATGCGTGTGCTGACGCGCGACGGCAAGGTGCACGAGAAGGAGGTCGATATGAACCCCATCTTCGAGACCGAGGATGCACGCCTGCGCCACTGGCTGCTGATTGAGGAGGTGTGGGAGCTGCCCAAACCCGTAACCCCGCCCTCGACAGGTGGTGGCGGTTTCCAACCCGTGGTTGACGATTGGGACGATGTTCAGGCCGACATTCCCATCAAGCCCGCAAGCTAACAGAGAGTAAATAAACTAAAAACCAATAAAACAATTATCAATTATTAACAAACAACCAAAATCAACAAAGTTATGAAAAAGTCATTCTTGTTGGCAGCTCTTGTAGGAGTAGCTCTTACAAGCTGTACAAAAAACGAACCGGTAGCTCCTGCTCCCCAAGGTATCACTTTTGAGGTAGGTACTTATGCACCTCAAACCCGTGCAAACGTAAACCTCGGTGAGACTATCACTTTTGGTGCATACGCATACGTTTCGGATGCACAAACTGCTACAACTCCCCAAAACTTCATGGTAAACCAAAAGGTAGCCTACAACGGCGCCGAATGGGCTCCTACCACTACCTACTATTGGCCCGGTAGCTTCGTAGATTTCATCTGCTATGCTCCCTACATGGCAACTCCCGATGCATCGGTTCCCGTTATTGGCGGTACCGACAACGCTACTCTGTCGTACACCAACTATGAGGTTCCTACCGACATGACCGCACAAAAAGACCTTCTGTATGGTGACAAAGCAGAGAACTACAAAGCTAACGCCACCGACCCTCACCTTCCCCTCAATGGTTTTGATGGTGTTCCCACTCTGTTCCACCACGCTCTGGCAAAAATCAACTTCACCGTTGCTACTGCCAAAACCGAGAAAGGTACAGCACCTGATGTTACTACTTGGGAGACTACCATCAACTCGATTACCTTGAGCAACATCGCTACCAAAGGTTCGATTTCGATGACTGCTACCAACGCTTACCCCGCAGCTGGTGCAACTGTAGCTTGGGTTCCCGCTTCGACCGTATGGACCAAAGATACTCCTACTACCAAAGCAGACAAAGCATGGACCAAAGCACAACTTCTGGATCTTGCCCCCGGTGTAGAGTACGTTGGTGCAACTGCAACTGACAAGACCACCGATTTCTATGTAATGCCTCAAGACATCGCTGATGATTTGACCATTACTATCAACTACACCATCGTGACTACCACAGGTGCAGGCGTTACTATCACCAACAACTATGTGTATAGCGAGAAGATGAACACCTTTAAAGACAGCACCTTGGCTACCATCAATAAATGGGAGATGGCTAAAAACTACACCTACAACATCACCATCAACCCCGAGGGTTCGCAAATTCTGTTTGCTCCCGCAGTTGTGGATTGGACCGATGTTGAGGGTATTGGCATTGGCGTAAGCCCCATTATGTAATCTAAACTCTCACAAGGCTTGCTCGGACTCGTTTCGGGCTCGGGCAAGCCTTATACCTTATTATTTAAACATCAAACAAACAGATAATAATTCCTAATTGTTTTATTCCCCATTGGCATGCTTCACACAACGAACAAAATAGCACTCACACTGCTGGCGGCGCTGGCCGTGGTTTCGTGCACCAAAGTTGAGCCCACGGCTCCTACCCCTTCGGTGCCCGACGCCATTATATTCTCGCCCACGGATGTCGAGACCATCGACAAGGGACGAGGCGCTACGCTCGTTGGCTCGGGTGCCGCAGGCATGACCGAGCTTCGCAAGCAGGATATAGGCGTCTTTGGCAACTGCACGCAGGGTGGCTCGACCATCGAGATGTTCGACAATGTGAAAGTAGGCTACAACAAATGGCCCGACAACGACAACCATGAGGGTTGGAGCTACAATCCGATTCGCTCATGGGAGGGTGGACAGTATGAGTTCCGCGCATATTGGCCCGCGACGGTGTTGGTTGAGGGTACGGCCACGGCCGAAAACCTCGCAATTCGCTATGACATGACCACCACAACGCAAACCGACCTTATGGTTGCGCGTCATGCATGCGCCAGCGGAAACAACGGACAACCCGTGCCTCTCAAATTCCGTCACGCACTCTCGGCCGTCTCGGTCAAGTTCCAAAAGGGCGAGGGCGTGCACTACACCTACACCATCAAGCAGGTCTATTTCACAGGACTGCTCTCGCGTGGAGCACTCATCTACAATAGCGATGTGCCCGACGTGGACCTCTCGGAGGAGTGGTGGGTAGACCCCGCAAGCCGCGGCACAAGCACCATACCCATCCGAAATTGGACGGGAGACAAAGTGGTGCCGACCAAGAGCAACATCAACGACTATGTGATTGATTGGGAGCTGATGATTCCCCAATCGCTGGTGGTGGCTGCCGACGAGGAGCGCCCCAGCGTCACCTTTGTGGTCGAGATGGATTGGGGTACAGGCTCGCACGAGGTTACCACAACAATGCCCCTGCCCACGACGGGCGAAGGAGTCCCCAACGCATGGAAAGCGGGCAAGATGTATTCGTATCTGATTACGGTGCAGCCCAACACGGCCGACATCGAAGTCATAACTACCGATTGGGACGTTGTGAACGCCTACTCGGAAGACATAATCCTCTAACACAGCGCACACATCATGAGAAGAGTGCTCTACATACTGCTCGGCATGGCGGCTATACTGACAACCGCGTGCAACGACATCGACGACAGCAACATCCCCGCTCCCTCGATGGGCGAAGGCTCGCTCACGCTCACCATCGTGGCAGGTGATGGGGCTACGCGTGCCACAACCCCGGGCGACGGCACACTCAACACGGGTGGCGGCATGCAGGATGTAACGGTGGTGCTGATTGACCCCGCGGGTGCACGCGAGAGCGTAGTCAAAACGGGGCTTACGGGCGAAGATGCACTGCGCACTTCGGTCGAGTTCGACGAGTTGCATATCGGTAACTATACCCTGCTGGCGTTCGCCAACCTCACGGGCGGTAGCGCACTTGCGGCAGACATCAATGGCAAGCTGAACACCATCACCGCAGCGACACTCTTTGCCAATCTCTCGGGCACAAACGTCCCCATCAGTGGTGCTGATACTTCGAAACCGATGGTGCTGACTGCTACACAAAACATAGCCGTGGGTGTGGGTACAAACTCGACTACGGTGGAGCTGTTGCGTCCCGTCGCTCTGTTCGAGATGGAGTTCCACAACCACTCCAACGAGTACGACCTCGGTATTGACAATCTGACATTCAGCTCATTCAACCCAACTACATCATACGTTTCGTCGCACGGCGAGACCTTCTCGACCGGCGCATACCGTTCGCTCCCCGCATACGGCGGAGGAGTGACCGTGCCGAAGAGTGGTTCGGTAGTGGCCTACTCGACCTATATCTACGAGAACGCCGCTCCGAGCTACACCTTCAGTACAAAAGTAACACTCCAGGGTGCCGTATCATCCCCCTCCCAAGTGGCTGCCTCGGCAACCACCATTGCCAATGTATCGAGCAGCAAAACCTACGTCATCAAGCAATCGGGACAAAATCGTTATCTGGCGGCCAATGGTAACACATCGCTGACTACAACAACAAATACCAATCTGACGGCCAACACCGCTGCACACTGGAAGATTGTCAAGAACGGAACATCCACATTCACAATTCAGAATGTAAGCAATGGCATGTATTTGAGACTTCGAAATGACAATACCAACAACGCAACACTCAATAGTAGTTCGCAAAATTTCGAATACGACAGCTACAATGGCAACAAATATATAGCCTACAAATACACAACAACAGGTGCTTGGGGTGGTACTTATACTAGTTACAGCCATTTACGCTATAACAATGGTGTAACAGCTACAGATAACAGCACCTACGCTACCCAATGGGAGTTCTACGAGGTAATACCGGGCTTCTCCTCGTCGAAGACCGTATCAAATAAGCCCATTCAGATTGTGGATATGGGCACGGGTGATGTGGAGCCGCTGAAGATGATGAAACGAAACCAACATGTCAAAGTTATAGTCAATGTGTTTGTTCAAGAGAAGGAGGGACAATTCAACTTCCAGCTCTCGCCCGTATGGCAGAGTGCCGATGCCGAACACACATTCGGACAATAGCGACAACACCCTAACGCAATACGAACAATGAAACGACTACTATACATAGTGATGATGGCTCTGGTGGCGGTGGCTTGTGCCGATGCGCCCGAGAGTGTTGTGCCCACGCCGAGCACACCCACCGAAGGTACGCCCGTGGAGATGACGTTAGGCTTCAGCGCCGAGGCGGGCGACATCATTCTGACGCGTCACACCATGGACTACATATCGGACGAGTCGAAGATTTACAATATCTACATCTTTATCTTCGATGCGGACGGCAACAAGATCTTCGGTAAATACTACAACGACGACAAC
>JAZQXR010000094.1:0-16023 GCA_045632975.1 Rikenellaceae bacterium
TAGAAGGGGCTACGAAGCTCTTGAATCTGCTCCATGGTGACGCCCTCTTTGAGCGACGAGAGCGACCAATCGGCAAACACAATCAGCGGGTCCTCGGTGATGGCCTTCTGGAAGAAAGCTATCTCGGCAACCGAAGCGTAGGTCAGATATTGACCCGACGAGCCGGCATATTGCGATTTGGAGCCGGTCAGGATGTTGAATTGGATGTACTTGACATCGGTCAGCGGCTCTTTGAAGTGGTGTATCGAGGGTTGGTCGCTCATGCCGAAGTCGATGGTCTCCACGAGTCGGGTTTGGTCTTGCGAGTTGGTTACATATATCTCGACCTCGCCCCAATATCCACCTGTGCCATAGATGGTGAAGGGGGTGTATTCAAAGTAGTCAATCTGCTCGCCGTTGGAGGTGTCGAGCCAATAGCCGATTTTGGGCTCGTAGTCGGTGTTCTCGTCGTTACGCCAGCCTGTGCCCGCGGTGTTGTCAAAGCTCTTCTCGGGGACGTAGCTTGAGAGTTGCATATATGAAGAGGTCGCCTCGGCCGAGATGATTCGCAGACGACGGTCGCCGGGTGCGGCCAGGCTGCTGAAGTCCTTGTAGTCTTTGAGTGCCTCTTGGCTGACGGTGATGGTCTTGGTGGCTGTTGCCGTAGCGATGGTTATGGTGGCTTCGCGCTCCTCGGTTACGGTGTTGTTGGCTGCTTTAACCTTCAGCGTGTCGGTCAGCAGACCCTCCACAACCTCGTAGCTTACCCACTCGGCATCGACACTAATCTGGTACTCGTCGGCAGCCGTGATAGTTACGATTTGGGGCTCGACTTTGGCAAAGAAGAACGACAGCGTCTTCTTGTCTACGAGCAGGCGCTCGGTGCCCCATTGCATAACTCTGAAGCTGGCCGAGGTGTTCTCGCTGGCAAGGGTTACGGTTGCGTAGCGGGGGCGACCGCCATAGTATGCGTCATAGTCGAAGTTCTCGAATGTGGTTGCACCCTCGACGCTCTGTCCGCTCCACTTGAGCCAACCCACGTCGGTCGTTGCGGCATAAACGCCATCGGATACCACATCAACGGCCAACGAGCCCATATCAGCTTCCACAACATAGAGAGTGTCGGCCGGAATAATTTGGGTAGCCTCCACTTTGGTGTCGGCAAACTGCATGACCACAAATTTAGCTTCCAAATCTTGAGTTGCGATGGTGAGTGTTGTGGTGCGTGGTTCATCCTCCTCGTTGGGCTGAACCTCCACTCCGAGCAGATTCTCCTCGCTCGAGGTAGAAACCCAATCGGCATCATTCAGAACGCGCCACTCGCTCGAGGCCTGTACCTCGACCCACTCTGCGCCATCGGTGCCGAGGTGCGACACCTTGAGTGTATCATACTCGAGGGTGAGGTAGGGTTGGGGTTCGCCTTCGCCACCTGTGCCATCCTCGCCGCCTGTCGGCTTTGTGCAACTGCCAATCGCCACAACAAGTGCGATAAGGCTGAATAGATAGGAAAGTTTTTTCATAGGTCAGTCTGTTTTTGTTACCCCAAAGTTACAAATAATGTTTCTGATTTCAATGGTTTTATTGCGCGTTTGTAAGCAATAACCCCGAAAGAGTGCTCTCTTTCGGGGTTATTGTGTGATTTATGGCGTATTATTAGTTGCCGGCGACAACGATAATGCCCAGACCGATAATAAACAGGGCAAACATCAGCGCAAGCAGGTAGCCGGTTTTGCGGTCGGCACCCTTGAACTCTTTCCAGATAAATACGCCCCAGAATGCGGCAACCATCGGAGCACCCTGCCCGAGTGCATAGGATACGGCTGCACCGGCCTTACCGGCGGCGATGTAGCTGAATGCTGTACCGAGGCACCACACGACACCTCCCAGAACGCCCACGAGGTGGGTCGATAGCGAGCCTTTGAAGTATTCGCCATAGGTTACGGGCTCACCGACAAAGGGGCGTTTCATAACGTAGGTATTCAGCAGCAGGTTCGAAGCGAGCACGCCGAGCGAGAAGATGAAGATTGCCGAATAGGGGGTCAGCATACCCTCGGCGGGTTGCTCGAAGTTGTTGATGTCCATACCTTTGACCACAAAGCGGTAGAAGGTCGACATCAGAAGTCCGGCGACGATGGCGAGGATGATACCCTTCTTGCTGTTTGCGCCGCTATTGCCCTGTTTCGACACGCGGCCGGCCGCCATGCCGTTGCAGATGATGGCCACAACCACAAAGAGCACACCCAGCGCGAGCAGCATAGGGTTGCCCTTGCTCTGCTCGAGGTAGTTGTTAATCACGCCCAGCACGAGTGCGAGTCCACAGCCGAGCGGGAAAGCCACCGACATGCCCGCGAGCGAGGTCGAGGCGCTGAGCATGATGTTCGAAGCGTTGAAAATCACGCCACCCAGAATCACCCAACCCACGGCTGCGGGGCTGGCTTGCGAGAGGTCGGCCACAAAGCTGCGACCCTCGGTGCCCGTGCTACCCATGGTGAAGCCGAGCAGCAGCGAGAACAGAACCATACCGATGACGTAGTCCCAATAGAAGAGCTCATAGCGCCATGTTTTGCCCGCGAGCTTCTGTGTGTTACCCCACGAACCCCAGCAGAGCATGGTGATAAAGCAGAATACGACTGCCAATGCGTAACTGTTAATGATAAACATAGTATAACGGTTTAGAGATTAGAAATTATCGACCTCGTAGCGTGACGGCACCGAAGGTTGTGCGCCGACGCGGGTGACGGATATTGCGGCCGCTTTTGTGGCGAACGTCAGCGCATCGCGCAGGTTCATACCCTCGGCCATAGCTGCGCACAGTGCGCCGTTGTAGACATCGCCCGCAGCGGTTGTATCCACGGCAGTGACCTTGTGGGCGGGGATAATCTCGCCCTTGCCATCCTCGTAGAGCAGCGAGCCTTGTGCACCCATCGTAACGACCACCCTCGATACGCCTTTTGCGCAGAGGGTTGCTGCGGCTCGTGTGGCGGACTCCTCGTCGGTGACCTCAATGCCCGTAAGGGTTTGTGCCTCGGTCTGGTTCGGGGTGATAAGGTAGAGCTTGGCGAGTGTGTCCTCGCTCACAACGGCAGCGGGGGCGGGGTTGAGCACCACTTTGGCGCCCTTGGCCGCAGCCGTAGCCACGACTGCATCGACCGTTGCCATGGGAATCTCCAGCTGCAACAGCACAATATCCCCCTCGGCGATATTCTCGAGGGCGGGCATTACATCCTCGGGCATGAGGCAGTTGTTGGCACCCAGAGCTACCGATATGCAGTTTTGTCCCGCGCCATCCACCATGATAAGTGCAATGCCCGATGGGGTCTCCTTGCGCGAGATGTATGTGGTATCGACGCCATGGCTCTCGTAGCCCGCAATGGCAGCATCGCCAAACATGTCACGACCGACAGCCGCAGCAAATGTTACTTTGTGTCCCATGCGTGCTACGGCAATAGCTTGGTTTGCGCCCTTGCCTCCGCCGGCCATTATGAAATCGCCACCCAGCACGCTTTCGCCGGGTCGTGGCAGGCTCTCCGAGCGCACCACCATATCGGTATTCGAGCTACCAACGACTACAATTTTTCCCATAGTTCTTATTTTGTTTTTACAAATATAGTGAAAACGTGTCAAATATGGTGCCTTTCAAAGATATGAAACAAAAAAAGCGAGAAGCTCTTGTTTGCAACTTCGGGAAAAAAAGAGAGCGTGTCCAAAAACTTGTTGGACACGCTCTCGCGGAGTTATTTACTCTTTCGCTCGGATTAGCGAGTGAAGGTAGTGCACGAGTGGTAGCCGTAGAAAGCTCCACTAGTTACACCATAGCAGCACCACTCACCAAGGGTGATACCTGCTGCGCTCATAGTAGCTACTATATTGCCTTCCACAACACCCTCATCGGAGTCCATGTCGAATGCCATGAAGTGGAAGTCGCCATAGACCTCGTTGTAGGTGAACATGTATTGGGGCTCGAAGGTGATGGTTCTCGCCTCGAAATCTACGATACCAACCAAATCGCAAGCCTCGTAGAAGTTCTTGATGATAACCTCGTTCTCGTTCTCGCCTTTGGTAATCTTGGCTACACTTTGGTAGTCAATGCCGCCTTCGTAGTTATGGTCACTCTCGTTCCAGTCGCCGAGCAGCCACTCCCAATCGATGGTAACCTTGTCGGTTTTGAAGTTGAAGCTCATAGTGTTGCCATAGATGGGGCTGAAGTTAACGCCCTCGGCAGCAACAACCTCAATGTTTACAATGTAACCAGCCTCGGGTGCAGCCTCGTAGTTGCAGGTAAGGGTAGTCGAACCTGCGTACTCACCTGCGGGAATGGTGATGGTTTTGCTCTCCAACGAGAAGTCAGTACCCTCACGGCCGGTGGTACCCTCTGCGATTTTCACCTCGTAGGTGCGATCCTTATCCGATTTGGTAACCGAGAGAAGGTTCACCTCATAGGTGCAGGTCGAGTCGGTAAGAACAGCCGAAACGGTAGGTGACTCGAAGTGTACGAAATCCAGACCTTTGCCACCATTGATGTCGATGTCGAGGTCTTGCTCTACATTACAGCTTGCAAACATGGTTGCAACGGCTGCCAATGCAACATAAAATATCTTTTTCATACTCTTAAATCCTCCTTAATTATTTTTTCAAAGCATTGTTGTATGCGTACTCGCTATCGGGGATAGGCCATACATAGCGGCTGGTACCGGGAGCGATATCGATGTCAGCGAACGAGTTTTTCTTAACGAAGTTCTCGCCACGACGTGCGATATCGATACCACGCATACCCTCGCAGATGAACTCTGCACGACGCTCGTTGTAAACAGCCGCGAGGATTGCGTCTTTACCACTCAAAGCATCTACATCGAGTACATCAGCAGCGGGAGCGATTGCACGCGAACGAACCTCTTTCAGAGCAACTTTAGCCGAATCAAGCGAAGCTTTGTCACCTACGTTAGCGTAGCACTCTGCAAGGTTGAGCAGGGTCTCGGCATAACGCATTTGGGGAACCCAGTCGGTTTTGGTACCGGTGTTGGTGAACTTCTTGGTGTAGAGAGTACCACCAACCTCCTCGGTCAGAGCCGAGATACGTTGGTCGTCAGCCAGGCAGTAAGCTGCTTTCGAGAGAATACCGGCCTCGGTATCCAACCAACCCACTTGTGCGTTGAAGCTGTAGTAGTCAGCAACAGACGATTGGGTGTTGGGCGAGTCTTGGTTGTTCATAGGCAGGACGAAAATCATCTCGCTATTAGCGTAGGTGTCCTCCTCGAAGTAGCCATACAGAGTGGTCATATCGTCAACCAGAGTGTAGCCGGTGATCTCTTTACCGGTGGTAATAGCATCAGCCCATTTGCCCATAGCCATTTGAACACGCATCTTCAGCATGCGAGCTGCATCGGCGGTAGCGCGGGTTTTCTTGGTTTGCGAAGCCAGAGCTGCGGGGTCGCAGTCGCTGATGATTTGCTCATAGATAGTACCAATCGACGACAGGGGGCAGTCGTTGTTACCCGACGATTTCAGACCTTTCAGACGAAGGGGAACTGCGGGCGAGTTGGGGTTTACGCAGTAGGGTTGCGAGTAGAGTTGGCACAATACATAGTAGGTATAGCCACGGAGGAATTTAGCCTCGGCAATGTATTGAGCAGCGGTAGCCTCCGAAATGATACCTTTAGCTACGGGGTTGTAAGCTGCCATGTTGTCGATGAACACGTTACACTCGTTGATGATAACGTAAGCCATCTCCCAAGTGGGCAGGTTCTCGAGCTCGTTGCTACCGAGCACGTTCATCTCGTAGGTATCTTTCAGGGTTTGTTGGTTGCTGATGTTCACAACATCGTCACCACGGCTATCGAGAGCAGCGTAGGTTTTACCACCCATGAAGGTATAGCTTTGCGTGCTAGTGTTCTTGAAGTAGTGGTAGCAACCCTCAAGGTTAGCCTCGATATACTCGGCTTTGTCGAATACGAGAGGCTCATTGGTAGTGTCGGGAATCGGTTGATCCAGGAAGCCCTCACAGCTTGTCATCGATACAATCAACACAAGGCTCATCAAACCAATAATTATCTTTTTCATATTTCTTCTATTTTTGAACCGGTTAATAATTAGAAAGTAATGTTCAAACCGCCGGTCCAAGTACGAGCCTGGGGCAGGGTGTTCTTGTCGAAACCACCCGACAGGATCATATCACCTGTCATCGAGTTGGTCTCGGGGTCAAGACCCGAATAGCCGGTCAGGGTCAATGCGTTTTGGCATTGTACGTACAGACGCAACGACGAGATACCGATTTTCTTGTTCCACTTCTTGGTGTTGAAGGTGTAACCGAGGCAGATGTTCTTCACACGCAGGTAGTCACCACGCTCAACCCAATCGGTAATCTCCATTGCCGAACCGTTCGAGTAGTTGTCACCATAGTAAGGTTTCGGATATTTGGCGTTGTCACCGGGCTCTTTCCAGTAGTTGTTGTAAACATCCATCGAGTTGTTCCACCAGCGGTAGTCCGAAAGCGAAGCACCGGTACCGTTGTAGATCCAGTTACCACCCGAGTATTGCAAGAACAGAGTTACGTCAAAGCCGTAGAAACGGAAGGTGTTGGTCCAACCACCGAAGTAGGTAGGCAGGGTGTTACCAGCACGAACGCGCTCGAAGCTACCTTGGTATACGCTACCATCTTTGAGGTACCAAGTGGGCGAACCGGTAGACATATCCAGACGAGTCCACTCACCATTGGGGCCGAAGAACACACGTTGACCGGTCTCCGAGTCGATACCACCGGTAGGATAAACGTAGAGTTGACCTGCCGAGTAGCCGGGTTTGGTGATGTTACACTCCGACGAACCATAGATCTCGGTTACGCCGTTTGCGAGCTCCTCAACTTTGTTCTTCGCGTAGGTGAAGTTGAAGTTGGTGTTCCAAACGAAGTTTTTGCGTTTGATAATGTCAGCACCCAGAGCAATCTCGACACCCGAGTTGCGCAGTGCACCAGCATTGGTAAGCAGGCTACCGATACCGGTTGAAGGACCTTGGGGAACTGCGAATACGAGGCTCGAAGTTTTGGTGTTGTAGTAGTCGAAATCAAGGGTGATGTTGTTGAGGAACTGCATGCTGAAACCTACGTCCAATTTGTTCGAGGTCTCCCATTGCAGGTTGTCGTCACCGATGTTACCGAGAACCAGAGCGTAGTCGTTACCGTATTGGCTGTCGCCGAAGTACGATTGAGCGCCATAGTAGCCAATCTCGCTGTTACCTACGGTACCGTAGCTTGCTTTGATTTTGAACTCGTTCATGGTGCTGCGGATGTCGCTCCAGAAGCCCTCCTCGCTAACACGCCATGCAGCCGATACGCCCCAGAAGTTACCCCACTTGCTGTTGGCACCGAGGCTCGACAGACCGTCGCGACGGAAGTTCAGCGATACGAGGTATTTCGATTTGTAGTCGTAGTTCAAACGGCCGAAGAACGACGAGATAGTACGACGACCACGAGCAGCGCTACCATCGTAGTTCGAGTAACCGGGATACCAGCCGGTGTAATCGCTGTTCTTAATCTCGGTACCCGAGAACGATGCGTAGTCGTAACCCTCCGAGGTCATCTCTTGACCGAGCATGATGTCGATGTTGTGGTCTTTGATGTCTACGTTGTAGCCGATGGTGTTGGTCCAGTTCCAGTTGGTGTAGTCGGTGAATATGCCGAAGCTATAACCGGGGAACGACAGACCTTGACCATACTTGGGAGTCCAGAAGGTTTGCTCCTCGTTCTTTGCGTAGTCAACGCCGAATTGGCTCTTGAGCGAAAGACCTTTGATGGGAGTAATCTCAACAAAACCCGACGAAATCATACGGTCGATGGTAGTGCTGTTGATGTTCTCCAGAGTGGTCAGAGGGTTGTAGTAGCTGGTGCTGAAGAGGTTACCACCTGTACCAAGATACTCACCTTTTGCATCGGTGTAGTAGGTACCATCCTCGTTGTAAGCAGGAACGTTCGAAGGCAGAATCAATGCTGCACGGGTATAACCCACGGCTGCATAAACCTCACCACCACGAGAGCCGTCCAACATTTCTGTTACAGAGTGTGTGTAGTTGCTGGTGAAACCAACTTTCAACCAGTCGGTAGCTTGGCCATAAACGTTGGCACGAACACCCAGACGGTTGTATTGGTCACCTACTACGATACCTTTTTGGTCGGTGTAGTTAGCCGACATGTAGTAGCTCACACGGTTCGAACCGCCCGACACGGCCAGAGTGTGATTTTGAACGAGACCGGTACGGAACAGCTCATCGGCCCAGTTGGTGTCGATGGTTTTGCCATTCTTGTCGGCCATCAGGTTGAAGGTATTTTTACCCCATTCGGTCGATTCAACGCCTTTGATGAACGATTTCTCCGAAGAACCGTCGTAGCGGTTGGCTACGGCCATGTTTTTGAACTCAACGTATTGTTTAGCGTTCATTACCTCGGGCAGATAGGTAGCGTTCGACGCACCGATGCTCATGTCATAGGTAACTTTAGCTTTACCGGTACGACCTTGTTTGGTAGTGATGATAACCACACCGCTTGCAGCACGCGAACCGTAGAGAGCGGTTGCAGCAGCATCTTTGAGCACGTCAATCGAAACGATGTCGGCGGGGTTGATGTCTGCCAGACCGTTCGAGTCGGTGCCGCCCGATGCACTCAGGTTGCCAGCGATGATAGGAATACCGTCAACGATATACAAGGGGTTGGTGCCTGCCGAGAGCGAGCTCACACCACGAACCATAACGTTGGCTGCCTGACCGACACCGGCGTTAGGGGTCGAGATGCTCACACCCGCAGCACGACCTTGCATCATTTGGTCAAGGCTGACGCTGGGCGAGTCTTTGAGCGCGTCGGCTTTAATCGAAGCAACCGACGCAGTTGCTTTGCGCGCAGATGTGGTACCGTATGCCAGAACGACAACGTCGTCAATCAGCTCGGCGTCCTCTTTCATATTAACGTCTACAACCGAACGACCCTCGATAGCCACCGATTGGGTTTGGTAACCCAACAGCGAGAATACCAGAGTTCCGTTTTGAGGAGCGTTAATAACGTAGTGTCCATCCACGCTTGAGAGGGTCACTGTGGTTGTACCCTCGACCAATACGGTTGCACCGGCAACAACAGTGCCATCAGGTGCATAGACCATACCGGAAACTTGCTTATTCTGTGCGTGTACCATAGCCACCGACAGAACAGCTGCGATAAATAGTACAAATTTCCTCATGTTACAAAAAATTAAATTAAAAATTGAGTTGATTCAAAGTGTCAAAAGCCGCGCAGCATCGTCGGGAAGATGTTGCACAGCAAAATAAAGGTCAATAAAAGGGTAGTGAATTCGAGCCTTGGGCAAGGCTCATCGTATTAGGTGGTGATAAGGTTATTTTTTGATCATAGGCTTCTTACGCTTTCGGTTTTTGGTCGGGTTAGTTTAGTAGGTTGTTTTTTGCGATTTGGTTCAAAAAGCCAAATGCATATTGGGCGCTAATGTATATATATATGTAGAAATCCAAACTCTTTGCAAAAAAAATGAAAAACATAACCGATTTTGCACATTTTGCTTTCAATTTGTTTTGTGAATATTTCAAAACGGTTTCATTTTGCGTCTTGCGTTGAGGCTTCTTATTATACGTTTTTTTGATAAACGGGTGTAAAAAAGAGCGTGCCCAACAATTTTTTTGTTGAGCACGCTCCATGGGTTTCGCTTCCGATTAGAGGCGCTGTCGAGGCGCAACTCCAATCGGAAAGCGGGGAGTGACACTATTGGAAGTCTTCGCTTGTGAAGAACTTATCTTCGTAGGCATTCCAATCGGCTGCGTCTCTGAAGTACTGCTCTGCACGTTTGCGAATCTTGATTTTACCTAATTCTTCAAACGTGTCGCAGTCGTAGAATACATCTTCTCCGATGTTGGGAATCTTGTCGCTGTCGTGACCCATAGTTACAGTTTCGAGCGACTTACAATCATCAAATGCATGGGTTCCGATACGCTCTATGGTGTTGGGAATCCAGATGTTGGCCACATTCACGCCGGTGAACATCCAAGGATGGATGGTCTTGACATAAGTCTCGTCGCCCTTACTGAGGTTGACAGTTTTCTTAACACCGTTATCCCAATGACTCGATGCAAAGAGACCATAATACCAGCTGCTGTAGGTGGACTCATAGAAAAGCTCACGATAGAGGTTGATAGTCACCAGAGGAGAGTCGTAGAAGGGACCGGCGCCTGATTGGGGCTTGATAGTAAGGCTCTTCTCGCACAGGTCGAAGGTTATGCTCTGGAGTTGTGTACAATCGTTGAATGCATTGTCCATGATGGTATTAACGGTTGCGGGGATGGTAATCGAGGTGATGCCGGTGCCTGCAAACATGTACTTCTCGATGGTTGTTGCCTGCTCGCCGAGGTACACATTTTTAAGCGACTCGATACCGCCAAACAGACCCTCGGTGTTGGAGGTGATGTAGCTATCGCCAAATGTGTAGTTCAGCTTGCGGTTGAGATTCAGAGTAGTGAGATTTGTGCAATAGTCCTCAAAGAGGTTCTCGGCCTCGCCGTCAGTGTCATAGCCGATAGTCAGAGGAGTATTGGTCAAACTCGAATCGAATGTGAGCGTTGTCAAGCCCGAACATCCGCGGAATACGTTGTTCTTAATCTCGGTAACGGTGCCGGGGATGGTAAGATTAGTAATCGCCTTACAGCCGTTGAATGCGAACTCCTTGATGGTGGTTACCGAGCCGGGGAAGATAATCGCATCAAGCTTTTCGCAGTTGTTGAAGGTGTACTGCTCGATAGTGGTCGGGTTGCCGAGGTTGTGACACTTTATAAGCTCCGCGCAATCGCTGAAAGCGTGCTCTTTGATGGTGGTAACCGACTCGGGGATAGTGAGTTGGACGATATTTGTACCCGCAAACATATACTTCTCGATGGTCTTCACCTGCTCGCCGAGGCGTACGGTAGTAAGCGACTCGATACCGCCAAACATACCCTCGCTATTGGAGTTGATGTTCTCCTCGCCAAAGCCGGTGTTGTAGTCGAGCTCGCGGTTGAGGTCCAGAGTAGCGAGTTTTGTGCAATCGTCCTCAAAGAGGTTTTCGTCCTCGCCATCATCTTCGTCATAACCGATAACCAGAGGAGTATCGGTCGCACTCGGCAAGAAATTGAGCGCTGTCAAGCCCGAACATCCGTCGAATACATCATTCTCAATTGTGGTAACGCAGCCGGGGATGGTGAGCGACTCAAGACTCTCGCACTCGTTGAATGCAAACTTCTTGATAGTAGCAACCGATGGCTCGTCGAACTTTAATGTGGTGATACCTGTGCCTGCAAACATAAACTTCTCGATGGTTTTCACTTGCTCTCCGATGGTTACATCAGTAAGCGTCTCGATACCACCGAACATACCCTCGCTATTGGTGTCGATGTTGTTCTCGCCAAAGCCGGTGTTGTAGTCGAGCTCACGGTTGAGGTTCAGAGTTGTCAGTTTGGTGTTGCCAACAAAGAGGTTCTCATCCTCGCCTGCGGTGTCGTAGCCGATAACCAGAGGTGTGTCGGTTTTGCTCGGCTCGAAGGTGATTTTAGCGAAGTTGTCGCAGCTGCGGAATACGTTGTTCTTAATCTCGGTAACGGTACCGGGGATGGTAAGCTCGGTAAGTTGGTCGCAGTCGTAGAATACAAACTCCTCGATAGTGGTAAGCGAGCTGGGGAGCTTGATGGTGGCGATACCCGTACCAGCAAACATATAGGGCTCGAGGTTGGTTACGTGCTCGCCGAGGTTGATGTTAGTCAGACACTCAATGCCACCAAATGCGCCCTCGCTGGGGGTGTCAACCGACTCTGCACCCTCTTGGAAGATGTGGTAGTAGTCGATATTTCGGTCGAGGTTGAGTGTGGTGAGCGTCTCGTTGTCCACAAAGAGGTTCTCGACCTCGCCATTGGTGTCGTAGCCCATCTTGAGAGCGGTGTTGCCCGACTCGATGGTGAGGGTTTGGAGTTTGGTGCCGGTGAATGCGTTGTTCTGAATCTCGGTAACATTACCGGGGATGGTAAGCTCGGTAAGGCCGGTGCCTGCGAACATGAACTCGCCAATGGTCTTAACCTGCTCGCCGAGGGTTACGCTTGTCAGAGTCGCGATACCACCAAACAGACCCTCGTTGGTGTTGTCGATGTCGCTGCCACCAAAGGTGTAGGTAATCTCACGATTGAGGTTCAGAGTAGCGAGCGGGCAGTTCTCTCTGAAGGGGCCCTCGTCATCCAGATAATCGTCGTAGCCCATGACAAGGGGAGTGCCCGAAGCGCTCGGCTCGAAGGTTACGCTTGTGAGTTTCTCACAGGTGTTGAATGCGCTATTACCAATCGTATTAACAGTTCCGGGGATGGTAATCTCCTCGATGGGAAGACAACAGAACATATAGTTGTTGATGGTTGTCACTTGGTTACCAATGGTTACTTTAGCGGTAGCTGTCGCGTTGCGAGTCTTGTAGCCCTTGTAATAGAATAGACCGTTATAGTAGGTATCAGCAGCCTGCAATGTGGCAGAGCCATCGTCAATATCACGGTTGAGGTTGATGGTAGTCAGCGGCGAGTCCGCGAAAGCGTTATAACTATAGTCGTTGTTGTATTGTCTACGAATTTTAAGCGGAATTTTGTTGGCATTGGGCTCGAATGTGACAGATGTGAGCTTCTCGCAAGACTGGAATGCATCATAACCAACATAGGTTACATTACCGGGGATGGTAATCTTGATAAGAGGAGTACCCCAGAATGCATAATCATCGATAGTGGTCATCGTCTCGGGCAGAGTGATGGTCTGAAGGTCTGTAAAGCGGAATGCGTATTGCTTGATGGTGGTCAGAGGCTTGTCGAAGCTGATGACAAATTGACTCAAGGCAGCATCCCACTCGTGGCTGATGATGTTTGCATCGAAGGCATCATCATCGCTGATAATCGCCTCATTGTATCCTTTACCCCAGCTTGTCAGTTTGTTGCCACTTTTTGTGGTGTACCACAGCTGGTTGTCCGACGAGGTGTTTACCTCGAGGGCGAGCGCCTTCATGGGTTGGATGCTGTTGCGCTCGACAACCACCTTTTGGGAGGTCTGCTTGCTGAATGCGCCGCTCTCGACGGTGGTGGCTACAATCTTGAAACCATCGCTGAAGGTCACGGGCGGCAGTGCAAACCAGAACTCGGTGGGCTCCTCGGCATCTGTGCTGATAGCCACACCATCGCCACAGTTCAGCGTAACAGTGGGCTCGCCATTCGGAGACTTCTGAATTGAGGGAACACCCTCGTTATCAAATCGAACACCGGCATAGCCCGAAAGTCGCTCGCCACCAATGGCAGTAAGCTCGATGCTCTTAACTTTGGTCGTCGTGCCCGTAGCGTAGAGCTGGATGATAAGGAAACCACACGCATTGCGGAAGTAGAACTCCGTGTCGTTGTTGCTCTTGCCCGATGCTACCATGACGTTGGCACCTCTACCGAACGATTTCTCTGCATAGGTCTGCTCTGCAGGGTAGATGATGGTAATCATCTCGTTCTCGGGGTCATCGTTAATTTGATCGTATTCGTTTTCGCTGTTGTAGGGGTAGATAGCTTTCGAGCGATAGATTTGAATGTCCTTGTTCTCTTTGTCCGGTACAAGGGTGAAGTTTGCGTGGGTTACGCCGTCCTTGCCGTTGTATTGGTACTTGAGGTTGTGGTAGAGGTCGCCGAAGTACGAAATCTCGTCGCCATTTTGCCACAGAATATCGGTGTCGTCAACAACGTAGGTACGGGTGTCGTCCGAAGCATCCTCGTCGGCAAAGCCTGCGTGGATGACTTGGGGAATGTCGGGATTTTGGTTTCCGCTCGGGGTGGGGAGCGTCGAATCGTTACGGTCGTTACATCCTGCGAGGAGTGCAATCGCCGAAAGTGCAAATAGTAATTTCTTCATGGTTGTCTGTTTCCTCCTTTTGTGTTATTACCACTCCATCTCGAGGTTTCGTTGGTTGATTTTCTCGACAGTCGAGCCGTCGCTTGCGCTAAAGCCTTGCTCGATGTTCACCTCAATGGTCTCCACCGAGGGTGCCACATAGGTCTTTTTCTCGTTTTTCATACTTTCTTTCATTGTGATTATTATTTGTGATAGTTGAATATATGCATGCGCAAAATAGCCCGCAAAGGTATCCCAATGTCACAAAACATTCAAAGAATGGTAGTCTACTTTTCGCCCTACTACTCATACAATTATATTTAAAAGGGGCAAATGTAAACCGAAATGTAAACCGATGTAATTAGACCCCCACACATATTTTATGTAAATTTGCGACTACTAAAAACCATAAATTTCGAACAAAGTGATGATGTCGAATCCGCCTCGTTGGCGTAACAAAATAGCGCTCCTGCTTGCATTTATAATAATAGGTAATGTCGGCTTCGCAGGTGAGAATCTTTTCGGACAAGCCCGAGCATTACAACGCGACGGAGCACATGACCAAGCAATCGAAGCGTTCAAGAGCTACCTGCTACAACCCGTAGGCGAAGAGCTCGCACAAGAGCAAGTGGTCGTCTATACCGAAGCACTGCTCCAACTGATGAATACCTACCAAAGCAAGGGCGTACCCGAGGAGTGTATCGCCACCCTGCAAGAGCTGTTTGGTCGCTCCCCAATCCTGCAAAACCAGTGCTTGAGAGATTATTACTCGGTGCTGGGCTATGCCTTGTCGCGCACCGAGCGGATGGCGGAGGCCGAGCAGACAATGTTGAAGGTGTTTGCCATTCCGCTTTATCACGCCACCCCCGAACGCTATTTTCGTGATTATGCCTATGCGGCGGCGGTGTTTTACAGCAACCCGCTGTACCAAAAGGAGGTTATAGATTGGTGTCAGGAGGCCATGCAGCAGGCCGAATTGTGCAAGAACACCTCCGGCAGGCAGTGGGTGGCGGCAATGTTGGGCTCGCTCTACAAACGCAACGGCAATCTGAACGAGGCTCTGAATCTATTTCAGCAAAGCAGGGCCGAAGCCGAGCAGAGGGGCGACGATTTGGGTGTGCTAAATAGTCTACACTCGCTAATCGACCTTTTCCTCTATTGGGATGTGCCGGAGTACGCCAATCTCTATGCGACCGAAGCCGTAGGGGTCGAGAGGCGCATGGCAAAGAAGAACCCAATGGTCTCGGCACAGACCTATATAAATAAAGGGCGCGTGTTGTTGCAACTCGGTGAGGTGGACTCGGTCGTTTACTACATCGAGCAGGCGCGTAAACTCTGCCGCCAACTCCCCTACAACAGCGGCATGGTGGATGTGGACCTGCTGTACGGCACCTATCTGACCGAGAATGAGGGAAATCCCACCCACTTGGGCATTCAAGAGTTGCAACAAGTGGCCTTGCAGGGAACCGAAATGAATCGCGCAAGGGCATATCATCAGCTGGCCCAAACCTATCTGAAAAATGGAGAGGACGATATGGCCGAGGTGGCGCTGGATAGCATGTATATGTTGGTAGGTCAAAGCGGCGCTCCAATCTATATCCATCTGGACTATCAGCCTATCCTGAATCACTATCAGAAGACCGGGAATCTTGGCAAAGTGGAGCAATACACGGCGATGATGCTCCAAGAACAACAAGCACTAAAGCAGAAGAGGTTGCACTACAACCTAATAGAGGCTGTGGTTGATTCCCAAACCGAACAACACAGGCGCGAATTGCAGATAGCCCAACTCGAAAGGGCCAATCAACGTCTTTGGCTGCTTGTGTGCATAGTTCTGTCCTTGATTACTATTTCGGCGGTAGTTGCGACCCTCCTTTACCAGAGAAGAGGGCATAAGATTCAGCTTCAGAGGGCCGATGACAAGCACTCTGCGCTGGCTCAAGAGCTGAAGCAGACAACGGCCGAAAAAGAGATGATGTCGCAAAAGTTTGACGAAATAATGGAAGATATGGACTCCCGACAAGAGCTGGAGTCGCTCACTCCGTCGGTGCTTCAGAAAAAGGGCGAGTCCAAGTTCCGTCAGCGCTTCGAGTTGCTCTGTCCGCTGTTCCTGCCACGCCTGCGCGAGAGAGTCCCGACCATCACCC
>JAZQXR010000095.1:0-16326 GCA_045632975.1 Rikenellaceae bacterium
GAAACCTCGTCCACCCATGGAATTTGTTGTGCGAAATACTCGATATTCTCGAGGCTCAAATCGTGACCAGCATTGAGTCCAAGCCCACAGCGGCGAGCCTCCTCGGCTGCAACAACGTAGGGGGCAATGGCCTCCTCGGGCGAGCTCTCGCGGTAGTTTCGGGCATAAGCCTCGGTGTATAACTCTACGCGGTCGGCACCCACCATGGCGGCACCCTTGACCATCTCGGGGTCGGGGTCCACGAAAATCGAAACGCGGATACCTCGGCTCTTAAACTCGCGGGTAACCTCGCGCAGAAAATCGGCATGGCGAACGGTGTCCCATCCGGCATTCGAAGTGATTGCATCCTCGGCATCGGGCACGAGGGTAACTTGGGCGGGGCGAATCTCGTTCACCAATTCGATAAATTTGGGTATCGGATTGCCCTCGATATTGAACTCTGTGGTAAGTCTTGGCTTCAGGTCGTAGACGTCAGCGTAGCGGATATGGCGCTCGTCAGGACGCGGGTGAACGGTAATTCCCTCGGCTCCGAAACGCTCAATATCACCGGCAACTCTCAACAGATTAGGCACATCGCCACCTCGAGAATTACGCAAAACGGCTATCTTGTTGATGTTAACACTCAATTTTGTCATATAAATTCGTATATTTGCAAGTGTAAAGTTACTACTATTTTTCGTTATTGAAATGAAAATCTACTTTTTTTCGCGTCCACTGCCTTCGCACACTGCCTCTGATTTGCGTCGAATAGTCGAAGTTTCAAAGGATTTGGGAGTGCAACTTATGGTCAATTCGGAGCTTGCCGAGCTTATGCAAAAGGTATGCGGTATAGCTATGCCGAATGAGTCTGTATACTCGACTTTGCCCCCCGGTGAGGATGTGGCCGATGCTGTGATGATAAGCTATGGTGGTGATGGAACTTTTCTTGAGGCCGTGCGTCGTTTGGCGGGCAACCAAATCCCGCTTGTGGGTGTGAATTGTGGTCACTTGGGCTTCCTGTCGAGCATTCCTACGCAAGATATAGAAATAGCTATGCGTGAGGTAGTTGCGGGGAATTACACTATCGAGAAAAGGTCTATGCTTGAGGTTACGGGTGACTTCCCTGTTCGCCCACCGTTCCCGTATGCATTCAACGAGTTTTCGATTCAACGTAAGGACTCGAGTATGATATATGTCGATACCTTTGCGGGCGACCAGATGGTTGCTCGATATGCGGGTGACGGTGTGATTCTTTCCACTCCGTCGGGCTCGACGGCATACTCTTTGAGTGTGGGAGGTCCGATTATCTCGCCTGATTGTAACTGCTTTGTACTCTCGCCTATCGCTCCACACAACTTGTCGATGCGTCCGTTGGTTGTGCCCGATACAACAGTCTTGCAGATGACCCTCACCTCGCAATCACCACATGCAACCGTTACGCTTGATAACTGTATCTATCAGGTGCCGAGTAATGCGACTTTCCGCGTGGCACGCTCCAAAAAAACGGTCTTAATTGCCAAGTTTCAAAATATTTCGTTCTTCGATACGTTACGTAATAAACTGATGTGGGGTGTCGACCCTCGAGAAAAATAGAGGCTTTTGCTTTAGAATAATTATTTTTATAATTATCTTTGTGGCTTAATTACAGATACTGCGATGACTCAATTCGATAAAATACCACAACACGTAGCCATCATCATGGATGGCAATGGTCGTTGGGCAAAGGCTCACGGCAAGGAGCGTGTATATGGACATATTCATGGCGTGGAGAGTGTGCGCCGAGTAATCAAAGCATGCCCTAAGTATGGGATTAAATACTTGACTCTCTACACTTTCTCGACCGAGAACTGGGGTCGCCCCTCCGATGAGGTGAGTGCCTTGATGGAACTCATGTGTAGCAGTATCGCTAACGAGACACCCGAACTCTGTGAGCAGGGCGTTGCTGTTCGTATCCTCGGTGATCGCAGCCAACTCTCCGACAAAGTGAACGCAAGTATCGACGAGATTGAGCGTAAGACAGCCGATGGAAAGACCCTTACACTGATGCTCGCCTTCAATTATAGCTCGCGCAGTGAGATTACTCGTGCCGTGCGTCAAATCGCACAAGCAGCCGTGGATGGAAATATGAGTGTGGCCGACATCAACGAGCAAACTATCACTGACAACCTCTACACCGCAGGTATCCCCGATCCAGATTTGATGATTCGCACCAGCGGCGAGTGTAGGTTGAGTAACTTTTTGATGTGGCAGGCTTCGTATAGCGAGTTGTACTTTACGGATGAATTGTGGCCAGATTTCAACGAGGAGAGTCTTGTAGAAGCTATTAAAGTCTATAACAAACGCGACCGTCGATTCGGTTTGGTAAACAATCAAGAGGAGTAAGCAGGAAAGATGAGGAGATACCTTTTAATATTAGCTGTGATACTCCTGTCTGCTTCGGTGCAAGTTGCCGCACAGCAGACCGAAGAGGGGCAGGTTGAACAAAAGTCGCTGCCGACGGCCGATTTCAGAAAGTCGAAACGATATGTGATTGGTAATGTGAATGTCAAAGGAGTAAAGTTCTTTGATTCGAATGTTATTCGTGCCAATGTCGGCTTTACACGCGGCGATAGCATTACAATCCCGAGCGCCAAGATTTCCAATGCCATCAATAAACTTTGGGATATGCGATACTTCTCCGATGTGCAGGTTATCGCAAAGCCCGCCGGAGGTGATGTCGTGGACTTTGATATTGTGCTGACCGAGCGCCCGCGAATCTATCGTTGGGAGTATGTGGGTGCACGCAAAGGCGAAATCAGCGACCTGAAGGAGAAACTCCAGGAGCTCAAGCGAGGAGTCGAACTCTCGGAGCACCTTATCAATAAGTGTGAGAATATCATCCGTGACTTCTATATCGAGAAAGGTTTCCGTAATGTGGATGTTTCGACCGTGATTACCAACGACAATGTGGTGCAAAATGCGGTGAATATCGAATTTGTGATTGACCGCAAAACTCGCGTACGCATTGGTGAAATTGTATTCGAGGGCAACCAAGCATTTGATGATAAGCGTTTGGCTCGTGCCATGAAGAAGATTCACAAGGTGAGCCCGCTCTTCTTCCAGAATAATAAGTTCAAAGAGAAGGAGTGGAATGAGGATCAAGAGAATCTGCTCGATTTCTACAACTCGAAGGGCTATCGTAATGCGGCTATCCTCTCGGATTCGCTCTACCCCATCCCCGAGAAAGATAATCGTATCGGATTGCATATCAAGCTCCATGAGGGTAATCAATACTACTTCCGCAATATCACTTGGGTAGGAAACAGTGTGTATGATACTCGTGATTTGAAAACCCTGCTCGGTGTGAAATCGGGCGACCTCTACGACCGTAAGACGCTCTATAAGCGACTTGGCTATGGTAAGGAGGATAATATTGATGATGAGTCAACCATCAACTCCCTCTACCAAAACAATGGTTACCTTATGTCGAAAATCGACCCCAGCGAGAGCATCGTGGGCGAAGACTCTATCGACTTGGAGATTAAGATATTCGAGGGCGAACAGTTCACCATCAATAATGTCGAGATTTCGGGTAATAATCGTGTGAATGACGAGGTTATTCGTCGTGAGCTCGTTACTCAACCCGGCGACCTCTATAACCGTTCGCTGCTCATGGAGACGGTCTATCGTCTGAACAGCATGGGGCACTTCAATGCCGAGAGTATCCAGCCTACACCTCAACCCGTGAACTCCAACACAGTGGATATTGCTTGGCCGCTGGAGGAGCAGGCAAGTGATAAGGTTGATATCTCGGGAGGTTGGGGCTCCGGTATGTTTGTGGGCTCAATTGGTGTTCAACTTAACAACCTCTCGCTCCGTCGTTTCTTTGAGAAAGATGCATGGCGCCCCTACCCGCAGGGACAAAACCAACAGCTCCGTATTCAAGGACAGTCGAATGGTACCTACTACAAGGCCTTGTCGTTGAGCTTTACCGAGCCGTGGTTGGGTGGTAAACGCCCCAACTCGCTGTCGGTATCGGCTTACTATTCGGACGAGACTGATGCCTACTATGCATGGCAAGAGGGTAATGCCCACTTCCGTACATTTGGTGTGTCGGCCGGAGTTGGTCAGCGTCTGCGTTGGCCCGACCCCTACTTCTCGCTCTATACCGAGTTGGCATACCAGCGTTATATGCTCAAGGAGTGGAACAGCTTTATCGTTGCTAATGGCTCGAGTAATATTGTGACTCTGCGTGCAATTATCGGCCGTAGCTCGGTGAACCAATCAATATACCCTCGTACGGGTTCAGACTTCTCGCTGTCGGTAGCAGTAACCCCGCCCTACTCGCTTTTCGACAAACGCGACTACTCGGATAAGAGCCTTACTGACGAGGAACGTTATGGTTGGATTGAGTATCACAAATGGTTGCTCAAAGGCCGAATTTACACTCCGCTTGACCCCGCTAACAAACTCGTGCTGATGGCCCGTATGGAGCTCGGTTACCTCGGTTCGTATAACAAACATAAACTCTCGCCTTTCGAGGGATTTACCGTCGGAGGAGATGGACTGACCGGATATAGTGTATATGGTGTGGATGTGGTTGGTATGCGTGGTTACAAAGATGCAACGCTTAACCCCGTGGAGTCAACCGCCAACAACGATTATGCCCGCGCCTATACCAAATATACTTTGGAGCTGCGCTACCCCTTCTTGTTGCAACCTCGTTCGACCATCTACGGCTTGGTTTTTGCCGAGGCAGGTAATGGTTACTCGTCGTGGCAGACATTTGACCCCTTCAATGTAAAACGTTCGATGGGTGTCGGTGTGAGAGTATTCCTGCCCATTGTTGGTATGCTCGGTATTGATTGGGGCTGGGGCTTCGACAAGGCCGCCGGAACAAACAAACGCAGCGGAAGCCAATTCCACTTCTCTATCGGAACAGAATTTTAACCTATAAATAAACAGTAGCCTTATGAAAAAGTATCTGTTGGCAGCCATCGTGGCAATCATGTCACTCGGTGCAAGTAATCTGCAAGCTCAAAACTATGCTGTTGTTGACAGCGAGAAAATATTCAAATCCATTGCAAGCTACAACACTGCGGTACAAGAGCTCGAAAACCAAAGCGAGGCCTATCAAAAACAAATTGACGAGGCCTTTGACCAGCTCGAGCGCGAGTACAACAACTACCAAAGCGTTAAATCGACCTACTCGGCCTCGCAACGTAGTGCTGCCGAGAATCGAATTATCTCGCGCGAGGAGGAGATTACCAAGTTCCAAGAGAAAATTTTTGGAGAGGATGGTACTATTGCCCGTATGCGTGAGGAGAAGCTCAAACCTATCCAAGACCGTGTATTCAAGGCGATTGATGAATATGCAATACGCTATGGTATTGGTTTGGTGATAGATATTGCTTCGAACCCCACCGTGCTCTACTACTCACCCGCGGCCGACAAAACTAACGAAATTATCAAAATCGTAAATAACAACTAAACACACACATGAAAAAAGCTATTAAACTCTTACTTGCATGCGTATTTGTAGTCACCGCAACCAGCGCATCGGCTCAAAAATTTGCACGTATTGATTATGAGCGAGTAATCGCAACCATGCCCGAGATGGACTCGGTGGATATGAAGTACCAAAAGGCTGCACAAGATTATCAAGATCTGTTGGAGAATATCCAAGTGGAGCTGAACAATAAACGCTACGATTACGAGAAGAACAGCGCAACCATGTCGGCTGCCGTTAAACAACTCAAGGAGAAAGAGATGCAAGACCTCAATACCCGTCTTCAAGAGTTTTACCAATCGGCACAACAAGAGCTGGCAAAGGTTGAGTTTGAGTTGATGCAACCCGTATACAACCGTGCAAAAGAGGCTATTACCAAACTTTGCAAACAAAATGGCTATATCGTTGTGTTCCAAAATGAGCAGGTAGTATACCTCGACGAGGAGCAGGTTAAAGATATTACCGAGGATATTCGTAAGGCCCTCGGTTGCGTAGAGCGCCAGCTGGAGCCTGCTAATGGTATTGCTCCTATGCAGTAGACTGTTGTATAACAAGAAACATCTTCGTTATATTACTATGCCCGTTCGGCCTATTGGTCGGATGGGCACTTTTTTTGGGTGGTGCGACTCTTTTTATTGATTGTATTTTGTATATTTGTAGAAACGCTTAAACTTTGCAATATGTCAATGATATTGAAATTCAGGATGTTGTCGGATGAGAACGACGCTTTCCTGCGCGAGTACGAAATGCCCTATGATGCGACTCTGCTCGATTTTAATGACTATATTTGTCGTAATCTGCGATATGACTCGGATATGGCTTCGTTCTTCCTCTCGGATGCAGAGTGGAATAAGGGCCGCGAGTTTACGCTGATGGATATGGGTATGGGCGATGACGATATACCCCAAGAGATGGCCGATGAAATGCCCGTATATATGGGCGATGTTACTCTCGGACAGATTGTCCATAACAACCGCGACCGCCTTATCTATATGTTTGATATGCTGGCCGAGCGTGCCTTCTATCTGGAACTTGTGGGTACAGATGTGGCGCAGGCTGGTGTTAAGTATCCTCGCACAACAGTTTCGGAAGCAGCTGCACCCGATCAATATGATGCTATGGCCGAGAGCAACGACCACGGCTCGATTTTCGACGAGGTGATGTCGGATTTCGATGATTTTGAGAACTTTGGTGGCTCGGATGACTACGCCGACGATGAGTATTAAACCAACCCTCATAACCGTTGTTGGCCCCACCGGCTCGGGTAAGACTGCGCTTGCTATTGCTCTTGCCCGTCATTTCGGTGCCGAGATTGTGTCGACAGACTCCCGCCAAATCTATCGAGGTATGGCGATTGGTACGGCACAACCTACAGCCGAGGAGAGAGCTGCCGCCCCGCACCACTTCGTAGATGAACTCGATCCACATGAGGAGTTTACTTGTGGAGAGTTCGAACGAAGGGCACTCGGACTGCTTGAACGTCTGTTTGAGAAGAATCCTTATGTTATAGCGGTCGGAGGTTCGGGACTTTATGTCGATGCGCTGTGTTATGGCATGGATGAAATGCCTTTGAGGAATGATAAAATACGCGCAGAGTTAAATAATCGACTAAAGGATAATGGATTAGAAGACTTACTTCAACAATTACAACAGTTGGATTCTGCATTTTACGAGCAGGTCGATAGGTGTAACCCGGTTAGGGTATTGAGAGCGCTTGAAGTTTGCTTGATAACAGGGCGCCCTTACTCCGAGCAGCGCAAAGGTCGTGTGGCAGAACGTCCGTTCCGAATTGTGAAGATTGGAGTTGATATGCCGCGTGATGTTTTGTACGATAGAATAAATCGTCGTGTGGATATGATGATGGAGGCTGGCTTGGAGGCCGAGGCTCGTGCCTTATACCCCTTGCGCGATTTAAACTCACTTCAGACGGTCGGGTATCGAGAGTTGTTTGAATATTTCGATGGAACAATCTCGCGCGACGAGGCTGTTGAACTTATCAAACGAAACTCTCGCCGCTATGCAAAACGGCAGATGACGTGGTTCGGTCGGGATAAATCGACACAGTGGTTTGTGCCGACAGAGGTTGATGCTATAATTGATTGTATAACAGAGAGGAGTGCTGTGTAAGCACTCCTCTCTGTTGTGTTATGCCTCCTCGTCGTCGGTAAATGTATCGCGGGCGGCGGTATAAATATCCCACTTGGCGAGTACCGAAACGAAATCTTGGGGTAGTTCGCTTTCGAAATGTACCTGTTCTCCTGTTGTGGGGTGCTCAAAACCGAGACTGCGTGCATGGAGTGCATGTCGCGGCATCAGCGAGAAGCAGTTTTCGATAAACTGTTTGTACTTATTAAAGGTTGTGCCCTTCAGAATTCTGTCGCCTCCATAGCGCTCGTCATTGAACAGCGGGTGACCGATATACTCCATGTGAACACGAATCTGGTGCGTGCGTCCCGTCTCGAGGCGGCACTCAACGAGCGTTACATAGCCGTAGCGCTTGAGCACACGATAGTGAGTTACAGCATGTTTGCCCTCCTCGCCATCGGGATAAACTGCCATTTTGAGTCGGTCGTAGCGGCTACGGGCGATGTTGCCTGTGATTGTTCCCTCGTCTTCGGTAAAGTTGCCCCAAACCAGCGCCACATATCTACGCGAAATGGTGTGGTCGAAGAACTGCTTTGCAAGGCGAGTGTGTGAGCGCTCATTCTTGGCAACAACGAGCAGTCCCGATGTATTCTTGTCGATACGGTGAACGAGTCCCGCACGCATATCGCCCTCTTGGAACATGGGCAGTTCGCGCAGGTGGTATGTAAGTGCATTGACAAGTGTACCTGAATAGTTGCCGTGGCCCGGGTGAACGCACATGCCGGCCTCCTTGTTGACAATAATCAAATCATCATCCTCGTAGGCAATGTTGAGTGGAATATTCTCGGGCAGAATCTCGACTTCGCGGCGCGGATAGGGCATTACAAGCGAGATGCGGTCGAGAGGTTTAACCTTATAGCTCGACTTTACGGGCGAACCGTTGACAAGGATATTGCCATTGTCGGCGGCTGTTTGGATTCGGCTACGTGAGCAGTGTTCCATGCGATCGACCAGATATTTGTCCAGTCGCAGCATGGCCTGTCCCTTGTCCACCGTTACCGAGAAGTGCTCAAACAGCTCGTCAGAGCCACCCTCCTCGCCCTCTTCGGGCTCCAAATCGTCGAAACGTTCGTCAATCATAGTTGTATCGGTGCGTGGGTTAGTCATATACCTCGGCTTCGGGGTCGAAGATAAGGTCGATAGGGTTGATGCCGAGTGAATCGGTGGCTGCTTTCATACGAGCCTCGATGATCTTCTTTGCCTCGCGGTCGGATTGGGTGCTGTTCTTCTCGATAAGTTCGGCATCCAGCGTAAGGCGCAGTGTGACCTTGTCGCCAAGTCGTGCAAGTGCTGCCTGGCCGGGATTTTGGATATAGACGCGAGCCTCATTCTGGTCGAAGGTGCCGATACCCTCATCGAACTTGAGCGAGCCTACGTTCAGACCGCGCTCCCACAAACGACTCTTGGCCTCTGCCAAAGTGAGTCCGATAACCTTGGGTACGGCAAAGGAGGTGGTGTCTGCCTCGCTTTTACCCACAATCAGCGTTACGTTCGAGCCGATGTAGACCATCTTTTTGGTCTCTTCGTTAATGGTCTGGCCATCAACTTGTTGTTCGATGACATAGTTAGTGGCAATATCGGGAACGTAGCGAATTTCGTCAATGCCCAGACCCGCAACCTCCAGAATGTTCTTGGCTTGACGCAGCGAGAATCCTGTGACATAAGGCAATTCCACTTGGCGTTGGCGATAGGAGTTGACCATTACAAAGATATGGCGACCACTCTTAACGTGGCTACCTGCTTTGGGATTCTGGTCGAGCACTACTCCACCCTTGTAGGCGGGAACGTAGAGTGAGTCGTTGACATGGATGTCGAGGTGGGTCTTCTCGGCAAGCGCCGTAGCTTCAGTGAGCTCGATACCTACGAAGTCGGGCACCTCGATTCGTTGGTTATGGCGTGTGATAACGCCGAGAATCTTCGATGTACAAGCTATGATGACAATAGCCGAGCACACAGCCAATATAGCGTGGCGCGCGATGGGCTCGTCGGCAATACGGCGAAGTAGTCCTTTCTTTGATTTAGTGTTTGATTTCATTGTAAAGTGTATCTCGTTCCACGGCACGCAGACCTGCTCCTTGTGCCATTCTCTCTATTTCGGCTATTGTGAGTCGGGGGTGTTGCTCCTCGGCACCCGACATCGAGTAGATTTTGGTCGAATCGTCGATTGTACCATCAATATCGTCGGCACCGAACGAAAGAGCCATCTCGGCCACACTCTTACCATACATTACCCAATAGGCCTTGATGTGGGGAAAGTTGTCCAAAAATATACGCGACATGGCAAGCATACGCATATCCTCAACTACGCTAACCTCGCCCAGCTCCTGCATGCTGTTGTTGCGACTGCGATATTTGAGCGGGATGAAGGCGTTGAAACCACCCGTTGCGTCTTGCAACTCACGCAGACGACGCAGGTGGTCGATGCGCTGTTCGCGGCTCTCGCGGTGACCATAGAGGATGGTTGCGTTGGTGGGGATTCCCAACTCGTGCGCGGTGCGGTGCATCTCGAGCCAAACGGCGGTAGAACCTTTGTCGGGGCATATTTCGGCTCGAAGCTCCTCGTCGAAAATCTCGGCACCACCACCGGGAATAGCCTCCATGCCGGCGCGCTTGAGCTCCTCGAGACCCTCGCGGTACGACAGTCCGGCCTTCTCAATCATATATGCGAGCTCGACGGCTGTGAATGCCTTGATTGTAGCTTCGGGAAGGATAGCCTTAAGCCTGCGGATAAGCTCGGTATAGAACCAGAGGTCATGTTTGGGGTGCACGCCGCCAACAATATGCAGCTCGGTAAGCCCCTTGCCGACATAACCACGAGCCATATCTTCCATCTGCTCGATGGTGTAGTCCCATGCGTCGTCACTACCAACGGGGCGTCGATAGGAGCAGAATCGGCAGTTGAATACACACATGTTGGTAGGCTCGATATGGATATTGCGATTGTAGTAGAGAGCGTCGCCGCTTACGGCGCGTTTGCGCTCCGAAGAGAGTCGTCCGAGCAGCCACAGGGGAGCATCCCACAGGATGAGTGCCTCCTCGGGTGTGATGCGTTCGCCACGGCTTACGGTCTCGGCAATTTGTTCGATGGTTTTCATGGTCGCAAAGGTACAAAAAAAAGAGCAACTGCGAAATACAGTTGCTCCGAAATGATTCTTAAGAGAAAGTGTATCTCTATTTTTGGAGTTTTCGATCAATGATGTGCGTTGCAATAATACTCGCAGCTGTTAGCGCGATGGCGCAAGCAATCCATATGAGAGATGCAACAAGTACAGATAGATTTTCATCGTATTGGCTCTGGAAGGTTGAGTACGTATTAGAGAAAAGCATCGCTCCGAGTATGCCGCCAATACCAAGACCAAACAGTCCTCCGGCCAACATTAGTGATGTGCGACGTCGTTTTTCGGCTTTGAGTCGTTCGCTTTCGAGCAGAATCTGATTGAGAGATTCTGCAGGCGCAATATCATATAGTTTGCGAGTGCTTAAATATTCGAGAAAATATCTCCCGGCTTTGTATAGACAAAAGATTGAGAAAATGATTGTGAACATTGCGTTTTCATTCATAGTGGTTAAGGTTTTAAGTGGTTTGACTTTGTTTTGCCTCTTTGACGCAAATATAGGCAAAAGGTTACAATGGTTCAGGCAAAAAATAATTATTATATTTGTGTAACCTTTTTGTGGTTTGTGCGTCAAACTGCCAAACACAAGATACCACAGCCGCCAATCTATGGAAAACCAACTTATCAGAAGAGCCGTCATAGGAGATTCCGACGCATGGATGCAGATAGTATCCACCTATTCTGGCGGAATGTATGCTCTGGCATGGCGAATGATGGGAAATGATGAAGATGCAGCGGATGTAGTACAGGAAAGTTTTATTAAGGCTTACAATTCGTTGGGCGTTTTCCGCCAGCGTTCGTCGCTTGCAACGTGGCTATATCGAATAACCTATACAACAGCCGTATCGGCTATTCGTCGTCGAAAGGATACTGCTCTGTTTGATGAGTCTCGGTGCGATATGAGTGATGACGATGTGGATGTAGAATTGACGCATCAACGAATCGAACGGATGACAAAAGCATTGCAGAGCCTACCAGCGGGCGAGCAGGCTTTGATTCACCTACACTATACAGAGGGTCATTCACTTGCCACTTGTGCCGAGATAGTTGGCTCTACGGAGGGCGCTGTAAAGACGAGATTAAGTCGTATTCGCGCCAAATTAAGAAGCATGATTGAGTATTAAATTACACCGATATGGATAATCTGGATAGGCTCATAGCAAGCGCAACCAAACCGGTCACTAAACCTGCGGACCTTGATAGGCATATAGTAATGGCTTTGGCTCAACAGACATTGAAGCGTGCACATCGTCGTAATAGACAAACGCTGATTGTGTCAGTGGTCTCGTGTATCGTGTTAGCTGCTCTCGTTTTGTGGATTGGACTGACTTTTATCCCGGAGAACTTCATTTGGCCGCAGTCCGTTGGTGCAATGATTGTGGAGTTTGCCATGAACTTCTCGCCCGAGCGAGCCATGCTGTTGGCAGGGGTGTGTATGGCTACATTTGTGCTGTTACTTGGGGTGAGTATCTATTCATACAAGAGAGAGTGGCGTTAGCGACCACTCTCTCTTGTTGATTTACCTCATATCTATAATTTCGTATTGAGGGTACTGCTCCTTGTCGAATGTGAATTGTAGCGGAGAGTTGCCTACTTCGCGTAGACCTACAAATCGAAGCGTAACGAGGTGGGGCCCTACTCCATACTCGGCACGCACGGGCAGTTTGGTCGAGCTGTCAACTACGAGCGTAAAGCCCTCCTCTCCCTTAATTTTCGGAGTCAGTGTCAGTATGTACTCGCGACCCTGCTGTTCGAGGGAGTGGTTGAATCGTTTCTCGAGCATAGAGAACGCCTTTGCCGGGTTACTCCAAATGGTAGCATTCTGCCCTATCTTGTCAATTACCACTTCGTGATTGATGTGGTCAATCTCGTAGTAGAGTTTGCCATCACATAGAAGCTCAAGTGCTCCTGTATTTATACGGAACTGCTCGCCGCTGACAGTATAGCTTCCCTGACCCTCGCCATCATTGCTGCTCATCGTAAAGTCTGCCGTGTAGGCACCCAAACCAGCAACAGCATCCGATACCTCTCGCAATACGTTTACGGGCTTTTGGGCAGATGCAACACATGCCCAAAGTAAAGCTATATATAAAACCAATAATCGCTTCATATTCAATCTATAATATGTCGGACAGCAATCGCTCGAGTGACGAGGCGTCGGTGATGTAAACCTCGCGCGGTTTGCTACCCTCGGCAGGGCCTACGATACCCTTGAATTCGAGTTGATCCATAATGCGACCTGCGCGGTTGTAGCCTATCGAGAATCGGCGCTGAACAGACGATGTTGAGCCCTGTCCATTGCTGACCACAAAGCGTGCCACCTCGGCAAACATTGAGTCGAGAACGATATTCTCTCCACCCGTACTGCCGCCACCATAATCTGCGCTATCGGGCACATAGTCGGGCAGTGCGTATGCCGAGCCATAACCTGCTTGGCGGTGGATGTAGTTTACAACACCCTCAATCTCGGGCGTATCTATAAAGGCACATTGCACACGAGTAATCTCGCTATTGATAGACACAAGCATATCTCCCATACCGATAAGTTGGTTTGCACCGGTCTGGTCGAGAATGGTACGCGAATCGACAATCGACGTAACCTTGAACGCTATACGCGCGGGGAAGTTGGCCTTGATAAGACCCGTAATAACCTTTACATCGGGACGTTGCGTTGCGATAATCATGTGGATACCCACGGCACGGGCCAACTGTGCAAGGCGTGTAATGGGTTGCTCAACCTCTTTGCCGGCGGTCATAATCATATCGCAGAACTCGTCGATAACCAACACGATATAGGGCATATAGCGGTGGCCCTTGCGGGGATTCAGACGACGCTCGACAAACTTGCGGTTGTACTCCGTAATCTTCTTAACCTCGGCTTTGCGCAACAGCTCATATCGGGCCTCCATCTCGGTGCACAGCGAGTTGAGCGTATAGATAACCTTCTGTGTATCGGTCATAATAGCCTCGTCCTCACTCTCCATCTTGGCAAGGAAGTGTTTCTCGAGTTTTGCATACATCGACAGCTCCACTTTCTTGGGGTCAACCATCACGAATTTCAGCTCGGCGGGATGTTTCTTATAGAGCAACGATGCGATGATAGCGTTGAGTCCCACACTCTTACCTTGACCCGTAGCACCTGCAACCAGCAAGTGAGGCAGTTTGGCAAGGTCGTACACCACGGTTTCGTTCTGGATATTCTTACCCAGCGCGATGGGCAGTTCTGCCTCGCTCTCTTGGAAGCGTACGGACTTGATAACCGAGTACATCGACACCATTTGGCGGTCCTTATTCGGAACCTCGATACCGATGGTGCCTTTGCCGGGCATGGGGGCTATGATACGGATACCAAGTGCTTTGAGGCTCAATGCGATGTCCTGCTCAAGGCCTTTGATGCGGGCAATCTTGACACCTGCGGCAGGAACAATCTCATAAAGAGTAATGGTCGGGCCGATGGTAGCCTTGATTTTGTCGATTTTGATACCGAAGTTGAGCAGTGTTTGGACAATTTGGTCCTTATTCTCCTTTAGCTCGTCAGCAGTAACCTGCACATCGGAGTCGTACTTGCGAAGAATGCTCTCAATCTCGGGTTTACGGTATGCCGAGAGCTCTTTGAGCGGGTCGTATAGGTCTATATCATCGGCATCTTCCATCTCTTCATCCTCGTAGCTACCCTCGATGACAGTCATACCATCTTCGTCACCCTCGACAACGCCTCCCGGGCCGAGTATGGTGTTGTCGGTAAACTCCGACGCCTCTTGCTCCTCGGTGTTGGTTACTTCAGTTTCGACAACCTCTTCGGTGGGTATATTAACCTCGAAATCATCGAGCGGGTCAATCTCCTCTTTGCTCTCGGACGTGGTTACAGGCTCATCGGTAAGCTCAATCTCGGGCGAGAGGAAGTCGCTATCTCCAACCTCTACAAAGCCCTCTTGGTCATCTTCAACCTCGTCTTCCTCCTCCTCGAGCTCATCCTCATACTCTTCGGGGGCGGTAGTGTCGGCAGTTCGGTTCATTAGTTTGCGTCCTGCACCGACAAACCCTTTGCCGAGGTCGTCTATTTTGTCGATAGTCTTACTACTGATATATACGGCCAGCAAAACCCAGCAACACAGCAACAGCAGGATTATACCGCCACCCAGCAAGCCATAGAGCCACTCTGCGCTGAATGTACCGAGTGCGCCACCCAAGCCATAGCCGAACGAGCCATCGCGTTTGGTGATATAGCCCACCGTTACCGAGCCCAAAATCATAACAAGCATTGAGATACGTCCTACTCGCTCCATACGCGCGGGCAATCGACGCATGATGCGCAGGGCGGCAACAACAATACCTACGGGCAGCACAAGGGCCATGATGCCGAACGCCTTACCTACAAGCAGGTTGCCAAGCCATGCCGACAGCGAGCCGCCTATTGCGGGTTGTTCGCCAGGTAGAAACTCGCCGAATTGGACAAAACTCTGGTTGGCCTTCCACGTGAACATGTAGGCAATAACGCTATATGCTATATATAGTCCGGCAAACAGCACAACAAATCCGACAGCCCATCGCTGGGTGTCGGTAAGGTGCAGTCGCCACTCTCGTTTGGGCTTCTGTTTGGTATCTTTTTTAGGCGTAGCCATATATTATTTCTGCTTTTTATACGCTTGTACTACTGTCTGTTACAAGCGTTATTTCATTTAATTATTTGCTCGGCAAATTGTTTCAGCGACTCGATATAATTGTCGTCTGCAGCCGAGATAAATTGGTAGTTGGCAACATGTCCTTCATCGGCTTTGATATTGTCGCGTACAAGCAGTTGCTCAACACGTGCAGCAATGGCCGGTGAGGGGTCTATAATAGCCACCTCTCTCTCCCCTATCACTCTCTCTATCGCTCCTCGAAGGAACGGATAGTGTGTGCATCCAAGCACAATTTGGTCGACGCCACGTACAAGCATCGGCTCAATGACTTGAGCCACGGTGCAAACAGCCTCGTCGGAGTCGGCCTTACCACTCTCCACCAGCTCGACAAACCCAACACCCTCGCTTTGCAGAATCTCCACATTGGAGGCAAAGCATGATGAGGTATGCAGATAGAGTTCGCTCTCGAGCGAGCGGCGAGTAGCCAATATACCTATCACACCCGAGCGTGTAGCCAAAGCAGCCGGTTTGACCGCTGGTTCCATGCCCACGATAGGTATCGAGTAGCGTTCGCGCAGAGTACGGATAGCCGCGCCGGTTGCCGTGTTACACGCCACGACAACCAGCTTGGCACCCATATTCAGCAGACGTTCAACAGCTTCGATAGCAAACCGGGTAATCTCCTCGGCCGAGCGATGTCCATAGGGGCAGTTTTTGCCATCACCATAGTAGATGAGCGATTCGTGTGGCAAAGAGCTACGAATCTCCTTCCAGACACTCAATCCGCCCAGGCCCGAGTCGAATATGCCAATCGGAGCGTTGTTCATCTTACTCTATTTTGCGTTTTGCTCAATCCAACGACGAGCATTTACGAAGGCCTCAATCCAAGGAGTAACCTCATCTGCCGAGCGATTCTCGGGATAGTAAGCCCAGTTCCACGGTTTGCAAGCACGCTCCAAGTGGGGCATCATTGCCA
>JAZQXR010000096.1:0-9064 GCA_045632975.1 Rikenellaceae bacterium
GTCATAGAACAGGATGTCGATGTCAATCTCGCGCGAGCAGTATGCGGCGCCGGTTGCGGCCTTCAGCTCGGCCTCTTTTGCGCGGTCGCGGCCCAGCTCGGCCTCAATTTGCTGAACGGTCGAGAGCAACTCGTCGGGCGACAGCTCTGTGTCGATAACCAGAATCTGGTTGCTGAACGGCAACTCCGTCTCGAAGCCCCAAGCCTTCGACTCGTAGCGGTGCGAGCAGCGCATGACGATACCTGCTCTGCTGTTGATTAACTCTTGTGCGCGGTGCATGCGTTCCTTGACGCCTGCGATGTTTCCGCCTGTGATGATGACTGCACGTGCCATTACTTTGCGTTTATTAGTTTGCTCACCGAGAGAGCAAAATGTGTGAATACTATATTTGCGTTTCCGTTTTGTCGGATTTGCGCCAGGGCGCTCTCCATTTCGTAAACGAGTTTCTCGATATTATCATTGTCGATGAAGGGCGAAAATTTGCGGCAGAACTCCAGCTCGGCGCCCCACAGGTAGCATATCTCCTCCATGCCGGCGTGCAGCATATAGCTGCTGCGCAGCAGTCGCACAGAGTTCTCCAAGAACTGCTTTTGCGGCTCGCGACCCATCTTTGCCACGCGCTCCGCCCAGCCTATGAGCTCCAGGTGGCGGTTGTTGTAGCTGAAGCGCATCAGCTCGACGAACAGAGCGAACATCTCGTCCGACTCCTCCTCGCCCGCAACCAAGCGGCGTGCCTCGAGCAGGTCGCCACCCGCCATCTTTGCAATCTGCATCGCCTTTTGTGGCTCCACGCCCTCGCGCTCGAGCTGCGCAGCGATAAGGCCATCGGCCACAGCGCCGATATAGTAGGGTTGGGTGCGGCTGATGATGGTTGGCAGCAACAATTCGGGCGACTCACTGACCAGAATGAACAGCGTCTTATCCCACGGCTCCTCCAGAATCTTCAGCATGGCGTTTGCCGGCTCGGCCTTCATCCTCTCGGGCAGCCAGATGACCACCGTCTTGTACTCCGCCTCGAAGCTCTTGAACGACAGCTTGCGCATCATCTCGGCCACATCGCCCACGCTGATATTGCCCTGCTGGTTGTCGAGCCCGATGGCATCGTACCACTCCTGCTCGCCAAAGTAGCCTCCCGTGCGCTTCACAACATCCCGCCATTGGGCCATGAAGTGGTCGCTCAGTATCACCTCGTCGCTCTTTTTGTTCTTCTTGTTGACGGGCATGACCATGTGCAGGTCGGGGTGCTCCATGTTCATCATCTTGCGACAACTCGGACACTCGCCACAGCTATCCCCATCCCTGCGCGCCGTGCAGGCCACATACTGCGCAAAGGCCAACGCCAAAGCCAGCGACCCCGCACCCGGCGACCCCGCAAAAAGCAAAGCATGACTCACACGCCCCTCCTCAACCGAACGACGCAAGCCATCCTTCAGCTCCTCATGCCCTATGATGTCACAAAATCTCATTTTTATTTCTGTTTTCTCATTGTGTTGTGCGTACTTTTTTGAGCCATCAAAAAAGTACCAAAAAAATGGGCCGCAGACCGGCGGGATTACCCTGAAGGTTAAGTAGTCCCCATCCGTTTGGCGCGGGCGTGTTAGGTGGTTGATTGAGAGGTCGCTCCACTGCGTGGGGCTAAAAAGCGGAACGATTGACAGACGCAAGCGAGCTTGCGCTCTGTCTGTCGTTGCGCTTTTGCACCGCCTTTAGGCGGCTCTCAATCAAACATCGCAACCACATACCCGATAGCGAGAAACGCAGTTTCTCTCGAAGTCTTTTGCGCTCGCATGCCGAGAGAATTAGCCTAATCGGTTAACACACCCGCGCCATAAGGCTGGGGACTACTTAACCTTCAGGGTAATCCCGCCGGTCTGCGGCCTTTTCACGAAGAAAAGCGGCAGCCCTATCAAAGAACCCATCACAACCCGCTAATTGTGAATTGTGAATTTTGAATTGTGAATTATCCTCGTCCTGTGCTGCCGAAGCCACCGGCGCCACGCTCGGTTGTGCCGAGCTCCTCTACGGGGTTCCACTCTACGCGTGCGTGTGCGGCTACTACGGCTTGTGCTATGCGCTCGCCGGGTTTGACCTCAAAGGGCTCGGCCGAGAGGTTGACGAGTATGACTTTGATTTCGCCTCGGTAGTCGGCGTCGATAGTTCCGGGGGTGTTGAGTACGGTCACGCCGTGCTTTGCTGCGAGGCCGCTGCGGGGGCGAATCTGCATCTCGTAACCCTCGGGGAGCTCGACGTAGAGCCCTGTGGGTATGAGCGCGCGCTCCAGCGAGCCGAGTGTTATGCTCTCGGTGAGTGCTGCACGCAGGTCCATGCCTGCCGATTGTGCTGTGGCATACTCGGGGAGAGCCATGCCCGAACGATTCACAATGTTTACTTTCATCTCTATCTTTTTAGTCGTTTAATCATTCCAAAAATGTTCTCGCGCCATGCGGCATACGCGCCGTAAAGTGTGAGTGCCACCGCCGCCGTGCCGTACTGTGCCCAGAGCGAGTCGGTCGCATCGCCCACGGCCACACAGCCGAAGTAGAGTGCCAAACCGACGGCCACATAACCGCCTATGCGTCGCCAATCGTAGGGGGTGGGGAAGTAACGTCGATTGAGCCACCAGCTCACCACAACCATCACACCCTCGCTTGCCAAACGTGCCCACGCTGCGCCGTAGAAACCCATGCGAGGTATGAGTGCAATGTTGGCCGCGACGTTTGCCACCAAACCCACCACTGTGACGTAGATTGCGTAGCGTGTCTTCTCCTCGCGCTTGTACCAGAACGAGAGGTTGAGCCACATTCCCGCCAACATGTGTCCGAGCAGTATCACGGGCAGTATGTATATGCCTTGGCGGAATGCGGGTCCCGCCAATAGCGCGAACAGGTCTTTGAATAGTGCTATGCCGAGGAATATTGCCATCGACACCATCACGTAGTATTTCATTGCTGCGGCGTTGGTCTCCACGAACTCCTCTTTGCGGAAGTTCGACAGGAAGAAGGGCTCGGCCGCCAAGCGATACATCTGGGTGAAGAGCAACATCACCACGGCGATTTTGGTCACTGCGCCATATATGCCGAGCTGTGCGAATGCCGCCTCCTCGGGGGTGAGTATCTTGATGAGCTGACGGTCTATGAACTCGCCCGCCGTGCCCGCAATGCCACCGACCAACAGCGGCACCGAGTAGGCGAATATGCGTCGCAATAGCGCCCAATCAATTCGTGGCACAACCCTGTTGCAGGTAGCCAGCACCATCAGCCATGTCGCCGCGCTCGAGCAGAGGTTTGCCACGAAGACCCAACCCACGCCAAAATCGCTCGCGTACCACCCCGCCGTGCCAAAGGCTATGGCGAGTGCCACTTGGATTACGATGTTGGCAATCTTGAGCGCCACGAAGGTCACCGCGCGTCGCTGCTCCCTCAACCTCGAGAAGGGGATTGTGGCCCATACGTCGAACATCACAATCAGCGCCATCAGCACAATGTAGCTCGGATGCTCCACATAGACACTGCCGAGTGCCGCACCCACGGGCCCGCGCAAGGCGATAACCACCACTGCAAAAATCGCCGCTGCCAGCGATGTTATGCCCCATGTGGTGGCGAACAGCTGTCGCTTGCCCGCCTCGTCGCCCCCGCGCTCGTCACACCTGCCCGCAAAGCGGAAGTAACTGCTCTCCATGCCCATGGTGAGCACCACCAGCGCAAAGGGGATAAGCGCATAGATGTCGGTCACCACGCCATACTGCGCCTCGCCCATGATGTGGGTGTAGTAGGGGAACAGCATGTAGCTCAACATCCTTACAACGATGCTGCTGATGCCATAGATGGCTGTCTGTCCTGCGAGTTTGGCGATAAGTCCCATGTGTATACACCTCTTGTAACCTACAAAAGTAGGAATTTTTTTCGGCTTTCCAAAACGCGCGCGCATAAGGCGTGTTTTTTGTGTCGATTTTTGCGCCGATTGCTGTGTCGCTCGGGCGATTTTCGGGTGTTTGTTGAGCTCCGTTTTGGGGCTTTGGGGCGACTTCCCCGAGTTCGGATTTTGCTTGTTTTTCTCGCAGTTCAGCCCTTTTTACCCCCCCCTAAAAAACTGCCGAAAAATTTGCTTTTCTATCTAATTTTTATTAACTTGCGCACGGGTTAATAACTTTTAATATATCTATCGCCATGAAAAGATTTGCTTTTTTAATGCTTTTGGCATTTGCGATAGTCGGATGCCAAATTCAGGAAGATTATTCGTCGGAGTCTCTACCCGAGAAGATGGAGGATGTAAACGAGAGTGACAAAATCCCTGTCGAGGAGATGCTGTCCAATTTGGATGGTCTTCTGAAAGAGATTGATGATGTCAACACTCGTTTCGGCGGTCGTAGAGTAAGGGATATTGCTGTTCTGGGCAGCTCACTTATTCCGTCGACCCGCTCGCAGGATGCGCCACCAATGGACTCGTTGCTCTACCTTATAAATTTTGAGGACTACGAGGGTTTTGCCCTGATGGCGGCTGACAAACGCATGGGCTCGCCTGTCTATGCTATTACCGAGAGTGGAGAGTTGTTGATGGACGAGGTCGAGCTGTTGCTGAATGCCGACGAGCAAACCCTCTGCGACGAGAATGGTGTGACTAATGGAGCTCTTTTTGCAAAGGAGCTTATACTTAACTATGCAATTCGAGATTTCAACGAGGCAGAACCCGAATCCGAAGAACCACAAACTCGAGCGAAAACAGTAATTAGTGTAGAGGAGTGGACGGATGTTGTTCAGCGAAAAATAGTACCCACCATAGTTAAAACTAAATGGGGACAGGGTTATCCGTTTAACATGAATCTTACGGCAAGGAACTCCCTTGGGTGTGCTGTAGTAGCATTGGCACAAACTTTAGTGGCAGAGAAAAGGATACCCGACAATAGTTTATATGGGACGGTAATGTGCTGTTTGGATACAATGGAAACGGTGTATCATTATAGTAATATGAAAGGTGTTCAATCTTGGACGATTGTTGATCGTTCAGTTGCTGAAAGTGTTATTCCAACACTACCTGCAGATACTGCACGAAAATATGGAACGTACAACGCACGAGTGCAATGTGGTGCTTTTGCGGGTCAATTAGGCGTTATGTGTGGAATCCCGTTGGATAGCCCCAGTTCGGAAGCATATATGACTATTCTATTACATGCTCTAACGTCGTATGAACCCTATGAAGGGGCTGTGTTGTGCTTTGGATACGACCATGATGAGGTTGTGGATATTATGTTGGAAAATCGTCCTGTAATAATGTCGGGTGTGAGAAGGCCAAACATTGGACATGCCTGGGTTTTGGATGGTTATGTGCAAGTAATCCAGCAAGATGTAACGCGTACAACATATTCCGATTTTACGGAAGATGTGGTTATTGATGAAACTATACTTAAGCACTTGCTTCATGTAAATTGGGGTTGGACGGGTCAAGCAGATGGCTATTACTTGTCTGGTGTCTTTAAGGCAGGGAGTCGTGAGACATTTGATGGAACATATGATAATTATGACGACGAGCAGTTGGATGAACGTCATTATAATAGTTCTTTCTATGTTGTGCAATATTAAATAAATGTGAGTTATGAAACGATTGCTAATACTTTTTTCGATGACCGCATTAGTTATGCTGTCGTCGTGTAATCCCAGTGACAAGGATGGTGCTCCACCCAAAGGGGGTGAATCGACTGAAGAAGGCGTTGATGGTGGCTGGGATGATATGATTGAGGGCTCGCCAGAGATATGGAAGTATGATGGCTCGTCGTGGGTTCTTTGTTTCTATGAGCCTTGCTATAAAGAGCCCGAAGGTAGTTGGAAAGAGGGCTTTTGGATGAATGTGTTTTTGTGGGATTATCGAAACTATTATACCCCATGGTCGCGGTCGGAGGAGTTTTATGCCATGTGCGAGAAACAGGGCGATGTGGGTTATGACGTGGGTGAACGTACGATAGCACTAATAGATGGAGATTGGTTTAGGCCCCAAGCACTTACGACCAATTATACCTCGATTGAGATTGTGGCTCCGCTCGTCGATTTCGACGAGGAGCACCCCGCGGGAACGTCGCTCAACGACCTTGTGCGTGTGCGCTACTCGACGCTGTACCCATTTATTCGTGATGGCTACAATGTGCAACCTGACACGAGCTATACCGATGGCTATTTGGAGTGCGATAAGAAACTCACAGACATCACGGCCGAGGATTTGAGGTTGCTCGGTCCGAATCTCCGTTTCAACTTCTCCAAGACTCCGCCCTACGCGATGAAGATATTCATGCAGATAATCCTCACCGACGAGTACGGTCAAAAACACCTGCTCGAGAAGAACATTTTCAACGACAACTACGAGTACAAACAGCCCGGAGGCTTTTAATAAAAATAGCGGACTATGAAACGATTACTGATGCTTTTTGCGGTGGCGGCAATGGTTACGCTGTCGTCTTGTAGCGTTCATAGTAGGTTGAAGGCTCCGCAAGAAGAGGATATGATAACTATTGGGTGGCGCAAAGGTGGCCTTGTGATTTATGACAAATGTCCTCCGGAAGATATGGATGGTGGTTGGTCGTATATTGCGGATGAGAAGTCATGGATTTTGGGTTTTTGTAACCTCAAGATGTGGATGGATGGCGAGTGGAATGATGGCTTTACGTTGAGCGTTGGACTCTGGTCCAATTCGGGGCCGTCGTGTGCTCCGTGGCAGGGCCGAAAGGAGCGCAGAGAGTATCACAAACTCTGTCGCAAGGTTGGGGATGTGAACTACAAGGGAGGCGAGCGCAGGGTCGAATTAAACGGACCATACTATCACTCCGCCCCATTTGCTATTACAACCAACTTTACCTCGATTGAGATTGTTGCGCCACTCGATGATTTCGACGAGGAGCACCCTGCGGGAACGTCGCTCAACGACCTTGTGCGTGTGCGCTACTCGACGCTGTACCCATTTATTCGTGATGGCTACACGAAGCAGCCCAATGCGGGTTACATCGACGGCTATCAGGTGCGCGACCAGAAGCTAACCGATGTTGCGCCCGAGTATTTGCGATTGCTCGGTCCCGATCTCCGTTTCACCTTCTCCAAGACTCCGCCCTACGCGATGAAGATATTCATGCAGATAATCCTCACCGACGAGTACGGCCAAAAACACGTGCTCGAGAAGAATATCTTCAACGACAACTACGAGTACAAACAGCCCGGTGGCTTTTAATAAAAATAGTGGACTATGAAACGATTGTTGAAATTCATGGTGCTTGTCGCGTGCGTTGCGATGGGCGCATGTGCGGATAAAAAGGGCGACATCAACGAAGGCAAAGGCGATGGGGATATTCAATTTGGACATACCCCCAAAGAGTATGATGGCCCGACATGGATTGTCAGCTTTTGCGACCCAAAGTATCAGGAGCCTGATGCTGGTTGGGCAAAAGATTTTTGGATGAGTGTCAACCTACATGGGGAGAGGTGCTGTACCGCGTGGGATAATGTTGCAGAGTTTAATACGCTTTGTCAAAAATATGGGGACACCAATTACAAAGGTGACAAACGAGTTGTTGAGGGGGTATATCCTGGCAGCTACAACCCCCAAGCCCTGACGACCAACTTTACTTCGATAGAGATTGTTGCGCCACTCGACGATTTCGACGAGGAGCACCCTGCGGGAACGTTGCTCAACGACCTTGTGCGTGTGCGCTACTCGACGCTGTACCCCTTTATTCGTGATGGCTACACGAAGCAACCCAATGCGGGTTACATCGACGGCTATCAGGTGCGCGACCAGAAGCTAACCGATGTTACGCCCGAGTATTTGCGATTGCTCGGTCCGAATCTCCGTTTCAACTTCTCCAAGACTCCGCCCTATGCGATGAAGATATTCATGCAGATAATCCTCACCGACGAGTACGGCCAGAAACACGTGCTCGAGAAGAACATCTTCAACGACAACTACGAGTACAAACAGCCCGGTGGCTTTTAATAAAAAAATAGTGGACTATGAAACGATTTTGTTTATTTGTGCTGACATTGGCGATGGCGACTGTGCTTGCCGTGTCGTGTGCTCCCGACAAGTACACCTTCAGAGAAAACTCATGGGTTGTCTGCTTCTATGAGCCGAGTTATGGCTTTGGTGGTAGTTGGGGCGAAGAGTTCGACATAAATCTGTCTATATGGGGTGCGAAAAATCCATGCACGCCGTGGAGCGACAAAGAAGAGTTCCGCGCACTCTGCCAAAAGCATGGCGATGTGGGTTACGACGCGGGTAAGCGTGTGATTGAAGATGCAATGCCAGGGCACTATACGCCGGCTGCCGTCACCACAAACATCAATGCAATAGAGGTGGTCGCTCCGCTCGACGATTTCGACGCCGAGCACCCCGCGGGAACCTCGCTCAACGACCTTATAACGGTAAAGTACGCAACGTTGCAGCCCTTTATCAATGACGGTTATACGAAGCGTTCGGACTATGTTTATATTGATGGTTATCAGCTTCGAGAGCAGGCTCTTGTAGACATCACCGCCGAGGACCTGAAATTGGTTGGTAGCGGCATGGCGCTTCACTTTGCTACACCGCCGACCCCTGTGATGAAGATATTTATACAGATAACAATCACCGACGTGTACGGCCAAAAACACGTGCTTGAGAAGAACATCTTCAACGACAACTACGAGTACAAACAGCCCGGAAATCTGTGATTTGTGGCTAAAGTTTTTGGAATTTGCTCGCAAGTGCTTATATTTGCGGTCTGAAAAGTGCGGTCTTGCATGGCATTCAAGGAGTGGCGACCGACACTTTTGGACCCATAGCTCAGTTGGTTAGAGCAGCGGACTCATAATCCGAAGGTCGTGGGATCATGCCCCTCTGGGTCCACCAACACAGGCGTTCATCCGTTGATGAACGCCTGTCGTTTTAAATTCACAATTCACAATTACGGAGGGGACTGCCGCTTTTCTTCGTGTATGTTCTTTTGGACGCCCAAAAGAACCAAAAACCGCGCGCAAACCGCGGGGATTGGCCTGAAGGTATAGCAGCCCCCAGCCTTATGGCGCGGGTGTGTTGGCGGTTGGGCTAATTC
>JAZQXR010000097.1:0-8832 GCA_045632975.1 Rikenellaceae bacterium
CATCATCCTTCGACTGCACCGTAGCCACAATCTGACGCGGGTCATACTTATAGAACTCTGCCGCAGGACATACGCCGGTACAGATACCACAATTCATGCAGGCCTTCAGACCCTCACGCAATCGCACATCCGCCTCCAACATATCATAATATTTTCCCATACTATACGGCTATTAACAGTGGCAAAGGTAGAGATTTGACAACTAAAAATGATTGTCTAAAAAGCCCTTTCGAATGGGTAGAAATACCCAAAAACAGCGATGAGCCCATCCTCACGGACGGGCTCATCGCACCTGTTATAATCTAAAATTTGTATAACTACATACGTTCGGGAACCTCAATACCCAACAGCAACATACCTCTTGCAACTACACCTGCAACTTGCTCGGCAAGGCGCAGACGGAAGTTTCGAATCGAGGCATTCTCCTCGCGCAGAATCGAGTGGTCGTGGTAGTAGCTATTGAAGTTCTTGCACAGCTCATACACATAAGCACCAACAATCGAGGGCGAGAAGTTCTGTGCAGCCGACATCACAATCGAGGGGTAATCACAGAGCGTCTTGATAAGCTCAACCTCCTCTGCCAACAGAGCTACACTCTCCGAAGCCGAGTAGTCGATACCTGCATCAGCTGCCTTACGCAAAACCGATTTGATACGGGCGTGGGTATATTGGATAAACGGGCCTGTATTTCCGTTGAAGTCGATAGACTCGCGGGGGTCGAACAACATGGTCTTGCGAGGATCAACCTTGAGGATAAAGTATTTGAGCGCACCCAGGCCAATCATAGCGGTAATCTTATTTTGCTCCTCGGTCGACAGACCATCAAGTTTACCCAGCTCGGCCGACATGTCGCGTGCCGTGCCAATCATCTCGGCTACAAGGTCATCGGCATCAACCACAGTACCCTCACGCGATTTCATCTTACCCTCGGGCAGCTCAACCATACCATACGAGAGGTGGTAGATGTTGTCGCTCCACTCATAACCGAGCTTTTTGAGGACAAGTTTCAGAACCTCAAAGTGGTAGTTCTGCTCGTTACCAACCACATAAATCATCTCATCGAGTTTGTTGTCCTCCCAACGACGGAATGCTGTTCCGAGGTCTTGAGTCATATAGACCGAAGTACCATCACCACGGAGCAGGAGTTTTTGGTCAAGACCATCGGCAGTAAGGTCAATCCACACCGAGTTATCCTCTTTGCGGAAGAAAACGCCTTTGGCCAAACCCTCATCCACGATGCTCTTACCGAGCAGATAGGTTTGCGACTCATAGTACACCTTGTCGAAATCCACACCGAGCGCCTTATAGGTCACATCGAAGCCCTCATAGACCCATCCGTTCATCTTCTCCCACAGAGCGATGGTCTCGGGGTCTTTAGCCTCCCACTTGCGCAACATCTCTTGTGCGCCGAGCATGATGGGAGCCTGCTTTTTGGCGTCATCCTCGCTCATGCCACCAGCTACGAGCTCGCGGATTTGCTCTTTGTAGTGCTTGTCGAACTCGACATAGTATTTACCAACCAAGTGGTCGCCCTTCATGCCGCTGGTCTCGGGGGTTTCGCCCTCGCCATATTGCAACCAAGCAATCATGCTCTTGCAAATGTGAATACCACGGTCGTTTACAAGGTTCACCTTGATTACGTTGTTTCCCGCCTCTCCAAGAATTTGGGCAACCGAGTAACCGAGTAGGTTGTTGCGGATGTGGCCGAGGTGAAGGGGTTTATTGGTATTGGGCGACGAGTACTCTATCATCACGGTCTTACCATTCGAGGGGGCTTTGCCAAACTCCTTGGTAGCGCAAATCTCGTCAAAACGCTCACTCCAGAACGAAGTCTGAAGCTCAATATTGAGAAAACCTTTGATTACGTTGTAACCCGCAACCAGAGGACAATCAGCCTTAATCTGCTCACCAATCTCCGTAGCGGTTGCATCGGGAGCTTTGCGGCTGGTTTTCAGCAGAGGGAACACCACAAGGGTATAGTCACCCGCAAACTCTTTGCGTGTTTTCTGAATCTGCACCAGCGAGGGATTTACCTCGCCATACAGTTTGGCGATGGCCTCCATGGCGGCCTGTTGGATGGTTTTTTCGATATTCATTGTGTCGGAAGTTTTCGTCTTTTGAGTTGCAAATGTAGCGATTTTCTACGAGATTTCGTATCTTTGCACTCATATTTATACATCTTATGAAGATTGCCGACTTGGATTTGGGCTTTCAGCCGCTTTTTTTGGCGCCGATGGAGGATGTCACCGACCCTTCGTTTCGCCACATGTGCAAGGAGTTTGGCGCCGATATGGTCTACACAGAGTTCATATCGAGCGACGGACTGATTCGTGACGCCGCAAAATCGCTCGCAAAGCTCAATATCGACGATGCCGAACGCCCCGTGGGCATTCAGATTTACGGCCACCTTATCGAGCCTATGGTCGAGGCAGCACGCCGTGCCGAGGCGGCCAATCCCGATGTCATCGACATCAATTTCGGCTGTCCCGTCAAGAAGATTGCCTCGCGCGGAGCCGGTAGCGGTATGATGCGTGACGTGCCCCTGATGGTCGAGATGACACGCCGCATTGTCGAAGCTGTAAAGCTGCCCGTGACGGTCAAAACACGACTCGGCTGGGATGAGGAGAATAAAAACATCGAGGATATTGCCCTACGCCTACAAGATGTGGGTATCAAAGCTCTAACCATCCACGGCCGTACTCGCGCCCAGATGTATAAGGGCGAGGCAGATTGGACACTTATCGGCAAAATCAAGAACGACCCGCGAATCACCATCCCCATCATCGGCAATGGCGACATCGACTCGGCTGTAAAGGCCAAAGAGGCGTTCGACCGCTATGGCGTTGACGGAGTGATGATTGGCCGCGCAACCTATGGCCGCCCGTGGATTTTCCGCGAGGTACGCCACTACCTCCAGACGGGCGAGATTCTGCCACAACCGAGTGTCACGGAGCGTGTTGAGATAGCCAAACACCACCTTCAAAAATCGGTGGAGATTAAAGGTGAAAAGGTGGGTGTATTCGAAATGCGTCGCCACTTGACCAACTACTTCAAGGGTATTCCCGACTTCAAACCATACAGACTGAAGCTGGTCACCGAGAGCGACATTCCCACAATCATGGCTACTCTCGACCAGATTGGAGAGGTATTTGGAGGCGTGGACCTTTCGGGGGCTGTTCCGCCATCATTATCACACGAAATTTAATCAAACAAACAAGCAAATATGAAAGTAGTAGCAATCAACGGAAGTCCTCGCAAAGAGGGCAATACGGCTTTGGCTCTGGCTGCAATTGCCGACGAGCTGGCTCAATTCGACATCGAAATGGAGATTATCCAAATCGGTCACAAAGCTATCCACGGCTGCATCTCGTGTGGCACTTGCGCCAAACGTCGTGACCTGACATGCGGCATCGACGACTGCGTGAACGAGGTTCTGCCCAAGATGGCCGAGGCGGATGCAATCATCCTCGGCTCGCCCGTTTACTATGCAGGTATCGCCGGCGCGATGAAATGTTTCCTCGACCGCGCATTCTACACCGCATCTATGACCGGCAACGCCTTCAAAAATAAGGTTGGTGCTGTGGTTGTTGCGGCTCGTCGTGGTGGTGCAAGCTCGACCTTCGCCGGCCTGAACTACTATCTGCAAATCTCGCAAATGATGGTTGCCGGTTCGAGCTATTGGAACTCGGTACACGGTCGCGCTGTGGGTGATGCCATCTGTGACGCCGAGGGTCTGCAAACCATGCGCCACTTGGCTCGCAACATTGCGTGGATGCTCCGTCTGAAAGAGGCCGGCAAGGATATCCCCATGCCCGAGTACGAGAAGACTGTCCGCACACAGATTTCGGACCTACTCAAAAAGTAATCCACTCTCACATTAAATATTAAAGGCGACCTTTAGAGGGTCGCCTTTGATATTTAATGGTGATGTTCGAGCACCGTATGCGGTACATGTCCATGCGATATAATCTGAATCGGACAGTTGTAGTTGGCCAGCTGCTCGGGAGTGATGACGTTTGAGTCGTGACGGTGAACTGTACGATTCACACAGACAATGGAACGCACCTTCGAAGTGATTGTTCCGATATCGTGCGACACCACTACAATCGCCATACGGTCGCTCAATCGGTCGAGCAACTCATATAATTCACCCTCGAAGCGGTTATCAACATAGGTCGTAGGCTCATCAAGAATCAACACTCGCGGCTCCGAGATTATAGCACGACACAACAGCGCCCGCTGCATCTGTCCGCCCGAAATTTCACCAATAGCCCTATCGGCAAGGTGTTCGATACCCATCTGTGAGAGCACCTGCATCACTCGTTCGTTGTCGCCGCGCGTATAACCAAAGCCCCAGCGCTTCTGCGACTGCAAACCAGACAACACAACCTCGCGCACCGAGATAGGGAATGAGCGGTCGAATAGGTTTTGTTGTGGCAGATAGCCAATCGCAAGCCCCGCATTTGTCTTGACCTCGGGCGAGTAGCATATTTGTCCGCGATAATCGACCTGGCCGAGCATTGCCTTGACAAGCGTAGTCTTACCGCCACCATTCGGGCCGATAATACCAATAAAGTCACCCTCATTGACACACAAATTCACCCCCGACAACACATCCGCATCGTCGTACGCAACCGACACTCCCTTCAGCTCTATAAGACTCATATTCAGCTACTTTTGCAGTTTATCAACAAAATCAACAATCATTCCCTCGACATCAGCGCTCAATATATCGACCTGCTCGGCCTCGACACCCAACTCCGAGGCTACCGTAGCCACAACCGAACGGGGAAACTCGCGTTGGTAAAACACCTTACGTGCGCCCAACTCACGCGCTCTGTCAACGACCTTGCGCAGATGGTCCACCGAGGGCTCTTTACCATGATTTTCAATAGCTATCTCGGTAAGGCCGTAGCGGTCGGCAAGGTATTGGAACGTAGGGTGATAGATTACAAACGCACGTGACGGAAGCTCGGCACAACGCTCTGCAACAAGGCTATCGAGCGAGCGCAGACGTTGCATAAGTCTCTCGTATGCAAGGGTATATTTCACCGAATCGGGATATGTAGCAGAGATTGCACCGTGAGCCCTCTCTGCCATAAGCATAAGCATATCGGGCGAGGTCCATAAATGAGGATTTACGCCACCATGATGGTGGTGCTCTCCGTGTGAATGGTCGTGATGCACACACTCTTTGTGGCACTCTGCGATACCTGCCAGCGCCACATAACGACCTTGCGCTGTGCTACTCATACGCTCGACGGTTGCCTGCTCGAAGCCCATCACGCCAACGGCAAAAATCATCTCGGCACGCTCCACTTGCTCCATCTGTGCGGGGGTAGGCTCGTATGTCTCGGGGCTCGCTCCGGGCGGGACAATCGTCTCCACCGCGAAGTCACTACCCACAATATTTTCAACAATATATTGAAGTGGTAAGATACTCACCACCATAGTCTTGCTCTTCGTGCCTATGGGTTGTGAACAACCCCACAATGCTACCACGACACAGAGCAACGCAACAATTTTCTTCATCCTTTTCTCAATTAGCGTGGCAAAGATAGTAATTTAGAAGCAAAACGGCTATCAGCCAACTATTTTTCATACGAATAGGACGTTATCAACAGCCGTTAAAACTTGTGAGTGCCATCGGAGATATACTCCGGTGGCACTCACAACTCGCAGATAGGGTAGGCTACACCTTTCACTCTTTGGGGCGCTTGTAGTTGAACATGCGCTCAACCTCGCGGCGGCCACGCTCGTCAAGGCGAACATGGAGCTTAACACCCATAGCCTTGTACTCAATATCCATAATATCCCATTCGCCCTCGCGGTGCGACACAAGGGTAGCACCACCATAATTGATATTGTTCTCGGGTTGCCAATTGCTCCAAATCTTTTGGAACGCGCGGTTGCCTTTGACAATCATCGCATCGGGAAACATGTTGTAGAGGCGTTTGATGCTCGAAATTTGGTAAGTCGAGTTGAGCCACGAATACTGGGTGCTCATAACCTTAACCGTAGATTTGGAACTCTGCGCCGACACAGCCACGGTCGACAGCGCAAACACAAGTGCAATAAGTAATTTTCTCATGGTATTTTGGTGTTAATAATTTGCAGAAAGGTGTATTTTGACAAATAACACATACAAATATATTAGAAAATGTTCAAATATCCAATAGACACTCGTACTCTTATCATAAATCCACATGTTAAATAGTATGCAAAACGTTCCATATAAAACACCGCACGAAAGCGCCATGCCAACAATCACGCAAAGCAAAGCCGCATTAAACGCCGCAGAACAACATCATATTAACATGCCAACACACCGTGTTAAACAAAATTACGCACAACACAGCCAAAGCACCAAGAATCATCAAAAAATCACCAAAGCCCCCTCAATAGGCGCTACCTCTATATTTGATTTAACATAAGATAAATATTGTTGCTATGCATTATTTTATTGATATACCTTTTGTTATATGGTTTTATAAACATATTTATCAACAATTACAAACGCAATATTTGGGTTACAAAGTAATGTTAATAACAAAAAACACGGTCGTACTACGCGTGTAGTACGACCGTCGGATATAAAATTGAGGCTTCGGATTAGAATACGAAGCGGCTCGAAATCTCTTTGTAGTTATAAACACGCTCCATAACATCAGCAAAGATGTCAGCAACGCTCAACACGGTAAATTTGTGAGTATCGGCTGTTGTGCTCAAAGGAATGGTATCTGTGATGATAACCTCTTGGAGCTTACTGTTGTTGATGCGGTCGTATGCGGGCCCCGACAGCAGAGCGTGGGTTGCAACTGCACGAACGCTGGCTGCACCCTTATCCATAAGCATATCGGCAGCCATAGTGATTGTACCTGCGGTATCAATCATATCGTCAACGATAATTACATTGCGGCCCTCAACATCACCGATAGCGGTCATTTTGCCAACTACGTTAGCTTTCTCGCGTTGTTTGTGGCTGATAATCATAGGTGCGCACAAGTATTTCGAGTAAGCGCTTGCACGTTTTGCACCACCCATATCGGGCGAAGCAATCGACAGGTTCTCGATACCGAGCGAGTTGATATAAGGCACGAAGATACCGCTTGCATAGAGGTGATCTACGGGAATATCAAAGAAACCTTGGATTTGGTCAGCATGCAGATCCATGGTCATCACGCGGTCAGCACCCGCTGCAACGAGCATATTGGCAACCAACTTTGCACCAATCGACACACGAGGACGATCCTTGCGGTCTTGACGAGCCCAACCGAAATAAGGCAACACAGCGATTACGCGGTGAGCCGAAGCACGGTGAGCAGCATCAACCATGAGCAGAAGCTCCATAAGGTTGTCCGTCGGCGGGAACGTAGATTGTACGATAAACACAGTGCAACCGCGAATACTCTCGGTAAACGCAGGTTGAAACTCGCCGTCGCTGAAGCGCAACATATCAGAGCTACCGAGTTCGATACCATAACATTTGGCGATTTTCTCGGCCAGGGGTTTAGAACCGGAACATGCAAAGATTTTCAATTTGTGGGTTCCCATATCCAAGTGGTTTAAATTAGTTATGTTTTATAATTTTGTTTGGTTTTCGCACTGTTCTACAAAGTCGAGGATAGAGTCGCACCCTACCCCACTCTCCGACGACGTAACAAAGATTGGCGGTAGTTCCTCCCACGATTCGAGCAGACGGCGCTTATAAGCTGCGATATTCGATGCCAACTTATTGACACCCATCTTGTCGCTCTTGGTAAAGACTATGCCGAAGGGTATTCCCTCAACACCACACATCTCCATAAACTCAACATCGATACGTTGGGGCTCAAGGCGCGAATCCACAAGCACAAACAGGAAGTGCATCTTCTCGCAACCCTTGACATAGTCTACGATGAGTTGTGAGAACTGCTCCTTTTGGCTCTTCGACGTGCGGGCATAGCCATAACCCGGCAGGTCGACCAAGTACCATGATTTATTTATGAGGAAGTGGTTGATGAGTTTGGTTTTACCCGGAGTACCCGACACCTTTGCGAGTTTGCGTCCGGTCAGACGATTTACGAGCGACGATTTGCCCACATTACTACGGCCAATAAAGGCGTAGTCACGAAGTCCGTCATTGGGGACTTGCGACACCTTTTGGCTGCTACAGCGGAACTCTGCCGACGAAATAATCATCTGTGGTGACTTTTTTTGGTATTGCAAAGATAAAAATATATACGCAGGTCACAAAACCTGCGTATATATTTTTTCGTTATTTTTCTTAAAGATTTTTGATACCCGTGTAACTTTTGGGCGAAAGTGCATGCAGCTCGGCCTTCACCTTGTCACTTACCTCCAGGCCGTCGATAAACTCCGAGATAGCCTGCTCGGTAATGTGGGTATTGGTACGGGTAAGCGCTTTAAGTGCCTCATAGGGCGAAGGATAGCATTCACGACGGAGGATAGTTTGGATACCCTCGGCAACCACTGCCCAGTTATTCTCGAGATCGCGCTCCACAGCATCAACATTGAGCAACAGTTTGCCCAGGCCCTTCATAATCGAGCGCAGAGCGATTGCGGTATGAGCAAAGGGCACACCCACGTTACGCAGTACGGTCGAGTCGGTAAGATCACGTTGCAGACGCGAGATGGGGAGTTTTGCGGCCAAGTGCTCGAAGATGGCGTTGGCAATACCGAGGTTACCCTCTGCGTTCTCAAAATCGATGGGATTAACCTTGTGGGGCATCGCCGACGAGCCAACCTCACCCTCTTTGATGCGTTGTTTGAAGTACTCCATCGAGACGTATGTCCAGATGTCGCGGCAAAGGTCAATAAGGATGGTATTAA
>JAZQXR010000098.1:0-35339 GCA_045632975.1 Rikenellaceae bacterium
GCGGAAACGGGTGTTGCGAGGCTCGATAACGTCGTCGATATAGCCATAACGGGCAGCGTTGTAGGGGTTCGAGAACTTGTCGCGGTACTCTTGCTCCTTCTCGGCCACGAATTTTGCTTTCTCCTCGGGATTGTCTGCCAGCGCTTTGAGCTCTTTGGCGTAGAGCACCTCAACAGCACCTGCGGCACCCATAACTGCGATCTCGGCCGAGGGCCATGCGTAGTTGATGTCACCACGGATGTGTTTGCTGCTCATCACGATGTATGCACCGCCGTAAGCCTTGCGCAGAGTAACGGTAACCTTGGGCACGGTAGCCTCGCAGTATGCGAACAGCAGTTTTGCACCGTGGGTGATTACGCCGCCGTACTCTTGACCTGTACCGGGCAGGAAGCCGGGAACGTCAACGAAGGTGACGATGGGAATATTGAAGGCATCGCAGAAGCGAACAAAGCGTGCAGCCTTACGCGAAGCGTTGATATCGAGTACGCCCGCCATGAATTTGGGTTGGTTGGCGATGATACCCACACTTTGGCCGTTGAAACGTGCAAAGCAGGTGATGATATTCTTTGCCCAGGTGGGTTGCGACTCCAGGAACTCGCCATTATCAACCACGGCACGGATAACCTCGTACATATCGTAGGGTTTGTTCACGTTGTCGGGGATAATCTCATTGAGCGAATCCTCGAGGCGCGAGATGCTATCGGTGCAAACTGCAACGGGAGCGTCCTCCATATTGTTTTGGGGCATGTACGAGAGCAGCTTTTTGATAACCTCCAAGCCCTCCTCCTCGGTGTCGACTGCAAAGTGAGCCACGCCCGATTTGCTGGTGTGCATGAGTGCGCCACCGAGTTGCTCTTGGGTCACATCCTCGCCCGTAACGGTCTTAACCACCTTCGGGCCGGTGAGGAACATATAGCTGGTCTCCTTTTTCATGATGATGAAGTCGGTCAGCGCAGGCGAGTAAACCGCGCCACCGGCACAGGGGCCAAAGATAGCCGAGATTTGGGGAATAACACCCGAGGCCATCACGTTGCGTTGGAAGATGTTGGCATAGCCGGCCAGCGCATTAACACCCTCTTGGATACGAGCGCCACCCGAGTCGTTCAGACCTACGCAGGGTGCGCCGTTGCGCATTGCCATATCCATAATTTTGCAGATTTTGTCGGCCAGCGAGATCGACAGCGAACCTGCGGTAACGGTAAAGTCTTGTGCAAAAACATATACCAGACGGCCATTCACGGTACCATAACCGGTAACAACGCCATCGCCAAAGAAGTGCTCGCGCTCCAGACCGAAGTCATAGCAACGGTGGGTTACGAACATATCAAACTCTTCGAAACTGCCCTCGTCGAGGAACATTTCGATACGCTCACGCGCCGTATATTTGCCTTTGGCGTGTTGTGCGTCAATTCTCTTTTGTCCGCCGCCGAGTTTCGCTTTCTCGCGATTGTCAATCAGCAGCTTGACTTGTTCTTGAATATTGCTCATCAGAATATTAGTAAAGGTTGGTGAATCTTGATTATTTGTTTTTGTCCTCGCAGAGCTCGGTCAGCACGCCCATAGTCGATTTGGGGTGGAGGAAGGCGATGCTCAAACCCTCGGCGCCCTTGCGGGGTGCTTTGTCGATAAGAGCTACCTCTTTGCTCTCGGCCTCGGCCAGCGCGCCTTCAATGCCCTCAACGGCAAACGCTACGTGGTGAACACCTTGACCGCGTTTTTCGATAAATTTGGCGATGGTGCTATCCTCCGAGGTGGGCTCCAGAAGTTCGATTTTGGTTTGGCCGACTTTGAAGAATGCGGTTTTGACCTTTTGGTCTGCTACCTCCTCGATGTTGTAGCACTTCAGGCCCAACACTTGCTCATAGTAAGGAATTGCCTCTTCGAGACTCTTAACGGCGATGCCGAGGTGCTCGATATGCGAAATGTTCATAGTAATTAGTATTTTAATTTAGTTTTAGTGAGTCTGTCAAAATGCACGGAGCGAAGCGCACTCCACACCATACAACGCAAAGATACTAAACTTTTCTGTTATTAGGCAAACATTAACGATTTTTTTGCACTCCGTTTGGTTTCTTATCTTCGACTATTGCGAAACCAAAAGAAATTTACGATATTTGTCATGGACTAAATACAAATATCACGACATGAAAAAGATACTCATAGCCACTCTCTGCATACTCGCCACAATCATCCTGCTGCTCGGCGCCGTCTGGGCTGCTGCGGGGCCTGTTGCCGAACACATCATCAACAACTACGGCCCGGAGCTTGTGGGGCGCCACATGAGGGTCGAGAAGGTGAAGGTAAACCTACCCGCCGGACGAGTGAGTGCGGAGCAGTTTGCTATGCTTGAGGCTGATAGCACGACCCCGTTTGTAACCTTCTCGAGGCTTGACGTACAGGCCCGACTGATGCGCCTGCTGTCGCACACCATCGACATCAGCCACATATCGCTCGACGGGCTCGATGCACAGATTCTGCAGGATGGTTCGCAGTTCAACTTCGACGACATCATCGCTCACTTCGCCTCGACCGACTCCCTTGCCGTAGACTCGCTTGCTGCGGACTCTCTCGCAGTGGATTCGCTCGCCACCGAGCCCGAGGGCACGCCGTGGGCTATCGAGCTGAACGACATCTCGATAGGTGGCGGCCATGTCATCTACAAAGACCTTGCGCTCGACGCAACATTCGGCCTGCGCAACATCAACCTGATTATCCCCGCGCTCTACTTCTCGAGCCGCAACAGCGATGTCGACCTCCAATTCACATTCGAGGATGGCGGCACGCTCCACACCAATCTTGCATACAACATCGAACAGGGCGACTACTCGCTTCAGCTTCAGCTCGATACGCTCAACCTAAAGGCACTTCAGCCCTACCTGCAACAGAGTCTGAACCTCGGCAGCTTCGACGGTTCGCTCTCGGCCGACATCAATCTCGACGGCAATCTGAACCACATCATGGAGTTCAACGCCTCGGGCACTGCCGACCTCGCCCACATGGCCGCCACCGACACCGACGGCGCTCCCCTACTCTCGTTGAGTGACATGCACATCGGCATGCGCTCGTTGAGCCTCATGAGGCGCATCTGTCAACTCGAAAGCGTAACACTCGGCGGCGCCCATCTGACCGTCACAACCGACCGGGATGGCACGATGAACCTCGCCCGCATATTCCGTGGCGAGGAGAGCTCCGACGACACCACCGCCACCGAACCCGAGCCTACCTCCGACGAGTCCGCCACCGACGAGCCTTTTGCCCTGACGGTTGACAACATCAACCTCGGAGGAGTGACCGTGGATTACACCGACCACTCGATGCACCAGCCCTTCAGCTACACAATCTCGGACATGACTCTGCGCAGTCGCGGATTCGACCTTGCGGGGGTAAATAGCGCCTCGCTCACTGCCCGCCTCAACAAGTCGGGACGCGCCCAACTGCGCTGGAGCGGAACACTGCACGACCTGCGCGACCAGAAGCTGGGAGTAAATGTCGAGAATGTGCGTCTGCGCGACTTCTCGCCCTTCTGCTACGAGTACACCGCCTATCCGCTCACCGAGGGCAACATGACCTTCAGCAGCGACAACATAGTGAGTAACAGCCGTTTGAGCAGCAAGAACCATCTGGACATCTACCGCAGTACAGCCGGACGCAAAGACCCCAAATACAAGGCCGAATACTCCAATATCCCCGTACGCATGGGTCTGTATCTACTCAAAGATATGGAGGAGCACATCCGCATGGACATCCCCGTGAGCGGCACTCTCGGTTCGCCCGAGTTCTCGTTCCGCAAGATTATCTTCCGCACCATCGGCAACGCCATGCTCAAGGTTGTAGCCTCGCCCTTTGTATTCCTCAAGGGTGGCGAGGGTGCCAACCTCCACGACATCGCCATTGACGCAACTCAATACAGCTTCACCACCCAGCAGTATGAGTCGTTCGACGTGATAGCCAACACACTCAAGGCCAAACCCGAGCTACGCATATCACTGCTACAACACGTCAATACAAGTGGCCTGCAAACCAAACTCGAACAGATGGCACTTGCCCGCGACTACCACAACTCGCTGATTGACAAACCCACAGACCGTCTCTCGCCCATGGACTCGGAGCGCATAGCAGCTCTGAAATACACCAACTCGGAGCTGGACAGCTATCTGAACAGCCGCCTTATCGAGTCGGGCATGGCGGCAGACACCACCCTCAACACCGCCGACAAGCGCACCAAGCTCTATGCCGAGCAGGCACAGCGCCAAATCACAATGTTGGCCGAAGCCCGCAACAAGGCCATCCGTGACCACTTCTCGGGTCAGGGCATTGCCGATTCGCTACTGCGCGTGGACCACGCCTCGGCCGAGACCAAGGGGTCGAGCCGCTACGTCATCGAGGTTGCGCTCGGCGACGAGAGTGTGAGCCTTGCACAACCCACAGAGGAGACCACTGCCGAATAGTTCATAAAAAAAACATTCGGCCGGCACCATCTTTGAAAAAGATTACTAAATTTGCACTGAACAAAGCAACATATCTTAATCTATTATTTAATATGAAAAGCATCAAAGGAACACAAACCGAGAAAAATCTTCTCAAAGCATTTGCAGGCGAGAGCCAAGCTCGCAGCCGCTACACATACTTCTCTAAAGTAGCCAAGAAAGAGGGCTACGAGCAGATTTCGGGCATCTTCGCCGAGACCGCCGAGCAAGAGATGGAGCACGCAAAACGCTTCTTCAAATATCTGGAGGGCGGCATGGTCGAGATTACCGCAGCTTATCCCGCAGGCGTAATCGGCACCACCGCCGAGAACCTTGCCGCTGCTGCCGCAGGTGAGAACGAGGAGTGGGCAGAGCTCTACCCCGAGTTTGCACGCATCGCCGAGGAGGAGGGCTTCCCCGTTATCGCCGAGACCTTCCGCCGCATCGCTACCGTCGAGGCTATGCACGAGGACCGCTACCGCAAACTGCTGGCTCGCGTGAATAACGGCACCGTATTCGCTCGCGAGGAGGAGATTACCTGGCAATGCCGCAACTGTGGCTACGTTCACACCGGCAAGGAGGCTCCCGAAATGTGCCCCGCATGCCAACACCCTCAAGCCTACTTCGAGGAGAAAAAGAACAACTACTAAAAAACCAAGAGAGGCGCCCCCACGGAGGTCGCCTCTCTTATTTTGACTCACAATTAAGAGCGTGTCCAAAACCATATCGGACACGCTCTTAATTTATTGCAAGAAGCCGTATAACAAATTACTTAAAAATAGCATATAAATAGTCCGCCGCCTCATCACGATTGTACTCAATGGCAATGCGATAGAGCTCCTGGAGATTGGCGAGCTTATCCTGCATGTCGTCAGCCACAAGCTCCTCCCAGCGACCCTCAAACTGCAAGTAGTAGAGGATGTACTCTATAAGGCTGTTGGCGAAGTTGTAGAGCACCTCGTCGCCCTTCTCATAGGCTCCCGCCTTGTAATAGGCCTCAATCGAGGGGGTGGTAATCATATATGTATCGCGGAACTGCGATTGGGGCAGCACCTCGTAGGCGTGGTCGAGCACCTCGATTGCACGCAGGGTATCACCCTCGGCCAGCAGCGCCTCGGCCAGACGGACATGGCTGTGACGACCATGAGTTGCGGCAAAGTTGTGTGCAATGAAGCTATCCACATAGACATCGGGGTCTGCTACACCACCCCAGCGGTATTTGTTCATCAGAACATCGTAGAGGTATTCGGTATCCACACGGCCAACACCCATCGGGTCGTCGGTCACGGTACGGATAGGCACAAGGCGATAGACCGAGCCATCGAACTGAACATACTCTTGCAGACCGAGCGCGCGCAGAGCGTAGGCTTGGGTGAAGTAGAGCGGACGCTCCCAATTGAACGACGCCAACAGGTCGAGCAGCATAAGTTCGCTCTTGTCGAGGCGGTTTTTGCTGATTTTCAGGTGGATGGTATCCTCAATAAGGTGCGCATCACGCTCGCGCACAACACCCGTACGCAGGACGTTCTCTTTGTTGACAGGCAGGGCTATTCTCTTCGAGGGGATGTAGTCCACCTGTTCGCCGGCATATTGGGCCTTGGTGCGGGGGTTGGTGCTTGCCACCCAATCAATAGCCTGGCGGGCAGTAACCTCGGGGAAGAGATCCTCGACCGAGATATAGTCGTTGTTGCTGGCCACATAGCTTCGACGCGGCAGCGAGAAGGGCACAGGGGCCGACTCGTTGTAGGCGTGCTTCATCTCGTCGATATACCAATCGCCACCCAAGTAGCTCATATTCATAATACGGACATCGGGGCGCAGGCCATTCACCTCCTGATTGTACCACAGAGGGAAGGTGTCGTTATCGCCATAGTTCATCACAATGGAGTTGGGCAGTGTGCCTATCATGTAGTTGTATCCGAGGTCCACACCCACATAGCGTCCGCTACGGTCGTGGTCGTCCCAGTTCTCGGCAGCGAGGATTGTGGGCACCACAAGGCAGACAGCGGTGGCTGCCACCGACACGGCCATATTATCTCGTTTGGCGAGCTTTTCGAACCACTCTTTGACACACATAACGCCGAGTCCAATCCACATCGAGAAGGCATAGAACGAACCCGCATACACATAATCACGCTCACGAGGCTCGCCCGGAGTGGTATTGAAGTAGACTACCAGAGCCACACCCATCATAATGAAGAGCCACATCACAACCGAGAAGTTGCGTTTGTCGCGGCCGAGCTGATAGACAAGGCCAATGATACCCAGAATGAGGGGCAGGAAGTAGTAGCGGTTGTGACCGCGGTTGCCCGCAACATCGCTCGGCAGGTTATCCTGCGGGCCGAGGTAGAGGGCGTCAATAAACTTAATACCCGAAATCCAGTTGCCATCGGTTATTTCGCCCGTGCTCTGCACATCGCTCTGGCGACCCGCAAAGTTCCACATAAAGTAGCGCCAATACATGAAGTTGAGCTGATAGCCGAAGAAGTAGCGAAGGTTCTCGCCAAAGGTGGGAACGGTCACCACCTCGTCCATAAATTTGATGCGGCGTCCCTTCACGTCACCCCACGCTTTGTAGGCCTCGACGTGGCTCTCGCGGGGCGAGTACATACGGGGGAAGACAAACTTGAACTGCGCAGGGTAGACATAGTCTTTGATGCGCTCCACCGACTCATACTTACCATCGTCACCTACGTAGTAGAGGGTTTCGCTCTCGGTATCAACGGGGATTGACGAGTATGCAGGGCCAAACAGCAACGGGCGATCGCCATATTGGTCGCGGTTGAGCAGGCGCAACAATCCATAGGGGTTATCGGGGTCGTTGCTGTTCATAGGCGGGTTGGCCGCAGCACGAATCACCACCGAGGCGTAGGAGCTATAACCAATCATGATTACCGACACGCACAGCAGGATGGTATTCCACAGCACCTTGCCGTGTTTGTAGGTGTACCACACGCCAAAGCCGAGGGCCACGGCGAGCGCCAGCACAAAGAACACAAGGCCGCTATTGATGGGCAGACCCAGCGAGTTCACAAACAGGTGGTCGAACGAGGCTCCGAGCGCCACAGTCCACGGAATAATCATCGAGTTGATGACAATCAGTATCGCACCCGAAATGAGGGTGGTAAAGATAAGTCCACGCGGGGTTACTTTGGCCGTTTTGCGGAAGTAGTAGATAAACACCAACGCGGGGATAGTCAGCAGGTTAAGGATGTGAACACCTATCGACAGACCCATCAGATAGGCAATCAGCACCAGCCAGCGATTGGCGTGAGGCTCGTCGGCCGACTCCTCCCACTTGAGCATAGCCCAAACCACCACCGCCGTAAACATCGACGACATGGCATAGACCTCGCCCTCGACCGCCGAGAACCAGAAGGTATCGGTAAAGGTGTAGGCCAGAGCGCCAACAGCACCTGCGCCGAGCACCGTCCACGTTTGGACTTTGGTCAGGGCGTCGCTCGAACGAGCATAAATCTTGCGACCGATATGGGTGATAGTCCAGAAAAGGAACAAGATTGTAAAGGCACTGGCCAAACCCGACATGGCATTGACCATCACGGGCACCAGCTCCGTATCGCCCATTGCAAAGAGCGAGAAGACACGCGCCAACATCATGAAGAGGGGCGCTCCGGGCGGGTGACCCACTTCGAGTTTGTAGGAGGTTGCTATGAACTCCATGCAGTCCCAAAGACTTGCCGAGGACTCGATGGTGAGCATATAGACAACGGTGGCGATGAGGAACACCACCCAGCCCGTCCATCGGTTACATTTTTTGAAATAGTTCATTGTTCGATGTATCGCTTTTTGTTAATTACACGTTTGCGTTGCGGGACAACGGCCGCACAACTCGGCAAAGTTACGAAAATAACGCGAAATTCACCCTCTTTATCGGCTCTTTTCTTGCCACTTCGGGGAATAGTCGTTCAAATTTGCAGATTCAGCAGGATTTATATAACTTTACGCCCAAATTTAAAAGTATAAAAATAAACACGCAATATCATGGAAAGCAAACTTTCGCTCTATAACACCATGACCCGCCGCAAGGAGGAGTTCGTACCCTACAACCCTCCCCACGTAGGCATGTATGTATGCGGTCCTACCGTTTACGGCGATCCGCACTTGGGTCACGCCCGTCCCGCAATCACATTCGACCTGTTGTTCCGCTATCTGCGCTCGCTGGACTACAAGGTGCGCTACGTTCGCAACATCACCGACGTAGGTCACCTTGAGCACGACGCCGACGAGGGCGAGGACAAAATCAGCAAAAAGGCCCGTTTGGAGAAGCTCGAGCCCATGGAGGTTGCACACCACTACACCGAGCGCTACCACGCCGCAATGGCCGAGCTCGGAGTGCTCACTCCCTCGATTGAGCCCCACGCCTCGGGTCACATCATCGAGCAAATCGAGCTGGTTAAAAAGATTCTCGACGCAGGATTCGCCTATGAGTCGAACGGCTCGGTCTACTTCGATGTCGAGAAGTACAACGCCGCACACCACTACGGTCGTCTGTCGGGTCGCAACCTCGACGACATCGTAGCCAACACCCGCGCACTGGACGGACAGGACGACAAACACCACTCCTACGACTTTGCACTGTGGAAGAAGGCTGCACCCGAGCACATCATGCGTTGGCCCTCGCCCTGGAGCGACGGTTTCCCCGGCTGGCACATGGAGTGTACCGCAATGAGCACCAAATATCTCGGCGAGAAGTTCGACATCCACGGCGGTGGCATGGACCTGATGTTCCCCCACCACGAGTGCGAGATTGCACAGAGCACCGCCGCTTATGGCACCGACTCGACCCACTATTGGATTCACAACAACATGGTGACCATCAACGGACAGAAGATGGGCAAGTCGCTGGGCAACTTTATCACCCTCGAGGAGCTGTTCACCGGCAGCCACAAGCTGCTTGAGCAGGCCTACACACCCATGACCATTCGTTTCTTCATTCTGCAAGCACAATACCGCTCGACGCTCGACTTCAGCAACGAGGCACTGCAAGCAGCAGCCAAAGGACTCGACCGCCTGATGAAGGGTATCGAGACTCTCGGCAAGCTCAAGGCTTCGGCTACAAGCTCGGTAGATGTCAATGACCTGTGGAGTCGCTACACCGAGGCGATGAACGACGACTTGAACTCGCCCATCGTTATCTCGGTACTGTTCGACTGGGTTCGCATCATCAACCAAATCAACGATGGCGCACAAACCATCAGCGAGACCGACCTTGCCGAACTTCGCCGCATGATTGACGTTATCGTATTCGACGTACTCGGACTCCGCAACGAGAAGAGCGCAACTGCCGGCGGCAACGACAAGGTTACTCCGCTGGTAGAGATGTTGCTCGAAATGCGCACCAAGGCCAAAGCCGAGAAGAATTGGGCTTTGAGCGACGAGATTCGTGACCGTCTGACCGCAATCGGCATCCGCGTCAAAGACCGCAAGGATGGTTGCGATTGGGAGATTGAGTAAGAGATTATCCGCACAATACCACTATGTTCACTTCAGACCAACTTAAAGAGGCTATAAAACGCATTGATGCGTTGAGGAGGTATCTTTGACATTGCCGGCAAACGAGCTCAATTAGAGGAGCGCGAACAGCGTGCCCTTGCCGCCGACTTTTGGGACAACCCCGCCGAGGCCGAGCGCTATCTGCGTGACACCGCGGCGCTCAAGAGCTGGGTTGTGGCCTACGACGAGCTGGAGAGCATGGGCGGCGATGCCGAGCTGATGCCCGAGTTTGTCAAGGCCGAGGTTATGGATGAGGCAGAGGCAGAGAGCACCTTTGCCCGCCTTGTGGAGGCCATCGAGGCGCTCGAGATGCGCAATATGCTGCGCGGCGAGGAGGACCGTCTCGGCGCCATCATGGACATCAACTCCGGCGCAGGAGGCACCGAGTCGCTTGATTGGGCGAGCATGCTGCTGCGTATGTATAGCCGTTGGGCCGAGCGCGGAGGGTACAAGCTCCGTGTGCTGGACTATCAGGCCGGCGACGAGGTGGGAGTCAAATCGGCAACCATCGAGATTGACGGCGAGTTGGCTTATGGTTTCCTGAAAGGCGAGACGGGAGTTCACCGTCTTGTGCGTCCCTCGCCCTTCAACGCGGGCAACAAGCGACAGACCACCTTCGCTTCGGTATTCGTATCGCCCGCCGTGGACGACAACATCGAGATTACCATCGACAAGAGTCGCATATCGTGGGACACCTTTCGCAGCAGTGGTGCCGGTGGACAGAACGTCAACAAGGTAGAGTCGGGCGTACGCCTACGCTATCGCCACACCGACCCCGACACAGGCGAGGAGCGCGAGATACTTATCGAGAACACCGAGACCCGCGACCAACCCAAGAACCGCGAGAATGCACTCCGCATCCTACGTTCGAAGCTCTACCAGATGGAGCTCGACCGCAAGATGGCAGCCCGCAACGAGCTCGAGAAGAGCAAGAAGCGCATCGAGTGGGGCTCACAGATTCGCAGCTATGTGCTCGACGACCGTCGTGTAAAAGACCACCGCACGGGACATCAGACAAGCGACTGCGAGGGTGTGCTTGATGGCAATTTGGAGGGCTTCATCAAGAGTTATCTGATGGAGTTCGGCGGAGAATAGTAGACAATTAACAGACAAGCAAATAATAAAATGGCAAAACCCAGCACCCCCATCACTTTCCCTATCGATTTGGTCTACCTGTGGGTAGATGGCAACGACCCCCAATGGCGTGCCAAGCGCAACCGTTACATGGATGTCGGCGGCGATTTCGCACAACAAGGTCTGGTCGAGGGACGATGGGCCGAGAACGACGAGCTACGTTACTCGCTCCGTTCCATCGAGCTTTATGCTCCGTGGATTAACCACATTTTCATCGTAACCGACGGGCAGACTCCCTCGTGGCTCGACACCTCGAATCCGCGAATCAGCATCGTCGACCACTCGGACATCCTGCCGGCAGAAGCACTACCCGTATTCAGCAGCAACGCCATCGAGAGTTGCATCTACAAGATTCCGGGGCTCTCCGAGCACTTCATACTCGGCAACGACGACACACTGCTCAACGCACCGACACAGCCCGAGACCTTCTTCCGCACCGACGGCACCCCCATAGTACGCGTGAAGCACAACCGTTTCAACCGTCGCAAGGCCCACGAGCGAGGCAACTACCCCCAGATGCTCAAGCGCATGCAGGATATGGTTGTAGAGCAGAGTGGCAAGAAGATTTTCCATGCACCTCACCACAACTTCGACGCCTATCGTCGCAGCGACTTTGAGTATTGTGTGGCACTCATGCAGCCCGCATGGAACGCAACCTCGTTCCACCGTTTCCGTCACGACGACGACATGCATCGCAGCTTTGTGAGCTACTACACCATCGCCACCAAACGTGCCGAGATGCGCAAGGTACGTCGTCACAACCGCACCAAAGGCATCATAGCCTACATCAAGAGCATCATCAACAACAGCTACTCGGCAGACTCGCGTTGTTTCTCGATAATCCACCCCGATTACGACGCCATACTGTGCAAGTACAACCCGCTGATGTTCTGCATCAACGACAACGAACGAGCAACCGACAACGACCGCCAACGTGTCAAAGAGTTCCTCCGTCGCAAATTCCCCAACAAGAGCTCTTTCGAGAAGTAGTCTGTTCATTGTAAGGAGGCGTTCATGCACGCCGATAAAAGAGTAGTCGCGTTCGGCCTTTCAAACAAGTTTGAGGTCGAACGCGACTTATGTTTTAAGCGGCCTTTTCACAAAGAAAAGTCGCAAAGTACTATCCGTTTTTAGATAGCTTTAACGAGGAAGTAGTTCTTCTTACCCTTTTGTACAACGATGTAGCCGCCGGCAATAAGGTCGGCCGAGGTTACTTGTTGCATGGGGTCAGCAACTTTGGCCTTGTTCATCGACACGCCGCCACCTGCGATAAGTTTGCGTGTCTCGCCCTTGCTGGGGAAGATGCTTGCCTTCTCAACGCACAGCTCCACGAAGGGGATTCCCGCCTCGATGTCGGCTTTAGCTACCTCGAATTGGGGTACGCCCTCGAACACTGCGAGGATTGTTGCCTCGTCAAGGTTGCGGAGCGAATCGCCGGTTGCGCCACCAAAGAGCACGCCCGAAGCCTCGACAGCCTTTTGCCACTCCTCCTCGGAGTGAATCATGCAGGTCACCTCGCATGCCAACACCTTTTGGAGCTTGCGCTCGCCGGGCGAGAGCTCGTGCTCGGCGATGAGCGACTCGATAGTCTCGCGGTCGAGCATGGTGAAGATGCGGATATAGCTCTTGGCATCCTCGTCACTCACGTTGAGCCAGAATTGATAGAACTTGTAGGGCGAAGTATAACGGGGGTCAAGCCAGATGTTACCGCTCTCGGTCTTACCAAACTTGGTACCGTCGGCCTTCTTAACCAGCGGACAGGTGAGCGCAAAGGCCTCGCCGCCGAGCTTACGACGGATAAGCTCTGTACCGGTGGTGATGTTACCCCATTGGTCCGAGCCGCCGAGTTGCAGTTTGCAACCCATATTCTCGTAGAGGTACATAAAGTCATAACCCTGCAACAGCTGATAGCTAAACTCGGTGAACGACATGCCATCGCCCTCGCCGCTAAAACGCTTCTTAACCGAATCCTTTGCCATCATATAGTTGACAGTGATGCACTTGCCGATGTCGCGAATGAACGTGAGGAACGAGAAGTTCTTCATCCAATCGTAGTTATTAACCAGCACAGCCGCATTGGGAGCGTCGGAGTTGAAGTCCAACAGCTTTTGGAGTTGAGCTTTGATGGCCTCGACATTGTGATTGAGGGTTTGCTCATCGAGCAGGTTACGCTCGGCCGATTTGCCCGAGGGGTCGCCAATCATACCTGTTGCACCACCCACCAGCGCCACGGGACGGTGACCACAACGTTGGAAGTGTTTGAGAATCATAATGCTCACCAAGTGGCCGATATGAAGCGAATCGGCTGTGGGGTCGATACCCACATATGCGGTGGTCATCTCTTTTTCGAGTTGTTCTGCGGTTCCGGGCATGATATCGTGAATCATGCCACGCCATTCGAGTTCTTTTACAAAGTCCATTGTATTTCGTTTTTACTAATTATTCAATATCAAGGTCGAGTGCTGTGCGTAGGGTTTGCAGCTCGGGGTTGTGCCCGAACAGGAACTGCACCTTATCCTCGGCACGAATCAATATCTCGGCACGCGCACGGTCGGCCGTTACGTTGACCTCCAGCTCGATTATGCCTCGCACATCGGCCATTTCAGCCAGCAAAGATAGTATTTCATACTTCGACCTCAAAATTTCCTGACGCAAATCGTCACTACCCACGGTGAGGGTCACCACATTGTCGGCCACAGCCATCTCGCTAAAGGCCACGCCTATACGTTGGCGCTCGGCCATCAGGCACTCCACGAAGCGCTCGCGAACGGCCTCAATCTTGGTCTGTGTCGCGGGGTCGATAGCTACGGGTTGCTCCTCCTGCTTGACACTCTCCTCCTCGACCACCGTTCCGATTGCAGCCGCGCCATTGAGCAGCGACATAATCGAAGTACCACTCATCGAGCCGAGCAACGAGCCTCCCGTCGATGCAGGCTCACTCACAGGGGTCACAGGCGCCGATTCTGCTTCCGCAGGTTTGGACGCAGCGGCAGGCTCCACCCTCTCGGGCGAAGCGGGAGTCGCGGGCTTGGGCTCGGGAGTAACCGCCGCAGGTGCCGCCGAACGAGGTGTCGCAGTTGGCGCGGGCGAAGTGGCTAGTACAGAGGGATTTGCATTCGTCGACGCTACGCGGTCAAGCTCGGGTAGAGGGAGGTCACCCTCTAAATCAAAGTTTTTTTTTTGGCCCATGCCGCACAGCTTCATCAGAGCGAGTTCGACAACGAGGCGTTGGTTTGAGGAGGTCTTCAGTCGGGCATCGACCGCGGCAAGCAGTTGGATACCCTCAAACAGGAACTCCGTAGGGCACGCCGCGGCTTGGCTCTTATAGTGGTCGAGCACCGTACCCGTAACCTCGAGTAGATGCGAGGTCGAGGGTTGTTGGCACACCAGCAGGCTACGCATGTGGGCGGCAAGACCCTGCATAAAGACGGCCGCGCCAAATCCACGAGAGAGAATCTCATCGAAGAGCAACAGCGCCGAGCCATAGTCACCACTCATCAGCGTATCCACAACACGGAAGTAACTATCATAGTCCAGCACATTGAGCGATGCTGCAACATCACGATAGTTAAGCTTCGCACCACAGAAGGCTACGGCCTTATCGAACATAGACAGTGCATCGCGCATACCACCATCGGCCTTGGCCGCAATCAGGTTGAGCGACTCGTCGTCGTAGCTCACGCCCTCGGCCGCGGCAATCGAGCGCATATACTCGACACCATCCTCGACACGGATTCGGTTGAAATCAAAAATCTGACAACGCGACAGAATCGTAGGCAGAATCTTGTGTTTCTCGGTGGTTGCAAGGATAAATATCGCATAGGAGGGCGGCTCCTCGAGGGTCTTCAGAAAGGCGTTGAACGCCGCAGCAGACAACATATGAACCTCGTCGATGATATAGACGCTATAACGACCTATTTGGGGCGGAACACGCACTTGGTCGGTCAGATTACGGATGTCGTTTACGGAGTTGTTCGAGGCGGCATCGAGCTCGTGAATATTGAAGCTGCGTCCCTCGTTGAAGGCGCGACACGACTCGCACTCGCCACACGCCTCCGAGCCGTTGGGGTTCAGACAGTTGATGGCCTTGGCGAAGATTCGCGCACAGGTAGTTTTGCCGACACCACGGGGTCCGCAAAAGAGGTAAGCACCAGCCAACTGTCCACGCTCAATAGCATTCTTGAGTGTGGAAGTGATGCTTGCCTGCCCCACCACGGAGGCAAAAGTTTGCGGCCTATACTTGCGAGCCGACACGACAAAATTGTCCATATTACAATCAGAGGATAGTTAGACAACAAAGTTATGCTTTTTTTTGGGAATAGCCAAGAGTGAGGGCGTTGGAGGTGTTTTTAATTTTTTTTACGATTTTATTAAAATATTTTACGAAATACTTGCACGTATCAAATTTTCGCCTTATCTTTGCACTCGAAATTCAAAGTTTCATAAAGGTTAGTAGTTTTAGGTTAGTGAAGGAAATCGTTTGCGGGGCAACCCGTAGCCGATTTTCTTTTTTTTATGCCCCTACCCGACGTGCGGCCCTAACGGGTCAATTCACAATTCACAATTCACAATTCGCAATTACGGAGGGGACAGAGGGGACTATCGTTTTTTTTCGGATGGGACTGCGAATTGTAAAATGTAAACTTTCCCCACCCAACACTACCTAAACTCCCTATATTCCCTATATTCCCTATACTCCTTAAACACCCTATACTCCCTACCCTAATGAGGAAGGGAACAAAAAAAAGCGCTTCCCACAATGGGAAGCGCTTTTCGTATAAGGGGAAGACACCCTAAACCTTACTCACCCTCGGGGAGCGATACGGTTTGGTTGAAGTTGTAGTCCCATGTGAACGAGTCCAACAGGGGCACGTTCGACGACGAGATACCGTCTTTAACCACAGGAGTCATACCAATGTGTACCGACACCCAGAATTGTGCGCGTGCGGGGTCATTGGGGTTCTCGGGATCTTTCTCGAATTTGAGGTTACCGGGGCAGAAAGCATAGTTTTGGATGTATTGGATCTTGTCACCCGACATGGTGAACGAAGGAAGACCCACGTGATCCTCGCTATAGATAATCTCGGTACCTACGATGTTACCAGCTGCATCTTTAACATCACGATAAACCTCAAATGCGAGGTCACCGTTCCAGATGTAACCATCGTTTCCGGTATTGGTCAGACCTTTGATGACAACTTGTACCGAGTCTACACCCGACTCACTTTTGAGGGTGCTCTCAACCGAGGGACCGATGATTGCTTTGCAAGCAGCCAAGGTTTTAGGTTGAAGAACAACCGAGTCAGCGATACTCTTGTTGTTGTCAACGTCGAGAGTGTATACTTTGAATACGTAAGCGTTATCATCGGTCAGACCGGTAATCTCCATGCTATCGAGAGTGATACGGTTGGTCTCTGCATCGTAGCATTTGTCCGAGAACTTGGTCATTACGTTCTCCTCGTTCGAGTAGTACTCAACGAAGATTTTGCGCGATTTGTGGTCCACGGGGTTGTCCCAGCGGATGATGGCACGCTCGATACCCGCCGAACCGGTCACATTGCTTACCTTACCCGAGTAGATATCCTCGTTACGGTATTGGCTGTGAGTGTCGTTCATTTGGGTACACGAAAGAGCGAGAGCCGCCACAGACAAAAGCATTAAATATTTTTTCATGACTTTAACTGTTTTTTAGCGTTAATAACTACTCGGCTACATACGAATCAACACCGTAGAGAGTGATCTCCGAAAGTTGGCCTTGGTAAGGTGCACCAGGAACCTCCACGGTTTCGATGGTACCGTCCTCTTTCTCTACCGATACTTTTGCGGGTTTGCCGGGGTTGAAGTCCTCTACACCACGGAACCACAAGTAACGGATAGGATCCGACAGCAGGGGAGTACCGTCCTCGCTCTCCTTAACTTGGAAAGTGTGACCTTTAAGGAACATAGCAGATTGATCAGACTCGGTCAGAGGTTTCTCGATGGTATAGGTACCAAGCAGGAACCAGCCCGAAAGCAGATCTACCTTCTTGTCAGCGAAATCGTCAGCGGTCTCACCACCATCAGCACGGCCCCAAAGCTCGAAAGTCTTGGTACTGTACATCTCGTACTTAACACCGTATGCTTGGTGAACGGTTACACGCGACAGCTCAACGTCACGACCAAGGTCGAAGAAGTAGCTGTAGGGGTATGCCCAGTAACCATTGACACCGGCGTATTTACCGATACCTGTGATGAAGCGGCTCGAGTTCTCATCACCCGATTGCTCCTCGGTTTGGCCATCGATGAAGTATTTAATCTTACCTGCACCGAATTGCTCTTGTGCGTTACGGAATTGACCTTTAACGTAGAGGCTCTCTTTGCTGGGATCAACAACTTTCACACCATCTTTGATAGTCATGTAGGGACCATAGAGTTGGTCGTCGTTCATCCATTTCCAACGGCGAGGATCCTCATCGGTGGGATCGAAGTCACCCAGCTCGGGTTTACGCTCGTTAACTTTACCGAGAATCAACTCGTCTTTGATAACGTCTTGACCCATGTGCTCAACAACCTCCGAAACGTTACCGTAGCTATCACCTACGTAGCTGCTAACCTCGTACCAGCCACCGGGGAGATCCTCGATGGTGATGGTTTTAACCGAGTCAAGAGCGGTGATGGTGTTAACTTTGCTAACGGTTTTCATAACGCCATTCTCGTCCTCATATTTGAGGTCTACATAGACGTCGAGGTTCTTCTTTTGGGGGTTCTCGCAGAATACAAGCATCGACGAGAAGCTACCTTGAACCGAGATGCTGCGACCTACAACGTTTACGCAAGGCTCACCTGCCTCGATAGTGATGGTATATTTCTCCGACTCACTACCACGACGGCTTACTGCATACAGGTCAACATCGTACGACTCTTTGGTTCCGAAACCCTCGAGTTTGAGGGTATCGGAATAAACACTCATAGACTTGATAATCTCGGTACCGTTATCTACGGTATATTTCGCTTTAACATAGAGCATGTTAGACTCTTGGGGCAGCGATTTGAAGATAACGTGGTACTCACCGGGGACATCAGCCGAAGCGGCCTCCGAAGCGGTCCAGTTGATCATCTCGTCGGTAATCGGCGAGGGAGCTGCCTCCTTGTCCGAAGCGGTGTTTCCTTCCACAGGTTGGAAACAGCTCGTAACAGACAGCGCCAAAGCGGCGAGTGCTACTGCAAAATATGATTTATTCATTTTCATAATTATTATCTGACTTTTAGTTTGTTACAACATTATGCTTTCAACAAGCGCCGACTACTACCACCAGGGGTTTTGTACCAGACGGGGGTTCTTGTCGATCTCGCTCGAAGTCAGAGGCCACAAGTAGTTCTTGTTCGACCATTGTTTCGAGAACATGTTGGTAATGGTGTAGAACTGTGCAGGTTTGTTACCACGGTAGTTCCAACCACGGATAGGCGTGTTGAAGTATTTGTCGCCCTCGAGCCAACGTACTACGTCGAAGTAGCGGTGACCCTCGAAGCAAAGCTCAACACGACGCTCCCATTTAATCATCTCATAGAGATCGGCTTGGTTGGTCGATTTCAGCTCGGTGTAAACATCCCACGATTGGTCAACGGGGAGAAGACCTGCACGGGTACGTACTTTGTTAAGGTACTCGGCTGCAGTAGCCAAATCCTCACCTTGTTGGCAAAGAGCCTCGGCGTACATCAGATAGAGGTCAGCCAAACGAATCAAGGGGAAGGGATACATCTTAACGTTAGCCGACAGACGGTTTTTCGACTCGGGGTGAACCATCTTCTTGATACCGATACCCGATTGGATAACGTCGTAGTTCGACGAACCCTCGATAGCCGAACCGCCACCGGGCGCGCTTGCGTCACCGTAGAGCATCGAAATCATGGGGATAAGACGGTTGTAGTCACGGTAGCAACCACGGTCAACGAGCAACCAAGCGTAGAAACGAGGCTCACGGTTCAGGTGAAGTTTCACGGTTTGTTGGCCACCAGCCATATAAGCCATGTGGTAGTTGTCGCTGGGAACACGGGTCAAATCGTAACGACCTGCGTAGTCATAATCTTTATCCATCGAGATAGGCACACCGTTCTTCGAGTAGAAAGCCTCGCACATCTCAAGCGATGCACCCAGCCAACCGAACGAGTAGCCCGACTCAAGGTTACCATCATCGTTGTAGTAGATACCCGAAGCATCTTGGAGCTGACCGGTACGGATTTGCGATGCAGTTTGGATAGTGTACGAACCGCTGAAGTTACGGCCCAGACCGCTACCCCAAACGAGCTCTTTGTTCAGAGTTACGTTAGGCTCAACAATCGCAAAGCGCAGAGCGTAGCAGTGTTTGATGATCGAACCCTCGAGGTCGTAGTATGCTTGGTCATAGTCGTACGAAGTCTTCTCGGGAGCTTGGTAGAGCGAGCGTTGACCAGCGGTCTCTGCAAACTCAACAGCCTCTTTACAAGCCTTCACAGCATCGTCCCAACGTTGTTTGTAGAGAGGAGTACCCTCGGTATCAGCGTTGATCAAGGGGAAATCCTTGTAGAGGATGTTACCGTTGAAGATGGGGCTCGCACGGAGCAACATAACTTTTGCCAGAATAGCTTTGGTCTTAACTTTGTCGAGGAGAAGGTTCTCGGTCGACGAGTTAGCGCGGCTATCTTTGAAGTCGGCAACTTTCAGAGCCTCGTTAAGCTCACCAATAACATATTGGAAGCAGGTCTCCAGGGGTTGACGCTCACCACGCATCTCATCTACGCTCGAGCTCAAGTCAATCGAGTGGTCGTAGATCAAGATAGGACCGTAGCATTGAATCAGGAAGAAGTGGTAGTATGCACGAAGAACACGTACTTGTGCAATCCAGTCGTTAATCATGTTTTTAGGCACACCAACGCAGTTGTGGATGTTCTCGAGGAACACGTTGCAATAACGGATACCCTCATAGAGGTTTTGTCCGCCAGCCGAACCGGTCCAGAAGTCCAACGATACGTTAGTAGTCGATTGCAGACCACGAACCAACCACAAACCACGGCACGAACCACCGGTGGTAAAGGTTGCGTTAATATTGGGGCAGCAATACTCGTCACCTGCCAGAGTTACGCTACCATGCACATAAGGCATTTGGGGCATATACTCATAGCACTTACCCAAAGCTTGGCGAACACCCGATTGAGTCGTAAATTTACTCGAAATCTCGACTACGCCATCAGGAACCACATCCAAGTAGGTACAACTCGAAATGGTCGCCGCCAGCAATACCATCAATATATATTTTACTCTTTTCATATTCGTCTATATGTTATTAGAATTGAACTTGCAAACCGATCGAGTAAACTCGTTGCAGAGGATAACCCAAACCGTTCGAGCCCATCTCGGGATCCCAAAGTTTGAAGCCCGACATTACAAACAGGTTAGAACCTTGTACGTATACACGGAACTGTTTGATAGGAGTCTTCTTCAGCACCTTCGGAGCAATCGAGTAACCGAGCTCAACCGATTTCAGACGGAGGAATGCCGAGTTACGCAACCACCAGGTCGAGTTCGATACCATGTTGTTGGTAGCCGAACCGGTCGAAAGACGGGGCCAGAAAGCTTGCGATACGGGGTTGTTGGGGCTCCAGTGGCTGTCAGCAATGTATTGCATACAGTTGCGGTAGCCCGAGAAGGGAAGGATACCGTTCGGATCAATGAAGAACGAACCGCGACCTTGACCTTGGAAGAAGAACGACAAGTCAAACGATTTGTAACCTCCCGAAAGACCGAAACCGTAGTTGATCTCGGGCGAGTAGGTCGGGAAACCGAGGGCAACTTGGTCGTTGCTGTTTACGATACCGTCACCGTTGATATCTTTGTATTTGATGTCACCGGGTTGAACAACGGCACCCGAAGCAACCTCTTGACGAGGCGAGTTGGCAACGTCAGCTGCGTCGATGAACAGACGCTCTGCGATGTAACCCCATTGTTGGGTCGAGGGATAACCTACACGGCTCAAGTGTTTCAAGCTCTCTTTGTATGCAGGCTCGTCCTTCTCGGTAACCTCACTTTGTGCATAGGTGAAGTTGAAACGACCGCTGATGAACGCGTCTTTGTTGAACGAGTAGTTGATATCCATCGATGCGTCAACACCACTCGATTTAGCGGCACCTACGTTACCGTAGAGGTCGTTACCCGAAAGACCGGTCGACGAAGGAATCGAAGTACGTTGTTGGTAGATACCGGTACGTTGCTCGGTAAAGTACTCAACCATGATGTCAACTGCGTTGAACAAGCTCAAGTCGATACCGATGTTTTGTTTGGTTGCAACCTCCCAAGTAATGGTCTCGTTGGCCATACGTTGGATGGTGTACGAACCGTAACCTGCGGTACCAGCCGAGTTAGCGATGTAACCCTCACCACCACCGGTGATGCTCGAAAGGAACATGAAACGATCAGCCTCCGATGCGATGTTATCGTTACCTACGCGACCCCACGAGTAGCGGAATTTCAGTTTGTTAACATAGCGCGATACGGGAGCCCAGAAGTCCTCGTTCGAAATCATATAACCCAAACCGATCGAGGGGAACAGACCCCAACGATAGTTCTTCGCGAATTTCTCCGAGCCGTTGTAAGTCAACGAACCCTCGAACATGTAGCGGCCTTTGTATGCATAAGTTGCACGGAGGCGGATACCTTGGTTACGCGAAGGAAGAGCAGATTGGATGGTACGAGTCGACTCGGTACCCGATTTCTTGTTCTCCTCTTGAGTGTAGAGCAACACGGCGTTAACCTCGTGTGCATCGTTGAAAGTACGGCTATAGGTGATACCTGCCTCGAAGTAGAGTTTCGAAGTGGTCTCACGAGTGGTCGAAGCGTCACCGAGGTTGGTGTTACCGTCGCCACCTACTTGCGACAGACGATATTTGTTCTCGAACTCGTCATACTCCGAGAGGCTATAGTACCAGGGCGAGTAGCTACGACGGCTCTCATAAGCCGAGTAGTTTTTGATGTTAACCTTTGCGTGAGCAGCCAGACCGGGGGTAACGAACTTCAGGTCTTGGTTCAAGGTCATCATCGAGATAATGGTGTTTTGGAAACCATCTTTGTAACCTTTCACCATCTCTGCGTAGGGGTTGGTCATATCGCCAGCCAGGTTCTTACCGAAGAGTACACGACCGGGGAGCGATTTGAGGTCATCGGCGTTGTCACCAAAGAGGTACTCGGTCGAGTAGTATTTGGGGAACTCGATGGGGTTACCGCGCCATACATTATTAAATACTACAGTTGCGTCACTTGCGTTCGAGTCCGAACCCTCACCGGTACCGGTCGAGTTGTTAGGACCGCCGTAGTTTTTGAACACCGACTGCATGTTAACCTCCAACTTGGTAGTTTTGGTTACGTTCACGTTAACCTTTGCGGTTACGTTGAAACGGTTCACCTTAACGTTGTTGTCGAAGTTGTTCAAACGGTTGTTTTTCAAGACACCACGCTCGTTCAGGTAACCACCCGATACGTAGTAGTTTACGACCTTACCACCACCGCTTACGTTCAGCGAATAGTGTTGGTTGTAAGCGAAATCGTCGAACATCTCCTCATACCAGTCTACGTTAGGATAAGCGTACTCATTCACACCTTTACGGGTATTGAGAATCTTTTGTGCAGTGTAGCGAGGAGCCTCACCGGGGAAGTCGTTCTCGTAAGCCTCGTTGTAGAGCTTCATGTAGGTAACTCCGTCAACTGCCTCGGGCAATTGGGTAGGAGTCGAGAAACGCGACTCGTGGCGGAACGATACACGTGCTGGACCCTCACGACCTTTTTTAGTGGTAACCGAGATTACACCGTTTGCACCTTTCGAACCGTAAAGAGCCGCAGCAGTTGCGTCCTTCAGGATTACGAATTGCTCGATGTTGTCCGAGTCAATTGCCGAAAGGTCATCCGACGAGATCTCGAAACCATCCAAAAGGATAAGGGGATCTTGCGAATAACCGAACGAGGTTACACCACGCACGAAGAATTTTGCATTGTCCGCGCCAGGCTCACCACTCTGTTGGTAAGAGATAAGACCTGCCATACGACCTGCGAGTGCCGAGGTAAGGTTACCCGACGGAACTTTAAGGTCTTTGGGGCTTACCGCTGTAATAGAGGCAACCACCGACTCTTTCTTTTGGGTACCGAACGCAACGACGGTAACCTCCTCCATTGCAGATGCTTGCGACACCATGGTGATTTCGATGTAGTTCTTGTCACCAACCTCTACGGTTTGATCCTCCATACCGAGGTACGAAACCATAAGTTTGTCATTTGCACCAACGCGCATTTCAAACGAACCCTCGGCGTCAGTAATTACACCCTGTGTTGTTACAACAGAGATAATCGTTACACCTACGAGCGGTTGACCTGCTTCGTCCAAGACTTTACCCGACACTTTTCGTTGTTGCTCGGCCTCCGAGTGTGATGGAGCGGCAACGGCGCTAGCCGAGAAGGCCAGCATCATGCCCAACATGCACACACATGAAACCATCCTACGCAACCACGAAGTGCTACTACTGGTGTTAGTTTTGTTCATAGTGTTTCAGAATTAGTTAAAAATTTATGTTAATTAGTTGTTTATTTGCAGTAACGGCAACACACTGTACGACAGAAAGATAACAACGCGAACCCTCTCACGCTGTCACTTTTCTTGACTTCGTTTTGAGGTTTCGACTTTTGTTACTTTTCCCGCTTACAGGTGTGTTTGGTACACACTTTAAGTCCTCAAAGGTAACTATTTTTTTTGATTCGCCAAAAAAATTTTACTCTTTATTGTTGACTTTTGTTGTCGAGCAAGTCCGGTTTCGGTTTCATTCGGTGCAAAAGCGTAACAAAAAAGCACAAGTCCGTTCGACGAAAATCGCCGAACGGACTTGCAAAATATCGCTTTTACGGGAGGGCGAAAACCGCCCTTTTTGCGTCGATTTAGTAACCAAAAATCTCCTCGGCCGACACAACCTCGACGGGGCCCACCTTGCGGAGGTGCTCCATGTCGATGTCATTGGTGTCGCCCAATACCATATAGGTGTAGTTAAGATTTTTGATGCGGTTTTGTTGGTAAGCCTTCACATCCTCGAGGGTGAGGGTTTGGATGGCGTTGTAGATTTGCTCATCGCGGTCGTAGTCGATACCGAGGTCGGCGGCTGCCATATAGGCGTTGAGCACCTCGATTTTGGTCACACGTTTGGTACGCATGCTTGCGATGAGCGACTCTTTAGCCAGCTCAAAAGCGGCCTCGCTCTCGGGCATCTCGTTGATAATCTCGGCAAAAGCACTCATAGCCTCGGCCATCTTATCATTTTGGGTAGCAATGAATGCGGCATAGGTGTAGGGGTCTTGGCTACGATAGGGAGCATACATGGTTGCTCTCGACGAGTAGGCCAGACCGCGAGCCTCGCGCATCTCTTGGAATACGATACCGTTCATGCCGCCACCAAAGTATTGGTTATAGAGGGTCAGCAGACCGTCCTCCGCAGGGTCAAACTCTCCGCCGAGGTTCGAAGCCTGCATATAATAGATTTGGGGCGAGGTGTAGTGGGCCACATACACACGATTGGCGTCGGTAGCCAGCGGTGTGAAGTTGTTGCAGATGGGGTAATCGGTCATCTCCTCGGCGCATTTGTGGCTGGTATTGAGCACATTAAGCAGCTCCTCTTTCTCCATAGGACCGTAGTAGAGGATGCGGTGTTTGATACCCGACAGCGAAGCCACTTTGGCAAGCAGTTCGGCCGACTCAAGGTTCATCAGGCGCTCATTGGTAAGGGTCACAGCCTTCACATAGTCGGGGCCATATACGCTATAACGGCGCAGAGCTTGGAACGACGCCTGTTGTTGCAGTTTGGCATCCGAGCGAGCTTTGAGCATATCATATTTGAGCATACCCAGAATCATGGGGTTCTCCACAGCACCATTCATCAGCGCCTCGGTCTGCTCGATAGCCTGGGTCATGTACTCCGACAGACCGTGGATGCTCACGGTAGCCTTGTCGTCACCCATGCTGAAGCCAAACGAGCTGGCAATGCCGTACATCTCGGCAGCAATCTGCTCGGCGCTCTTCTCGGCGGTGCCCAGATAGCTCATGTACGAGAATGCCATATCCATCTCGGGGTCATCGGTTTTGCCGAAGTCGTAAACATAGTTGAGCGAGAACAGGTCGGTAGTCTCGTTCTTCTTATAGAGCACCTCGAGGCCGTTGGCGGTAGTAAATTTATCCATATCGCTCTCGAAATCCACAAAGCGGGGCTCGATGGGTTTCACCTCCGAGGCGAGAACCTCTTGAAGGAAGGCGCTCTGTTTGTCGCGGTTGGTGAGGATAGGGGTAATCTCGGGCTTGGGCATGCGAACGATATTTTGGTCGATGCCGCGGCGTTTGTAGACGATTACGTAGTTGTCATCGCGCATCTTCTTGGAAACGAACTCCATAACATCCTCTTTGGTAACCTTTGCCATGTTGTCGAGCTGTGCAAAGGCGTACTCCAGCGGAATACCGAGGGTGAACGACGAAACGTAGAAGTGTGCGCGGGTATCGTTGTTATCGAACTCCTGCATGCGTGCAGCCTTGAGGTTTGCCACGGTTGCAGCAATCAGCTCCTCGGGGAACTCACCACGGCGCAGTTTATCAACCTCTTCGAGCAGCAGTTCGGCCACTTGCTCAAGGGTTTGGCCCTGTTTGGGCATACCTGCAACACCCACAAAACCGTAGTCGCCGAGCGTATTATCCATGGCATACGAGAAGAGTGTGCGTTGTTGTTGGTTGATATCCATATCGATAAGACCAGCTTGACCGTTGTAGAGAATCGACGACACGAGAGGTGCCATATAGTAATCCTCGGTGGTGGGGGCCTCGGTGCGCCATGCCAGAGCCACGTTCTCGGCATCAACACCCACTACCTCGCGCACCACAGGAGCGGTGAACTCGGGCTCGGGGGTGAAGGTAAACTCGGGCAGCGACTCGTTGGGGAGCATATCGCCAAAGTAGCGGTCGATAATCTCCATGGTTGCATCGGGGTCTACATCGCCACTGATACAGATTGCCATGTTGTTGGGCACGTAGTAGGTGCGATAGTAGTTTTTGATATTGGTAATCGACGGATTCTTAAGGTGTTCCTGCGAGCCGAGGGTGGTTTGGGTACCATAGGGGTGGTTGGGATAGAGGCCTGCCATCAGGTTCTCGAGCACCTTGCGGTTGTCTTTGGTGAGCGACATGTTCTTCTCCTCGTAGACGGTCTCAAGCTCGGTGTGGAAACCACGAATCACGTTGCATTTGAAACGGTCGGCTTGGATTTTCGCCCAATTCTCCACTTGGTTAGCAGGGATATTCTCTTGATACACAGTCATATCGTTGGCGGTGTAGGCATTGGTACCCTCGGCGCCGATTGACGACATCAGTTTGTCATACTCGTTGGCGATGCTGTATTTCGAAGCCTCGAAGCTCACCGAGTCGATTTGGCGATAGAGCTCCTTGCGGGCTGCCTCGTCCTCGGTTTTGCGATAAACCTCGAAGAGCTCCTCAATCTGGTCGAGCAGCACTTTCTCGGCAGCGTAGTCCGAAGTACCATAGTTCTCGGTACCTTTGAACATAAGGTGCTCGAAGTAGTGAGCCAAACCGGTGGTCTCGGCGGGGTCATTTTTGCTACCCACCTTCACGGCGATGTAGGTTTGAACGCGGGGCTCCTCATCATTCACGGCCATATAGACCTTCAGACCGTTGTCGAGGGTGTAGATACGGGTTTTGAGCGGGTCGTTAGCCACGGTTTCGTAGGCATACTTCGAGCCGCACGCTGCGGTGGTTATGGCAATAACCACAACAAGCAACAGATGTTTCAATTTCATATAAATATAGGTGTATTAAATTATCGCTTTGAGAATATCGACCAGCATCCACACAGCCACAATCAGCTTTGCGCCCGTGCCGAGCAGGAATGCCACAAACGAGCCGAACGCCACACGCAGGGCTTGGTGTGTAGGGGTTGTCTTGTCCCACAGCAGCTCGCCAATGAACGCGCCGAGGAACGGGCAGAGGAACAGACCCAACGGCGGCATGATGAACATACCGGCAAAGACGCCCACCATCGAGCCACGTTTGGCATAGGGCGAGCCTCCGAACTTGGAGGTCATGGCGGCGGGCAGATAGAAGTCGGCGAGCTGGACAAGGGCCATCACCACGCCGAACACTATCATATAGGTCCACGAAAAGGGGTGTGCCGAGGTCAGTGCCACCAGAATCAGGCCCACATAGCTGATAGGCGGGCCGGGGAGAGCGGGCACAATGCTACCCACAACTCCTATGATGGCAAACAGGACGGCCAGAATCGCGAACAGTGTATCCATTGCAGACTACTTTACAAGGCGGTTGGTTGCGGTGTCGGGGAAGATAACCCACGGCTCGAAGCTCTTGGCCTCCTCGAAGTCCATGCGTGCATAGCTCATGATGATAACCTTGTCGCCAACGCACACCAGACGTGCAGCCGCGCCATTGAGCGAGATGATACCGCTTCCGCGCTTACCTTTTATTATATACGTCTCCAGACGTGAGCCATTGTCGATATCCACAACCTGCACCTTCTCGCCCGCAATCATATTTGCAGCGTCCATCAGGTCTTCGTCGATGGTGATGCTACCGACATAGTTAAGGTCGGCTTGCGTAACTGTTACGCGGTGAATCTTACTTTTGAGTACCTCTATTGTCATACCAGCTTAATATTATCAATCAGACGAATAGCACCCGCTTGAACCGCCACACAGCACTGTACACGGCCACTCGCGGCGCTCTTCCACTCGGCGATACTCTCGAGCGAGTCACCATCCACAACCTCGACGTAGATTACCTTCAGCAGACCGCTCTTCTCGATGGCTTGCTCGATAATGCTAACGACCTCGGCGGGAGTTTTAGTACCCACGGCCTCGGCTCCGAGTCGGAGTGCGGCGTAGATATCGGGAGCTGCGGCGCGATGCTCGGGGGTGAGCAGTGTATTGCGCGACGAGAGGGCAAGACCATCCTCACCACGAACGATGGGGCAAGGGATAAGTTCGAGTCCAATGCCGAGCTGACGCATCATGGCGCGGATAACCGCAATTTGCTGAAAATCTTTCTCGCCGAAGTAGGCGCGGGCGGGCTGAACCATCTCGAACAGACGGCTAACCACCTGTGCAACACCATTGAAGTGACCGGGACGGGTAGCTCCCTCCATCACCTTGTCTATAGTGCCGAAGTCAAACACACGGGTATCGGGCGTGGGGTACATCTCCTCCACCGAGGGCATGAACACCACATCGACACCTGCCGCCTCGAGCAGTGCTGCATCGGCCTCGGGGGTGCGGGGGTAGTTACGAAGGTCGTTGGGGTCGTTGAACTGCGTGGGGTTGACAAAGACGCTCACCACAACAGTCGGATTCTCACGGCGAGCACGCTCCACAAGCGAGATATGTCCCTCGTGCAGAGCACCCATTGTGGGCACAAAACCCACACCCGCAGCATCGACCTGCGAGAGGGCTTGGCGAAGTTCCGCCACGGTATTTACGATTTTCATCACAATCTACGGCTTTAACATACGTTAAATATTGGGCGCAAAGTTAGAAATTGATATTCAAAAAGCTAATCTTTTTACCAAAAAACATCTACCTTTGCACCAAACAAACTCAAAAACAGACATGAAAAGCACACTGAAGACTATCACCATGAGCATTTTAATCACCGCAGGCGCAGCCCTCGGGCTCACATCCTGCAACTCGACCGACAATGCGGCCGACAATTTTAGCTGGCAAATCGACCAATTCGACGATATTCGCGTATTGAGATACACCGTGCCCGAGTTCGAGAATCTGCCCCTCGACCAGAAGCAACTTCTCTACTGCCTCGGACAGGCTGCACTCTGGGGACGCGACATCACCACCGACCAATACTTCAAGTGGAACCTCGCCGTGCGCCGCACCCTCGAGGGTATCTACACCTCGTACAAGGGCGATAAGAGCTCGACCGAGTGGCTCGCCCTCGAGAAGTACCTCAAGAAGGTTTGGTTCGCCAACGGTATTCACCACCACTACTCGGGCGACAAGTTCACCCCCGAGTTCAGCTGTGAGTTCTTTACCGAGCTCTACAACGCCACTCCCGATGAGCTGCTTCCCCTCGACGCCGCACCTCGCCAGGAGCTGCTCGCAACCCTCACCGAGGTCATCTTCAACCCCGACTACTGCGCTACCCGCACCAACCAACGTGATGGCGAAGATGTGGTCGTAACCTCGGCTATCAACTTCCACGAGGGCATCACCCAAGCCGAGGCCGAGGCCTACTATGCGTCGATTCAAGACCCCAAAGACCCCCAACCCATCTCGTACGGTCTGAACTCGAAGCTGGTTAAGGAGAACGGCAAGATTGTCGAGAAGGTATGGCACGAGGGCGGCATGTATGGCCCCGCCATCGCCAAGATTACCTATTGGCTCGAGCAGGCTGCCACCTATGCAAACCCCACCCAAAAGGAGTACATCGCAAAGCTCGTAGATTACTACCGCACAGGCAACCTGCGCACCTTCGACGAGTACAACATTCTGTGGGTCAAAGACACCATCTCGAACGTCGATTTTGTAAACGGTTTTATCGAGAACTACAACGACCCTCTGGGCTACAAAGCTGGCTGGGAGTCGACCGTAAACTTCCGCAACGACGCAGCTACCGTTCGCACCGAGATTATCAGCAAAAACGCACAATGGTTTGAGGACCACGCACCTATCAACCCCGCTTTCCGCAAGGCCGAGGTCAAGGGTGTATCGGCAAAGGTTATCACCGTATCGACCATCGCCGGCGAGTGCTACCCCGCAACCCCCATCGGCATCAACCTGCCCAACGCCGACTGGATTCGCAAGGAGTTCGGCTCGAAATCGGTAACCATCGACAATATCACTCACGCCTATGCCAAAGCAGCCGAGGGTAACGGCTTCAACGAGGAGTTTGTGCTCCGCGAGGAGGACCGCGCCCGCATCAAGGAGTTCGGCCGCATCGGCGACAACCTCCACACCGACCTGCATGAGTGCTTGGGCCACGGTTCGGGACAACTTGCACCCGGCACCAAAGGCGATGAGCTCAAACAATATGGTTCGGCTCTCGAGGAGGCTCGTGCCGACCTGTTCGGTCTCTACTTCCTCGGCGACGAGAAGATGGTTGAGCTGGGACTTGTACCCTCGTTCGAGGTGGCCAAAGCTCAATACTCGCACTACATCATGAACGGTATGATGACCCAATTCGCACGCATCGAGGAGGGCAAGACCGTCGAGGAGGCTCACATGCGCAACCGCAAACTGATTGCCGAGTGGTGCTATGAGCACGGCCGCGACCGCAACATCATCGAAAAGGTTGTGGAGAATGGCAAAACATACATCGTAGTGAACGACTTTGAGGCTCTGCGCGAGCTCTTTGGCGAGTTGCTCTACGAGGTTCAACGCATCAAGAGTGAGGGCGACTTCAACGCTTGCCGCGACCTTATCGAGAAGTATGCCGTGAACATCGACCCCGAGCTTCACCGCGAGGTACTCGCCCGCTACAACGCACTTGGCATCGCTCCCTATGCAGGCTTTGTAAACCCTGTGTATGAGCTCGTTACCGAGAATGGCGAGGTTGTAGACGTTCGCGTAAGCTACACCGAGGAGTACATCGACCAGATGTTGCGCTACTCGGCCGAGTACTCGAACCTCCCCACCCTGAACTAATCCACTCCGATGAGAAGAGCATTAGCACTGATACTCACAACCATAGCACTCGCTGCCTGCGGCTCTTCGGCAACCACTGCCGAGGAGCAACAGGTCGAGGAGCCGCGCATCATACTCTACGACATCGACTGCACCGACCTTGTTGTGGTGCATGATGAGGTTCGTCAGGGCGAAACAGCGGGCAAAATCCTCGGCCGTTTTGGTGTGAGTGCCGCCATGATTGACAAGATTGACCGCGAGAGCCGAGAAGTTTTCGACCTGCGCAAGATTCGCATCGGCGGCCACTACTCCGTCATCTTGAGCGGAGACTCGACAGCCCAAAAGCTCGAACACTTCGTCTACGAGAAGAGCATCACCGACTATGTAACCATCTCGCTTGCAGGAGATTCCATAGCCATCCGCGAGGGACACAAACCCGTTCGTACCGAGCGCCTGAAACACACGGCAACCATCTCGTCGTCGCTGTGGAACTGCATCGCCGAGGCGGGTATGCCCGTGTCGTTGGCCGTAGAGATTGAGGAGATATACGGCTGGAGCGTCGATTTCTTTGCGCTGCAAGCCGGCGATAGCTTCACGGTCATCTACGACAAGCAGTATGTAGACTCGGTGTGCATAGGCTCGGGACGCGTGTGGGGCGCGGTATTCAACCACTGCGGCAAGGAGTATTATGCAATTCCGTACCGTCAGGGCGACAAGATTACCTATTGGGACGAGAAGGGGAACTCACTGCGCAAACTGCTGCTCAAAGCGCCGCTGAAATATTCGCGCATCAGTTCACGATTCTCGCACTCGCGTCTGCACCCCGTTCACCGCGTCTATCGTCCGCACCACGGCGTAGACTACGCAGCCCCCTCGGGCACTCCCGTATATGCCATTGCCGACGGAACGGTGATATTCAAAGGCTGGGGCGGCGGAGGCGGCAACACGCTGAAAATCAAACACCCGCAAAACCTCACAAGTGGCTATCTGCACCTTCGCGGATTTGCCAAAGGCATTGCACCCGGAGTGCGCGTATCGCAAGGTCAGCTCATCGGCTATGTTGGTAGCACGGGAACAAGCACCGGCCCGCACCTCGACTTCCGTCTGTGGAAGGGCGGCAAGCCCATCGACCCGCTCAAAGCACCGAGCGACCCGGTGGAGCCCATCCGCGAGGATAATCGCGAGAGCTTTGAGTACGTTCGAGGCATGATTCTCTCGGAGCTTGGCGACTCGCTCAAATGCGCGCCTATCGTTCAACTCGACTCTGTAGTAATCCCCAAAAAAGAGATAGCAGATGACCTCGCAACCCGATAAACTGACCCTTGCATTCATTCGCAAACACCATGTAATGACCCTTGCAACCGTTTCAGAGGGCCGTCCGTGGTGCGCCAATCTCTTCTATGCCTTCGATGCGGAGAGTGTGTCATTTGTGTTCACCTCGGACCGCGCCACACGCCACGGCTCGGAGATGATGACCTCGGGCGAGGTTGCCGCATCGATTGTGCTCGAGACGCGCATCGTGGGCCGAGTTCAAGGTTTGCAGATTGCGGGCAAGGCCGAACCTCTCGACGAGGGCCATCCGCTCTATGACACTCTGCGCAAAGCCTACCTCAAGCGCTTCCCCTATGCCGCCATTGCCCCCCTCTCGCTGTGGGTACTCAAAGCGCATACGCTCAAACACACCGACAACACACTCGGTTTCGGCAAGAAGCTGTTGTGGAGTAGATAAACCGACTGAAATACAATACAATAAGAGCCTGCCCAATGGATTGGGCAGGCTCTTATGTATAAGGGAAAGAGAATGGCATTACTTACCATTCAGCAGTTGCACCACCGTCACCACCTGCTCGCGCTTGTAGCTTCGGCAGTTGAGATAAACCTTTGCACTGCGCGAATCGCCCTCGACCTCCGCCGCGGGACTGACCTTCAGACGAACGCTCTTCTCGACATCGGCACGACCCGAGCTATATGTGTTGTCCACAAACTGGAGCCAATCGCTATCCAGCGTCAAAGTCCATTTCTGGTCGCACTCGAAGCGGAACGACACCTCGCCACCACTTTGGTCCACATAGAGCACATCCGAGCCCTCTACCTCATATTCGCATCTCTCAAAAATATCGTCCTCGCACGAAATAAACGAAATCGCCGCCACGACCGCAATAAGGGTCAAACTAAAAATCTTTCTCATAGCTTTATCGGTTTGATTTGTTATTATTACAAATTTGATACAAATATAAATAAATGTTTTGTATTTTCAAATTTTGGCGACAAAAAAAGTTTTAGGGCTCCCATTTTTCCGAAAAAGATTTTTTATCTTTGTCTTGGGAATGAGTTTTGTACCATAACAATTATTCCCAAACTTCGGGCACAACGCCCGTACAACACTGATATTACGCCTATGAAAACGCTGAAAATCCGCGACCTCACCCTGCGTGACGGTCAGCAATCGTCCTTTGCGACACGCATGCGTCAAGAGCAAATCGACCGCGTGCTACCTTACTATAAAGATGCTAATTTCTATGCCATGGAGGTATGGGGCGGTGCTGTACCCGACTCCGTGATGCGATACTTGGGCGAGAACCCGTGGACTCGCCTTGAGACCATTCACCGCGCCGTGGGAGATGTATCAAAGCTCACCGCACTATCTCGCGGACGCAACCTGTTCGGCTACTCGCCCTACACCGACGAGATTATCGAGGGATTCTCACGCAACGCCATCGAATCGGGACTCGGCATCATGCGTATCTTCGATGCACTGAACGACGTGGACAACGTGCGCTCGACCATCAAGTATGTCAAACAGTATGGCGGTATTGCCGACTGTGCAGTATGCTACACCATCGACCCGAAATACCCGTCGCTCTCGCTGTGGGAGCGTCTGCGTGGCAAGCGCAACCCCGAGCCCGTATTCACCGACGACTACTTTGTGGACAAAGCCAAGCAGATGGCTGCGCTCGGTGCCGACATGATTACCATCAAGGACATGAGCGGCCTTATTCCGCCCACACGCGTATATAATTTGGTTAAACGTTTCAAGAGCGCCCTGTCGATACCTGTCGATTTCCACACTCACTGCACACCGGGCTACGGTTTGGCATCGGTAGTGTCGGCCATTGCTGCGGGTGTAGACATCGTAGACACCAACATTTGGAACTTTGCCGGAGGTCCCGCGGCGCCCGCCATAGAGCTCATCTGGATTTTCTGCAAGAAGCTGGGTGTAGAGCTCGACATCAACATGGAGGCCGTAGCCAAGATTAACGCCGAGCTGCTCGGCATACGCAAGGAGCTCGACGCCTACGATGCCGTAAAACAGTTCCCCAACCCCTTCAACCCGCTGACCGACACTCTGCCCGCACACATCGAGGCCGAGTTCGACCGCGCAGCAAAGGCCGCCATCGAGGTTGACGAGCCGACTTTGGTCAATGCTTGTCACAAAATCGAGGCCTACTTCAACTTCCCCGCACCCAACGAGCTGGTACAGAAGGCCGAGATTCCGGGTGGCATGTACACCAACATGGTGGCACAGCTCAAGGCTCTCAAGAACGAGGATATTCTGCCCGAGGCCATGCGTCTGATTCCCACCGTGCGTCTGGCTGCAGGTCTGCCGCCTTTGGTGACTCCCACAAGCCAAATCGTTGGTGCTCAAGCCGTAAACTGCGCCGTAGCGCTCAAGAACGGCAAGGCTATGTATGCCAATACGAGTGTTCAGTTTGTCGGTTTGGTCAAGGGAGAGTATGGTCACACACCCGTCGAGATTGACCCCGAGTTCCGCATGCAGATTGCAGGCGTACGCGAGATGACCCCCTACGATACCTCCAAATATCAGATGCAGCCCAACCCCACCCTCGAGGATTGCGGTGGTGTGAAGCTCGCCGAGAACGAGAAAGAGGTGCTTCTGCTCGAACTCTTCCCGTTGGTAGCCAAGGATTATCTCACCAAGACCAAGCGTGCTGCATGGGATGCTGTCGAGGCCGAGCGTCGCTCCAAAGAGGCCGCCGAGGAGGCTCGTCGTCGAGCCGAGGAGGAGGCTCGCAAGCCCAAGCCCGAACCCATAACCGGTTATGCCGTCGAGGCTCCGCTACCGGGAACAGTGCTTGAGCTCAAGGTCAATGTTGGCGATACGGTTAAGCGTGGAAGCGAAATTGCAATACTCGAAGCAATGAAGATGGAGAACGTCATCGACACCGATGTTGCCGGCACCATCAAACGAATATTTGTCACCCCCGGTGATGTGGTTGCCTCGGGAGCGCCACTCGTCGAGATTGAATAACCCAAAAGCCTGTCTGACACCTCGTCAGGCAGGCTTTTTTTGTAATTCACAATTCACGATTCACAATTCACAATTACCCACGACTTTCTAAACTTGTGATTGTCGCCCACAAGGGGCGACATCACTGCGTCGGCTCGGCAATCCACAACCAACACAATGCCTACGGCATATACACCGCAAAAAGAAAAAGACCACATTCAAGTAAACTTGATGTGGGACTTGTGATGGTCGCCCACAAGAGGCGAGATCACTACGTCGGAGCGGCAATCCACAA